>CAYPKI010000346.1:0-1547 GCA_964411265.1 uncultured Alcanivorax sp. | reverse complement strand
GAAGCCGATGCCCTGCCAGCTGCCATCCGACGACAGAATGGCCGTGTTAATGCCGATCAGGTCGCCGTCGGTGTCGATCAGGGCACCGCCCGAGTTGCCCCGGTTAATGGCCGCGTCCGTCTGGATAAAGTTTTCGAACGTAGCCAGTCCCAGGTGACTGCGCCCGGTGGCGCTGACAATGCCCATGGAGACCGTCTGACCCACGCCCAGCGGGTTGCCGATCGCCAGCACCACATCCCCCACGCCTACCGGCCCCGGATCGCTGAGGTCCATGACCGGCAGGTTCTCCATGTCGATCTGCAGCAGCGCCAGATCCGTTTCCGGATCCGTGCCCACCACTTCCGCGGGGGCTTCCCGGCCGTCCTGCAGCGCTACCAGAATGCCGTCCGCGTCGCGCACCACATGGTGACTGGTAAGCACATAGCCGGCGGCGTCGGTAATCACGCCCGAACCCAGGCTGGAAAGGGCCCGCTGGCGCCGGGGTTCTTCCATGAAACGGTCGAAAAACCGATCCCGGGGCGCGCGTTGTTGCTGTACCTGTTGCGTGGTATAGATGTTGACCACGGAAGGGGAGGCCTGTTCAACGGCGCCCGCATAGCTTGCCCGGGGATCACCCAGAGCCGTCGGAGCCGAGCCGTCACCGGACGGGTCCAGCCATAGCAGCACCAGAATCGCCACGGTGAGTCCGGCCAGCGCCGGCGCGGCCAGAAAGCGCAGGGACTGCAGTAACGACAAGCTCCGTACAGGCATGATCAATGGCCCGGCAAAAGAAAGCATTCTAACAACTGCAGACGAGGAAAGAATGGTCGATCGGGATACCCTGCATCAGGTGCTGGACCAGGCGTTGCGCCCGGATCTGTTCACCGATTACGCGCCCAACGGGCTCCAGGTGGAGGGCTGCCCGGGGATCGGGCGTCTGGTTTCGGGCGTGACCGCCTGTCAGGCCCTGGTGGATGCGGCCATCGCCGAGCAAGCGGACGCCATCCTGGTTCATCACGGCTACTTCTGGAAGGGCGAGGACCAACGTATCCAGGGCATGAAGAAGCAGCGTTTGCAGACCCTTTTGCGTCACGACATCAATCTGTTTGCCTATCACCTGCCGCTGGATGCCCATCCCGAGCTGGGCAACAATGTGCAGCTCGCGCGCGTGCTGGACCTGACCGTGGATGGCGGCATGGAGCCGGACCATCCGCGAAGTCTGGGCAATACCGGATACCTGGACCGCCCGGTGAGCGCGCGTGAATTCGCCGCCCGGGCGGAGCAGGCGCTGGGCCGGGCCGTGCTTCATGTCGGCGACCCGGACGACCGGATTGCTACGCTCGCTTGGTGCACCGGCGCGGCCCCGGGATTCATCGGCCGCGCCCGGGAGCTGGGCGTGGATGCCTATCTCAGCGGCGAAATTTCCGAACCGACCACCCATGAGGCGCGCGAAACCGGTGTACATTATTTCGCTTGCGGCCACCACGCCACGGAGCGCTACGGCGTTCAGGCGGCAGGGGAATGGCTGGCGGACGAATACGGTATCGAGCATATCTACATCGATATTG
>CAYPKI010000345.1:1119-1578 GCA_964411265.1 uncultured Alcanivorax sp. | reverse complement strand
CAGCGGCGCGACCGTGATATGCACTTCGTCTTCCACCGCCGTCTGACTCGACGCAATGGAATACAGCCGCGGCGGCAGTTTGCGCAGTATGCTCACCAGGGTGTTCGCGTCCAGATCCGCGACCGGGTAGTGCTGTACCAGATCCAGCAAATCCCGGCCCTGCATCCATTCCATGAGCGCGGCATGATCTGCCACCAGCTCCTGCAGCTCTGACGAGCCGCTCAACTGAGCCCATTGTTCCATCAGCGGGCGCGTCAGGATGGTAATCTCGCGGTAGTGCTGTAGCGCATTCGCCAGGCTGTCCTCGCTCTCGCCCAGGCTGACGTGCTCGTCCGGATCCAGGCCGCATTGCTCGATGAGCGAGGCCACCAGGCCCGGCGGGTTCTGCGGATAAACGCCCACGGCGTCGCCAGGCTGATAGGTTAGTCCCGAGTCTTCCAGTGACAACTCGATATGACG
>CAYPKI010000345.1:312-1109 GCA_964411265.1 uncultured Alcanivorax sp. | reverse complement strand
TGGATTGGGTCGCGGCCGCGGCCGGTGCCGAAACCATCGAGGTGGCACCCAGCTGTTCGCCCGACCGGGCCTCGGCGGCCTGCAGCAGGGATTCCACCCAGGCCTCGGCGGGATCATCAAAGTCCACGTCGCAATCCACCCGTTCCGTCAAAGCGGTGGCTCCCAGCTCTGTTAAGCGGGCATCGAAGTCCCGCCCCGTCTGGCAGAAATGTTCATAGCTGGTATCGCCCAGCGCCAGCACGCCGTAATGCACGCCATTCAGCTTGGGCGCCTTCCGGCCGTGCAGAAATTCGTGGAAATCGAGCGCGTTGTCCGGTGGATCGCCCTCGCCGTGCGTGGAGGTAACCACGGCGACAAAGGTCTCGTTCTTCAGGTTCCGAGCCTTGTACTCCGCCAGATCCACCACCTTTGCCTGAAGGCCGCGCGTGCGGGCTTGCTCGCCCAGCATTTCGGCAACGCCTTCGGCCTTGCCCGTCTGGGAACCGTACAACACGGTCAGCGAGGGCGCGTTATCCCGCGCCTGCTCATCGACCGAGGCCGGCTGTTCATCGCCCGCGGCCCGCAGGCCGGCCAGAAAACCGGACACCCAGTCCAGTTGCCGATCATCGAGATCCGCGACTAGCTCCTTGAGTTGGCGTGCCTGTTCGTCAGCCAGAGGCGAACTTGCTGAGATTATGCTCATAATGAATAAAAAATTAGTTGCCTATTACTTTATAGGAGAATATCAGTTTTTTAAAACCAATTAAACGAATATTGAAACCTGTTTATTCTATTTAAGAATATTCTATAATGTACAT
>CAYPKI010000345.1:0-302 GCA_964411265.1 uncultured Alcanivorax sp. | reverse complement strand
CAAAACCATGCGCAACGCCCGTGTGCCGCGCACTTCGCCACTGCTGCATACTCGCCGGAAGCGCTCTATTACACCAGTATCGACTCGGACTTCGACTTGGGCCTCCAGCACAGGGCATGGGATCTCACGGAAGGCAGTAGCCATCCCCGCTCAATGCTCGGCCAGGTTTTCTTCGGAAAAGAGCACATTAACTAGGCACTTCAGCTCATAGACTGCAGTCCGCATGTCGAAAAAGGGCAACGATGAGTGCGGCCCAGCCTGAAAGACCCGAAGGGCGCGGACTGAAGCGCCCATCTGCTGCA
>CAYPKI010000344.1:0-1579 GCA_964411265.1 uncultured Alcanivorax sp. | reverse complement strand
GACAGGTCGGCCGCCAGTCGTCGGCCAGCAGTTGCCACATCTGCTGCTTGAACTCCACCGGGATCTCGACGCTGTCCACGCCGATGAGGTTGACGTTGCGCAGGATGAAGGGGAAGACGGTGCCATGCAGTTCCGGTGAGCCGGCCAGTCCGCAGCACACGGCTGTACCGCCGTATTCCAGGGACTTGAGCGAATTGAAGAGGATATCGCCGCCGACGCTGTCGATGACGCCGGCCCAGCGCTGCTTGAGCAGGGGTTTCTTGACGCCCTCTTGCAGTTCGGCGCGCGAGATGACTTCAGCAGCACCCAGATCGCGCAGCCAGTCGTGGGCGTCATCCTTGCCGGTGCCCGCCACGACATGCACGCCCAGATGGGCCAGGATAGCCACGGCCATGGAGCCCACGCCGCCCGTGGCGCCGGTGACCAGAACAGGCCGGCCTTCCGTATCACCCACGATATCCAGCAGGGACTCGATGCAGAGCGCGGCGGTCAACCCGGCGGTGCCGTAGAGCATGGCGGTGCGGGTATCCAGTCCTTCCGGCATTTCCACGACCCATTCGGCGGGCACGCGGATGTACTGGCCGTGGCCGCCGTCGGTGTCCATGCCCAGGTCGAAGCCGGTGACGATGACCTTGTCGCCCGCGCGGAAGGGCCCATCCGTGGCTTCCACCACCTCGCCGGCGGCGTCAATACCCGTGGTGTGCGGAAAATGCCGCGTCACGCCCGGATCGCCCGTGCCCGACAGCGCGTCCTTGTAGTTCAAGGAGGACCATTCCACCCGGATCAGCACGTCGCCCTCGGCGAGTTCGTCCACTTTTCGCTCCACGACTTCGCTGACGTAGCCATCGTTGGTCTTGCGGGTCTGGAGGGCTTCAAAGGTTCGGCTCATGGAGGCTCCTCATTGAAGTTCCCGGTTGTTTTGGGGTCGGCTCGCGCTCTGGAATGAGGGGCGAGGCACGAGGCGCTAGGAACGAGTCATTAAGCCCGATCCGGTAATGCCTTATTGATCACCGCCATCATCCAGATGCTGGCTCACCGCGCGCGCGAAATCCCGGAAGTCGTCCAGATGGCGCCAGGCCACGGCATGGACAATGGCCCAGTCGAGATCTGAGTAATTGTGCACGGCGATATTCCGGAAACCGACGGATTTGCGCAAACGCTCGGCCAGGTCCTCGGGGATCATCTGCTCGCGTGCCAGCAATGCAAAGCTTTGCCCCATGGTCGCCGGCGGTGGCAGCTCGGCATCGGCCAGAAGTGGGTGGCAATGTCCACGCAGAGTTGCACGGCCCGGCTGAGGTTGAGCACAAGAATATCCTGAAGGTCCGCAGGGTCTCTACCTGCTACGGGCACCGGTCCTCCACGCGATGAATGCATCGTCGCAGAGAATCCAGTTTTTTCTCGATTACTACTGAATCCATTGCTTTCTTCGCTCCGCGAGCAGGCGCCGCACATAGGGCATGAAATCCGCTTCATCGAGCAGGTGCCGGTTCACCAGTGCCGCGTGGCGGGTCTTGGTGCCCACCAGCCGTTGCCCCTGTTGGAGAATCTCGCCGAGCAAGGGTTCGCCCACGGTACGCAA
>CAYPKI010000343.1:0-1581 GCA_964411265.1 uncultured Alcanivorax sp. | reverse complement strand
CGCGCCGGCGTTGTTGATCAATCCGTCGAGGCGGGGGAACTGCGACTGGATGCGCTCGCCCAGATCCCGGGCGTTGGACATGAGGGCCAGGTCCGCTTCAAACGTCGTGACCGCTGAAGCCGGGCAACCGCTGAAGGCGCGGATTTCGTCCGTGGCGGTCGCCAGGCGGTCATCACCTCGCCCGATCAGTACCAGATGGGCACCCAGCCGCGCCAGCTCACAGGCGGCGGCCAGGCCCAGCCCACTGGTGGCGCCCGTAATAGCCACTTTCTGCCCATCCATGAATTCACTCAGGCCCTTGTCCGGCATGGACCGGTACCCGTGGGCGGTGAAATCCCGGGCTGCGGGTAATAGGGTGCAATAGCGCAGGCGGTCGCGCCAGTCCGGCTCATTCGGCGCTTCCGGGATGGTCAGCGCCTGTTCCAGTCCGGCCACGGCACGGCGACCCATGCGCTTGAGCGCGGGCTTGAGCGCCGGCTCCAGGGTGCCGGCCGGGCCCGAGAAAGAGAGCTCGGCGGTATAGGTGATGAGGGTGCCGGAGCCGGCCGGCTCCAGGGCAATGGTGTCGTGCGCCTGGACGCGATCGGCCTTGCCCGTCAGCACCAGCCGCTCGTTTTCCACGCTCTCCTGGAGCCGATAGCGCATGGGCATGCGCCGTCCGGGGGTATCCAGGAGTACATCGAACTCCGTGCCCGGGCCGGGTCGGCCCGGGGTCCGCTTGGCCGCGCGGTAGACGCCCGGATCCCATTGTTCCGCTGTGGCAAAATCCAGAAGATAGCGGAAACACTCCGCCGGGCTGCGAGCCACCTCGATTTGTTCCTGTAAACGCGTCATTCGCACTCCCCACTCGATTCGGTCCCTTAAGGTAACAACTCCTGTGTGCTTTGGGTGTTAAAGCCCGGGGCCGGGCCGGTCATTGAGCCCGTGCTGTGCGGAAAGATATTCAACGAGGCCAGGGGTTACGGAATCCTGCCGCGCCCACCCGCAGGTCAGCACCGGGATGCTCCGGGGCGTGGCGTACCGGGGCATTACTGGCAAGGCGTTAACAGCCACCCGGCAGGCATGGCGGACTTTGTTCTGTGATCGCAATCCTGAGGGGTTTAATCCACCTCATCCGCCTGCCGGGTGGGCGAGCCTTCCCGCTGCTGCGCCTGCCAGCTGGGCGCGCAGTAGACCTCCGCCTCGGAGGGCGGCAACACTTCCTTGCCCAGGATATGGTCCGCGGCCTTTTCGCCGATCATGATGGTGGGGGCGTTGATGTTGCCATTGGTCAAGGTGGGCATGATGGACGAATCCACCACCCGCAGGTTTTCGACGCCCCGCACCCGGCATGCCGGATCCACCACGGCCATCTTATCCTCGCCCATGCGGCAGGTGCCGCAGGGGTGGTACGCGGTTTCGGCGCTTTCGGCCACCCAGGCGTCGATTTCGTCATCGGTCTGCACGTCCTTGCCGGGCGAGACTTCCTCGCCGCGATAGGGGTCGAACGCCGGCTGGGCGAATAGTTCGCGGGTGAGCCGCAGGCCGTCGCGCCAGGCCTGTTGGTCTTCTTCCTCCGACAGATAATTGAACCGCATCCGG
>CAYPKI010000342.1:0-1595 GCA_964411265.1 uncultured Alcanivorax sp. | reverse complement strand
GCGGGTTTAGCCAAGTCAAATCGTGGACGATTTGTCTTGGCGCGTCCTGCGTGGAGCCCGCCAACCGAGGGGATCCGCCCACCCAATCTTCGATTGGGTGGGCGGACGTTGAGCCGGGGTGTCTTTTTTTTGCTTACTTTTTTTGGACAAGCAAAAAAGAGTAAGGCGCCCGCCGGGGCGCGTCCCGGCTTGCCGCCCGAAGGGCGGCGCTTTGCAGAGTCTGAAACTCTGAATGACGGCGACATGCACCCGCCAGTGTCGGGCTAAAGCCCGACCTACCCATCGGCACGTCCCGAAGGCAAACCGGGGCGCTCAGACGAACAGAAGCCGTTGCAGAGAGGCTGGCGCCTGTCAGGCCGTCCCGCCCACGGTCAAAGCATCCACCCGCAGGGTGGGCTGCCCCACCCCCACGGGTATGGACTGCCCTTCCTTGCCGCACACGCCAATGCCGGAATCCAGTTCCAGATCATTGCCCACCATGGACACGTTCTGCATCACCTCGGCACCAGAGCCGATCAGGGTGGCGCCCTTGACCGGACATACGATGCGGCCCTTTTCCACCAGATAGGCTTCGCTGGAGGAAAACACGAACCGGCCCGAGGTAATATCGACCTGGCCGCCGCCAAAATTGACGGCATAAATACCACGGTCGAGTGAGCCGATAATGTCATCCGGACTGTCGTCGCCCGGCAGCATATAGGTGTTGGTCATGCGGGGCATGGGCTGGTGAGCATAGGACTCGCGTCGGCCGTTGCCCGTGGCCGGTACACCCATGAGATGGGCGTTATGCTTGTCCTGCATGAAGTTCACCAGGCGGCCGTTTTCGATCAGGGTGCTGTAGCTGGTGGGTGTGCCCTCGTCGTCGATATTGAGCGAGCCACGGCGACCCCCGAGGGTACCGTCGTCCACGACCGTGACACCGGATCCGGCTACTTGCTGCCCCATGCGTTCAGCGAACATGGACGTGCCCTTGCGGTTGAAATCGCCCTCCAGGCCGTGCCCCACCGCCTCGTGCAGCAGCACGCCCGGCCAGCCCGGCCCCAGGACCACCGGCATGGTGCCCGCCGGCGCGGGTTCCGCCTCCAGGTTCACCTGGGACTGGCGCACAGCCTGCCGGGCCCAGTCCTGCCAGCGCTCGCCGTCCAACAGCCAGTCGTAGTCCACTCGTCCGCCACCACCCGCGCTGCCACGCTCACGTCGACCGTTGCGCTCCGAGATCACGGACACGTTCAGGCGTACCAGCGGGCGCACGTCCGCAGCCAGGGTGCCGTCACTGCCCAGCACCAGAATAACTTCGTGGCGCGCGGCCAGAGAGGCGGTCACTTCGCGCACGGAGGGGTCGAGCGAACGCGCCATCTGATCGACTTCCTGGAGCAGCTGAACCTTGCGCTCGGAGTCCCAGGAGGCCAGCGGATCCTCCGTACCATACAGCGCCGGGGTCTGCACGCGATTCATCATCGGCAGGGTGCCGCTCCGGCCCTGGTGTACAATGGCTCGCGCAGCACCGGCCGCACTGCTCAGGCTCTCGCGATCAATATCATCCGTGTAGGCGAAGCCGGTCTGTTGACCACTCAGGGTACGCACACCCACGCCCC
>CAYPKI010000341.1:0-1604 GCA_964411265.1 uncultured Alcanivorax sp. | reverse complement strand
CACCTTCACGCTCGCACTGATGGACGGCTGTGCCCTTCAACCCGAGGCCCCGTCGGAACCCGAGGCCCGGATTCCCCGGCAAGCGCCCCTGCCGATCAAGGAAAAATCGGGCATGCTGGGCGACCTGCTCGTGGCGGAGGTGGCCGCCCAGCGTGACGCGCTTCAGGTTACGCTGGCGTATTACAACCGGATCGGCATGGCCACCAATGATCCGGCGGTGCTGGCCCAGGCAGCGCGTCTGGCAGCCTATCTACATGAGCACCAGCAGGCACTGAAACTGTCCGAGCGCTGGCTCCGTCAGGCACCGGACAGCAAACGCGCGCGCAAGATCGCCGCCCTCGCATCCATCAGCCTGGGTGAGCCGCAACAGGCGGCGCTGCACATTGACCGGCTGCTGGCCCGGGATCCGGACACCGCGCTTACAGATCTGGTCAAGCAGGCCCGCCAGCTCAACACCGATACCAGTGAGCCCCTGCTGGAAGCGCTCAGCAGCCTGGTGGAGCAATACCCGAAGCAGGCACCGCTGTGGTACGCACGCGCGCTCCGCCGGCAGAAACAGAATGAACCGGAGTCGGCCCTCGAGGCCTGTAACGAGGCGTTATCACTCAGTCCCAAACACCGCCAGGCGCTCATGCTCAAAGGGCGCCTGCTGGCGCAAACGGGCCAGAACGAAGCCGCTCGCAAGCACTTCGCCCGGCTTGTCCAGCGTTTCCCCGAGGTACCCCGCGTGCGCACACAGTACGCGCGCCAACTCATCGACGCCGGGCGCATCGCCAACGCCCGCGAGCAGGTGCAGACCCTCGCGGAACGCGTCCCGCGCTCCACCCAGCCGCGCGCGTCCATAGGCCTCTATGCCCTGGAACAGGACGAATACAAGCTTGGGCGCGAGACCCTCGCGCAGCTGTTAGACGAAGGCTATCGCACGGACGACATGCATCTGTATCTGGCGCGGGTAGAAAAGCAAAGCGGCCATCCGGAAGAGGCCATCGAGCATTATCTCGCCATCAGTGGCGGTCAAAACCGGCTGCGCGGCCGTGTTCAGGCGGCGCGGCTGATGTACAAGCATGGTCGTGGCGAAGAGGGCGCCGAGCTGCTGGAACAACTCCGGGGCCAGCACCCGGATCGGGCACCGTCGCTCTATGCGTCCCAGGCAGAGATCCTGCGTCAGACCGATCGCAGCCCGGAAGCGATGGAGCTGCTCAACCAGGCCATTGCCGAGCTGCCCAATGAACGCGAACTGCTCTACGCGCGTGCCATGATCGCCGAGAAGCTGGATGAAACCGGTCAAGCGGAAGCGGATCTGCGCCGTGTGTTGGACATGAAACCCGGCGACGCCGTGGCGCTGAACGCGCTGGGCTACACGCTGGCGGATCACAAACAGCGGCTGGACGAGGCCGAGGGCTACATTGATCGCGCGCTGGAGCAGCAGCCCGACAATCCCGCCTTTCTCGATAGCAAGGGCTGGGTCCTCTACCAACAGGGACGGCTGGAAGCGTCACTGGAGTGGCTGCGCCAAGCCTGGCAACAGTTCAAGGACCCGGAGGTGGCTGCCCATTACGGCGAAGTGCTATGGCAACTCGACCAGCCGGACAAGGCACGCAAGG
>CAYPKI010000340.1:0-1628 GCA_964411265.1 uncultured Alcanivorax sp. | reverse complement strand
CACCGAAGGGGGCCGTTGCCTCTCCATGTTTTCCGCGTCTTCGCGCACGCAGTTTTTACGCACACAGATCTTGATGGGCGTTTCCCGCTACCCGACCCACTGGATCAGATCGAACCGGCTCCCCATCGGGATCGGGAACGCCAGATAGGGAATGCTGGTTTCCGCGGTGCTTTCGCTGCGGGTCTGTCCATGGACCTCTCTGCTCAGCTCGACCCGCGCCACGATCCAGTCGATAAGCTGATGGCTGGCGCCGGCCGAGATCGTCGGAAGACGCTCGTGTCGTTCGACTCCGAGCCGAGCCGGATTGTCCAGCACCCCCCGACCCAGCTCTCCATTGACGAAGCTATACGAGAGATTGGACGTCCACGCCGGGATGGGCCCGAAAAGCAATTCGGCCCCGAGGACGGCCGTCGCGCGACCAAATGAAGAGGCCATGGCAAGCGCCTTTTCCTTTCCGGGTATCCCGCGACGAGCACCCGTTTTCCGTTCGCGGCATGATAAAGCCTTTCGCTGATCCAGCGAGGCGACGCAAGTCCGGGCGCAACGCCGCCATTCAGCGCTTGACCCGGCCGCCCGAGGCGTCACAATCCGTGCCCATGCATGGCAAACGCGGCGGGATCATACTGGGGCTGCTTCTCGCGCTTTCTCTGGCGATGGCGGGCTATGACATGAACAGACCCTTGCCCACCGGCATTAACACCGCTACGCCCTGGCGCTCCGTCGCCGATATCACCTTCCTGGCCGATCACACCTGGGTAGATGAGGCCGGCGAGCGTCACACCGAACAGACCATCTTCGATCAGCAGCTGCGGTTAATCGAACAGGCTCAACAGCTGGTGGTTCTGGATCAATTCCTGTTCAATCCGTTTGCCGGCGGTACCGAGTCCCCGCATCGGCCCATTACCCGGGAGCTTACCCGGACACTGATCGAACGCAAACAGGCGGTGCCTGATCTGAAAGTGGTGTTTATTACCGACCCGTTCAATACGCTCTACGGCGGTGTCGCGAATCCCTTTATCGAACAACTGCAAGCCGCCGGTATCGAGGTCATTTTCACGGATCTCGAACGGCTGCGTGATCCCAATCCGACCTGGTCCATTATCTGGCGCGCGTGCTGTCAGTGGGCGGGCAACAGTCGCAACGGCTGGTTGCCGTCACCGGTGAGTTCAACCGCCGTGACGTTGCGTACCTATATGGCCCTTCTGAATTTCAAGGCGAATCATCGCAAGACCCTGGTGGCCGATCACGGTGACGGCTGGGCCGGTGTGGTGACATCCGCGAATCCGCACAATGCCAGTAGCGCGCACGACAACGTCGGCTTGTACTTTGAAGGCCCGGCGGCGCTGGATCTTGTGCAAACGGAAGCGGACGTGGCCGCGTTCTCCCACGAACGCCCGGACTGGCCCGAGGCGGATACCATGGTCGCCGATGGTCTGCCCCGGATGCGCATGCTCACCGAAGCGGCCATCCGCGAGGCGGTTCTGGATGCACTGAACAGTGCGCAAGCTGGTGATCAGGTAGATCTTCTGATGTTCTACCTCAGTCATCGCGGCGTCATGGAAGCGCTCAAAAGCGCCCACGAACGGGGTGTCCGCGTTCGCGTGCTGCTGGATCCCAACAAGGAGGCC
>CAYPKI010000339.1:0-1634 GCA_964411265.1 uncultured Alcanivorax sp. | reverse complement strand
CCTTGATTATTATGGGCGGGTTGTTATTCATTACCCTGGTGCCGTTTCTGACGATTGCCTGAAAACCACTGGTCCCATGCGCTGGCCGGCAACAGCAATGCCGCCTCACGGGACCGCTGCTGTTGCCGGTCTACCGGGACCGGGGTTGACGCTGCCGAAGATCAGCTGGCGTGCGCCGACCATTTGCCCGCTTCGGGCACACCCACGTCCTCGCCGGCGAATTGCCGGTCAGCCTTGTAGGAACTGCGGACCATGGGCCCGGATGACACCGAATGAAAGCCCATCTTGCGGCCTTCCTCGGAAAACATGCGGAAGTCGTCCGGATGCACGAAACGGTCCACGGGTGCGTGGTGCTGGCTGGGCTGCAGGTACTGACCGATGGTGACCATATCCACGCCATTTTCGCGCAGATCCTGAAGTGTCTCCAGTATCTGCTCATTGGTCTCGCCCAGGCCCACCATGATGCCGGACTTGGTGGGCACATCCGGGCGGCGCTCGCCGAATCGGCGGAGCAGCTCCAGCGAATGATCATACTTGGCGCCGGGCCGGGCCCATTTGTACAGATGGGGTACAGTCTCGATGTTGTGGTTGAATACATCGGGTGCGTCGGTGGTCAGCAGGTCCAGCGCCGTGTCGATGCAAGGCCGGAAGTCCGGCGTCAGGATCTCGACCTTGGCATCCGGGGTCATGGCCCGGACTTCCCGGATGCAGTCAACGAAATGCTGCGCACCGCCGTCGTCGAGATCATCGCGATCCACCGACGTAATCACGACAAAATTGAGCCCCATGTCGCGCACGCTTTCGGCCAGATGGCGCGGCTCGTCCGGGTCCAGTGAATTGGGCCGGCCGAAGCCCACATCACAGAACGAACAGCGCCGGGTGCAGATCTCGCCCATGACCATGAAGGTCGCTGTGCCGCCACCGAAGCACTCGGGCAGGTTGGGGCACGCCGCTTCTTCACAGACGGTGGACAGCTTCTGCTGGCGCACCATGTTTTTCACTTTCTGCACCTGACCACCGGACGGCACGCGCACGCGGATCCAGTCAGGCTTGCGCTGAATGGTCTGCGATTCACGTTCTTCCACCATGGGAATGGCACGGACTTTTTCGGCGCCGCGCAGCTTCTCGCCTTGTGCGACCCGCCGCTTGGCCGGATGAGCGCTACTCATGATGACTCCTGCGTAAAATGATGTACGGATTTAGTATAACATTCGGGCAGGCCGCTGGCTTGGGTCCAGTTATTCACGCCGAATTGTTCGCCCAGGGCTGCGAGGAGCGCTTCTTCTACCGACCTGCGGTCTGAATCAGCGCCCAACCGTGCTAGCGACGTAACCGCCTGTCCGGCATAGCCGCAGGGGTTGATCCGGCCGAAGCTGTCTTCCAGATCCAGTGATCGGTTTAACGCCAGCCCGTGATAGCTGCAGCCACGCCGAATGCGAAGCCCCACTGATGCGACTTTCGCGCCGTCAACGTACACGCCGGGTGCACCGGCAAGCCCTCCCGCATGGATGCCCGAGCCACGCAACATGGCAATCACGGCGTTTTCAACGCGTGAAACCAGCTCCCGCGCGCCTATGCCGTGACGGCGCAGATCCAGCAGCGGATAAATCACGGTCTGGCCCGGCCCGTGGTAG
>CAYPKI010000338.1:0-1657 GCA_964411265.1 uncultured Alcanivorax sp. | reverse complement strand
TATTCGCAGTAACCAATCCAGTGGGCGGTGATATTACCGGCATTCCCCACGGGCAGGCAGTGATAATCCGGTGCCCGGCCCAGTTCCTCGATAATCTCGAAGGCGGCCGATTTTTGTCCCTGCAGGCGGAACGGATTGACCGAATTGACAATGGTCACCGGCGCATCCTCGGCCACGTCCTTGACCAGTTGCATGCCGGCATCGAAGTTGCCACGGATCTGCATGATGGTGGCGCCGTACATCATGGCCTGCGCCAGCTTGCCCATGGCGATCTTGCCCTCGGGAATCAGCACAAAGGCCGAGATACCGGCACGCGCCGCATAGGCTGCCGCGGACGCGGAAGTATTCCCCGTGGAGGCGCAGATAATGGCCTTGCTGCCCTCGTCCACGGCTCGCGTAACGGCCATGGTCATGCCCCGGTCCTTGAACGAGCCGGTGGGATTGAGGCCCTCGAACTTGACGTAGAGGTCGACATCCCGCCCCAGCGCGCGCGGAATGTTTTTCAAGCGGATCAGGGGGGTGTTGCCCTCGCCCAGGCTGATCAGGGGCGTATCGTCATTGACGGGGAGGTGATCCCGATAGCGGTTGATCAGGCCGGTGTAACGGTCGCGAAACGCCATGATGGTCCTCTGGTCCCGAAGCTTGCTCCGGGAGTTTTACGTTGAGTTTTGATGCGCCTCGGCACTCGAGTCAGGCATCCAGGCTTTCCACGCGAATACGCATGAGATCTTCCAGCACCGTCTCCAGGGCGGCAATTTCGTCCAGAGCCCGGTTCATGTCCCGCTCGCGTACCTTGTGCGTCATCATCACGATGGCGACGGGCTCGTCACTTTCGGCCTCGCGCTGAAACATGGCCTCAACACTGATGTCATGGCGGGTCAGGATCTGGGTAATGTCCTTCAAAACACCGGTTTGATCGCGCACATGCAAACGGACATAAAACGAGGTTTTGACCTCTTCAATGTCCAGCACAGGTGTTTGCGACATCTGATCCGCATGAAAGCCCAGATAGGGCGCGCGCTCCTCGTGATCAGCGGTCAGCCCCCGCCCCATTTCGATCGTGTCGGCCACCACCGCCGAAGCGGTGGGCTCCGCCCCGGCACCGGCACCGTAGTAGAGGGTGGGCCCGACGGCGTCCCCCTCAATGGTGATCGCGTTCATGACGCCGCTGACACTGGCCAGCAGCACTTCCTTGGGAATCAGGGTGGGATGCACGCGCAGTTCGATACCCGCGCCGGTATCGCGCGCCAGGCCCAGATGCTTGATGCGATAGCCGAACATGTCGGCATTCTTGACGTCTTCCGTGGTCAGCCGGCTAATGCCCTCCATGTACACACGCGAATACTGCAGCGGAATACCGAAAGCAATGGAAGCCAGAATGGTGAGCTTGTGAGCAGCATCAACCCCCTCGACGTCAAAGGTGGGGTCCGCCTCGGCGTAGCCCAGCGCCTGCGCTTCCTTGAGCACTTCGTTGAAATCCCGGCCGTGCTCCTGCATTTCCGTGAGAATATAGTTGCCGGTGCCGTTAATGATCCCCGCGACCCAGTCGATATGGTTGGCCGCCAGCCCCTCCCCCAGGGATTTGAGAATGGGAATGCCGCCGGCCACGGTCGCTTGAATGGCCACATCCACGCCGCGGTGATGCGCGGCGGTAAAG
>CAYPKI010000337.1:0-1671 GCA_964411265.1 uncultured Alcanivorax sp. | reverse complement strand
GGCCGGGTGATCGAACGCGGCCCCACGGAGCGCGTTTTCCGCCAGCCGGAGTCGGAATACACCCAGCGCCTGATCCGGGCGGCCTTTGCCACGGACCATGAATATCGGTAAGGGGCGAGGTGCGAGGTGCGAGGAGCTAGGAGCTAGGTGCTAGCTCCTCGACAGCCCGAAACATGGTTTTACCGTTCAGGGGAGCCATCCCGGTTCGCGCACCCGGTCGTTTTGCCTATACTGTGACTTTTACTGACGGGGACAACGAGGTCTTTCATGGCATTTCTGGCAGGCAAGCGCGCGCTCATCGTGGGGATCGCCAGCAACAAGTCCATTGCGTACGGCATTGCCGAGGCCATGCACCGGGAAGGCGCGGAGCTGGCTTTTACCTATCAGAATGACAAGCTCAAATCCCGTGTGGTCAATGCGGCAGAGAATTTCGGCAGTTCCGAGGCGCTGTGCTTCCCGTGTGACGTCACTAATGACGACGAGATTCAGGCGGTGTTCGATGGGCTGAGCCAGCACTGGGACGGTATCGACATCATCGTCCATGCCGTGGGCTTCGCGCCCGCTGAGGAACTGGACGGCAACTTCGTGGATGTAACCACGCGCGACGGCTTCCGCATGGCCCACGAGATTTCCAGCTACAGCTTTGTGGCGCTGGCCCAGGCCGGTCGGGAGATGCTCAAGGGGCGCAACGGCAGCCTGCTGACGCTCACCTATCACGCTTCTCAGCAGACGGTACCGAACTACAACGTCATGGGGCTGGCCAAGGCGAGCCTGGAAGCGTCCGTGCGCTATATGGCCTCCAGCCTGGGTCCGGAAGGCATCCGGGTGAACGGAATTTCCGCCGGCCCTATCCGCACCCTGGCCGCTGCGGGCATCAAGGAGTTTCGATCCATGCTGGACGCGAATGCAGCCAAGGCACCGCTCAAGCGCAATATCACCATTACGGAAGTGGGCAATACGGCGGCTTTTCTGGCCTCGGACCTGGCCAGTGGTATTACCGGCGAGATCACCTATGTGGATGCCGGCGCCCGGACGGTGTCCATGGCCTTCGACCAGGAGAGCTGAAACCGGGATCCCGTTATCCGCCCCCGGAGGCGCCGGCGCAGCCCATACTGTCTACCCGGGTGTCGGTCGGCGTCCCGGGGCAATCGTCCATGGGATCGGCCACGCCGTCGCCGTCCGAGTCCTTCACTGTAAAGCCGGCGCCATCTTCGTCGGCACCCCCGCCGACGTCACCAGAGGGGCCACCACCCATGGCGCCCAGACGCCGTGACAGACCGATATACAACTGCCCGTCCCGGCGCTCCGCGTCCAGGCTATGGGTCTGACGTCCCCCCAGATCCAGGCTCCAGCGCCGGCCCAGGGGGGATTCCAGGCCGAAAGCTACCCCCAACAGGGTCTGGCTATCAGCGCTGCCCGAGTCGGGAGCCACCCGCAGATGGGCGGCATCGACGCCCACATGAGGGCTGAACCCCAGTAGCTCCAGATCGGGGAAGTGGCGTCGGGTCGACAGCCGGCTCGTACGCAACTCGCCCTCGCCCGGCCCCGGCTCCAGCACGTATCCGCCCGCTTCATACCAGCCGCGCAGCGCCCATCGCGGCGTGAACCGATACTCCAGATGCAGCCCGACCAGGGTGGTGTTATCCATATCGGCCCGCTGACGACCCGTAA
>CAYPKI010000336.1:1553-1708 GCA_964411265.1 uncultured Alcanivorax sp. | reverse complement strand
GAGTTCAAGCAGCAGATGTGGCAACTGCTGGCCGACGACTGGCGGCCGACCTGTCTGGATGAGCTCCTGAGCGCCGAAATCGGGCTGGCTGAGCTGCCGGGGTATTTCGAGCGGATTCTGGCCGGGGGCATCCGGGGGCGGGTGCTAGTGCGCCC
>CAYPKI010000336.1:0-1543 GCA_964411265.1 uncultured Alcanivorax sp. | reverse complement strand
TAGCCTCCCGAACTTTGGCTCTGAACCAGGCGTCATAGGCTTCGGGGTCGGCGGTAAGCCCGGCGGGGAGGGCGCCTTCCCGGGCTACACGGGTCAAAAGGATTCGCACGGCGTCCGAGACGGAGAGCCCCATGTTTTCGAGCTTCTCGGCGGCTTCGGATTTGAGATTTTCATCAATTCGAACATGCAGCATTGAGGTCTGGCGGGCCATAATTTTCCTCCAACAGGAATTCTATTTTGTGTCTCAATTGAGATACAGTCAAACAAGGGGCAGGTCTTGCAAACTAGGGGTCAGATACCCTCTTGAGTTTCAAGCCCCACCATCGGAATTTCCGCTTTGAACGGCTGGCCCGATTTGATCACACCGTAGATCAGATGCACCAGCTTCCGCATGCTGGCGCCCACAATCGCTTTGGGTGCCAGTCCTCGTAATTCCAGCCGCTTCGACAACGCAGAGATGACCGGGTTGTGGCGCTTGGCTACCATGCCGGGCATATAGAGCGCCCTCCTGGCAGCGGTATGCCCCGTTCTCGACAAGTGGGAGCGGCCCAGGATCGATGTGCCAGATTGCTTTTGCCGAGGTGTGAGACCAATGAACGCGGCCAAGGCCTTCGCATTCTTAAAACGCCGAACATCACCGATGTAGGCCAGGAACTGCGCGGAAGCCTTGCTGCCCATGCCCGGTATGCTCTGGATCAGCTCAGCGTCATGCTTTAATTCAGGATTGCCATTGATGTGGTCGTCGATATCGGACTGAATTTTCTGGATTTGCCGATTCAGCCAGTCTACGTGCTCCTCGATCATCTCCTGTACCTGCGAACAATCGCCGGCATCAAGCGCTTCCAGCCGGTTACGCTCCTGCTGACGCATATCAATCAAGGCCTGAAGCCGGTCCACCAAGGCGCGGAGCTCCCGCACGGCCAGGCTGGGCGGCTCCCAAAGCTGGAGCTCGGACCTCTGGGCAAAACGGGCAATAAGCTTGGCATCGGCCTTGTCCGTCTTGTTTCGACTCATTTCGCTCTGGGCGAAGCCGGCGACCCGGAACGGATTCACGACGCTGACGGCCCAGCCTTGATCGGCCAGAGCGATTGCGACTGATTCCCCATAAGGTCCAGTTGCTTCCAGCACAACCGGTGTACCCGTAGGCAGTTTCCGTTCGCTGAGCCAGCGATCCAGATCGCTGTGACCACGTGGCGTGTTGCTCAATACCTTGCTTTTGATCTGGTCTCCCGCAGCGACACAGACATCCAGCTTTTTCTTCGATACGTCGATGCCGACGGCGTACTCATTCATCAGAATCTTCCTCGTATCCAGGCTCGTTGTCGGCGACAAGGCCTATGTTACCCTTCGAATTAGATGAATGAGGTAACGGACCGGCGGACTTATCTGACCCACAGGCTGAAGCGCCTTTGGCCTCACCAGTCTCAGCCGGCCCGGCCGTGTCATCAGAACCAGCATCCTGATTCTGACCGGCGGACTCAAGATACGAGGCCTCACATTTCACATACTAGCTCCGTGAGGCACCCATGCGCGATAGCTGTGG
>CAYPKI010000335.1:368-1730 GCA_964411265.1 uncultured Alcanivorax sp. | reverse complement strand
GGGGTTGTCACTGGGTGAGCCGCCCATCCCTTTTTTTGCGCTCGTATCCGCTGGTCCGGGGTGGTTGAGTCTGCCAGCGCTCTTGCTGGCGGTTACTTTGGTCGCCTCGAGTGTGGACACCCTACAGAACGCGATTGCCTCCATGGCTGTCGCGAGCGCCGGTCGAGCCGGGCTATCAATGGCGGGAGCGCGGTGGCTCACCGTACTACTCATGGCGCCCGTGGTCTGGGTGGCCCTCCAGGGTTTCTCGGTGCTTCGTTTGTTTCTGATTGCTGACCTCTTGTGCGCGGCGATCGTGGTGCCGGTACTATTGGGTCCGTGGTACCGAATGTCGGCACTAGCGGCGGTAGCTGGTGGCGTGTCAGGTCTGATCGGAGCGGTGGTGCCAGGCTGGATCACCCGGGGTAGCCTGGCCGGCGGAGCGCTGGCGGCGAGTTTCCCCGATAGCGAGCCAACGCTGGGGCCTTTCCTGGGCGCCTTGCTGGCATCGACCGGTGTGAGCCTGCTTATCGCGTTACTACGCCCGGGCGTAGCCGTGGCCTCGAAGAGTCGGGGCGATTGAAGAGCCAATAGCGCCATACGAACCGGGTGATTTGCGCCGGTGAGAAGTCGGTCGTTAACCAGGTACTCGCGCAGCAGCCTCCTCAAGCATCGGCTGCACTGCACTGGTGGTTCGGCGCGCTTGTCAGCGGTTGCGCGATCAACCAGCAGGCCTGCTCAGCGTCGTTGCATGCCAACTCAAAGGATTGACTGCCCTGAAGAAACGCCTCAATCTCCGCCAGGGGCTGGGCTTGCGGCATGGAGTTTACGATCCTGACTCCCGTGGTCCCGGACCAGGGGCCGCGTTTTCAGTCAGGCTCACTTCACCCCGGAATCAGACCCTCCGCTCAGGCTGGATTTCTGATCCCTCTAATACAGGATAGTGCCATGCGCCCGACCGATCATCTGCAGAGCCTCGTTAGCGAGGACTGGCAGGCCGCCACCTGCCACCCCTTTACCGATGCGCTCGCGGCCCGGACGCTGGAGCCTGAGCAGATGGCCGGCTATCTGGTGCAGGACTACATGTTTGTCGGCGGTAGCGCATGCGCCGAGCCTGAAGGATGCGCTGCCGGGCGCGCAGTTCCTGGGCCTAGTCACCGGTTCGGAGAACACCTATTTCCGCCGCGCAATGGACGCGCTCGGCGCCGAGCCTGATGATGTCGACCCGGCCACACCCACGGCCGCCTTCCGTGGGCTGATGTACGAGGCTGCGGCCAGCGGGCGCTACGAACAGATGGTTGCCGTGCTGACGGTGGCGGAATGGAGCTATCTCGACTGGGCCACGCCCCATGCGCCGCCGCGGCCCGAGCTGCCATTTTACTT
>CAYPKI010000335.1:0-358 GCA_964411265.1 uncultured Alcanivorax sp. | reverse complement strand
GATCGAGTTGCACTCCGGCGACGGCTTCGAGGGTGTGGTTGCATGGCTGCGAGGTCAGCTCGATATGGTGTGGGAGGGACTCGACACGGACGCACGACGCGCGGTCGAGGCGACATTTGCCCGCGCTACGCGGCTGGAACGGGACTTCTTCGACGCCGCCTGGGCCGGATTCCCGCGGCCGTGAGCCACTCCCGCTCCATCCTCGCCGGGGGCGCGGCGGCGCTCGCGTTCTGGCAGGGGTTCGTCTCATTGCTTGAGCTCGCGAGCTTCACAGCCCCGGCTTCGGCGCGGTGCTTGCCGCGCTTGGGAAGCACGTGGCTTAGCAGGCTGTTGAAAAACCCTGTGCGCGTACAGGGTT
>CAYPKI010000334.1:0-1733 GCA_964411265.1 uncultured Alcanivorax sp. | reverse complement strand
GTTGAGCCGGTCCGCCGCCTCGTCCACCGCCGACTGCGACACCATTTTCCGCTCCCGCAGCGTGCGCAACCGTTTCAACTCGCCGGCCCAATAGGCAGCCGAATCCGCCAGGGCATCGCGGCTGGCCTGCTCCGCCGAGCGCTCGGCCCGCGCTTGCTCCAGATCGGCGGCCACGCCATCCAGGCGCGCCGCTGCCTCCTCATCATTCAGGCGCACAAGCAGATCGCCCTGCGCAACAGTGTCGCCTTCGTCCACCGCCACCGAAGTCACCTGTTCGGTGACCCGTGCAGTGACCTCGGCGGCGCGCACGGCCTCCGCTTCCGCCAGGTAGCGCCGGGAGCGCTCCAGCGTGCCGGCCTGCGCGGGCACGGTGTGCACGGCCGCCGGCGCCCCCTGGAAACGCGGGGCGGCGGCCAGCTCGGCCTTGCGGCTGATCACCCCCCAGGCGGCGAGGGCGATCAGGGCGGCCAGCACGGCCGCCGCGGCCCATCGAGTTCGCCCAGCTGTCTTGTCGGAAATCGTCATGAAACGCGCCTATGCTGCAGGTTCCGGGGCCAACAACGGGCATCGCCATGGTTGTCCGGCTCAATCATTGCATTTTCGTCATGCGGGCGCACCGCGAGCTGGCCAAGCGCGCGCTCGAACGCGTCTCGGGGCCAGAATCGCAATTCGTTCATCGTTCAGCCAGACCCGTCGGCGAGCACCTCGCAGATCACGGGAAGCAGGCGCTCTACGCGCTCGTCCGCCACGCGGTAGTGGATCGTCTGCGCGGCGCGACGAGTCTCCACCAGGCCCTCTCTGCGCAGCACGGCGAGGTGCTGCGATAGCGCCGACCGGGACAGCGGTACGCGCTCCAGCAGCTCCGAAACGGCGGCTTCACCCTGCCCCAGGCAGCACAGCACCACCAGGCGGTTCTGGTTTGCCAGTGCCCGCAGGAATCGGGCGGCATCGCCGCCACCCCGGGCCATCACGGCCGGGTCGGCGCCATTGTCCGGTTCAAAGTTCGACTCGTGCATGAACGCCCCTGTCTCTGGTACGGCCTCAGCCGGAGCGGACCCATGGATCCGCGAACTGTACGTTAGACTTTACTAAAATATCTATAGGTTTTAAAGTTATATTTATACGGAATAAAGGAGGCTTAGCCATGAACCCAGAAGTCCGCCATGTTCTGCACGATTCGAGCTCCACATTCTCCTATGTCATCTGGGACCCCGAGACGCGGCGTGCGGCGGTGATTGATCCGGCGCTCGACTTCGACGCGAGTTCGGGGCGCACGAACACGGAAGCGGCCCAGAAGCTGCTCGACATTATTCGCGCGGAAGGGTTGACCCTGGACTGGATCCTGGAAACGCACGCCCATGCCGACCATGTCAGTGCGGCGCCCTTCGTGCGCGATCAAGTGGGCGCACCCATTGCCATCGGCGAAGGCATCCGCGACGTTCAGGCGCACTTTCGCGAGCTGTTTAATCTGGAACGCGGTTTTCTGCCCGACGGCAGCCAGTTTGATCACTTGTTCAGTGACGGCGAGTCCTTCGAAGTGGGCGGGATCCCGGCCCGGGCCATGGCCACCCCTGGCCACACGAATGATCACCTCACATACTGGATCGGCGACGCGGCGTTCGTCGGTGACACCCTCTTTATGCCCGATGCCGGCACCGCGCGCTGTGATTTTCCCGGCGGCGATGCGCGCAAGCTTTATCAGTCCGCGCACAAGCTGTTCCGGGCGTTGCCCG
>CAYPKI010000333.1:0-1738 GCA_964411265.1 uncultured Alcanivorax sp. | reverse complement strand
CGTCCCTCATGAGCGCACACTCGTTTCTTCAGCCGGCAAAGGTATCCCAAAGCGTGTGCACGAAGACCGCCAGCACCGCCAGGGGCGCGATCACCCGCACCAGCGCCCGCCAGGCCATATAGAGGCCGAACTTCTGCATGGCCAGCTCCTTGCGGATACGCGGCTCCTTCATGATCCAGCCGGCAAAGACCGCGATCAGCAGTCCCCCCAGCGGCAGCATGATGTTCGAGACCGTGAACTCGAGCATATCAAAGAAGGTATTGCCGCCCAGGGTGGCATCGGACCACACATTGAAGGACAGCACCGTGCCAATGCCGATAAACCAGGCGCTGACCCCGATCAGGACGGCAGCGGCCCGCCGGCTCCAGTCATTTTCCACCAGCCAGGCCACCAGAGGCTCGCCCAGCGAAATGGATGAAGACAGCGCCGCAAAGGACACCAGCAGGAAAAACAGCGTGCCGAAGAACAGGCCCAGCGGCATCTGGCCGAACGCCAGCGGCAGGGTCACAAAGATCAGTCCCGGCCCCTGACTGGGCTCCAGGCCATTGGCAAAGACCACTGGAAAGATCGCCAGACCGGCGATCATGGCCACGGCCGTGTCCAGCAGGGCGATAATGAACGCGGTAGAACCAATGGAGACATGCCTGGTTTCGCCACTGGGCGTGGTGATATTGCGCGGCATGTAGGCGCCATAGGCCATGATGGCACCCAGACCCAGCGACAGGGTAAAGAAAGCCTGCCCCATTGCTGCCAGAATGCCCTCGGCGCCCAACGCGGAGAAATCAAAAGTGAACATGAACTCCACCCCTTCCCCGAAGCCGCCGCTGTTGATGGCATAGCCCAACAGAATCAGCAGAATCGCCAGCAGCGAAGGCATCAGAAAGCGCACAGCGCGTTCGAGACCCTTCTCCACACCATGCGCCACCACACCCATGGTCAGCACCATGAACAGCGTGTGCCAGCCCAGCAGCACCCAGGGGGAGGCCAGCAAGCCATTGAAGGCCGCTTTCACCTCATCCGGCGACGCCTGATCCAGCGCGCCGGAACCCATCTCCCAGACATAGTACAGCGCCCAGCCGGCCACCACGGAATAGAAGGTCAGCAACAGAAAACCGGAGAGCGCGCCCAGAAAGCCCACGCCCGTCCATTTGCGTGACACCTCGTTATCCCGGACGAGTTTCGACATGGTGTGGATAGGACTCAGCCCGCCGTGGCGGCCCAGGCCGATCTCGGCGATCATGATGGGAATGCCCACCAGAGCGATGCAGATCAGGTAAACCAGAACAAAAGCACCGCCACCATAATCGCCGGCGATATAGGGGAACTTCCAGATATTGCCCAGACCCACGGCGGACCCAGCTGCCGCCAGCACAAAGACCCAGCGACTGGTCCAGACCCCGTGGACCGGATGGTATTCCTCGCTCATCGGTTATCCCCCTGTGGCAACGGACACTCCGGAACCCTTGTCGAAGGCAGTATTGTCGTGATTTTCCCGCCGGGCCTCAACCGACCGTATGGTTTGAAGCCGCCCATCGAAGGCGCCGCTTTTCCCCGAGCTCACCTGACAAAGATTGCGGTGATTTCACTCTCGGCGCGGGCCCATGGGTGAATTTCCGGTTGCGGGACCTGTATACTCTCGCCGCTATGGGAAAAAGCAGCGCCAAAAACAGCAACAGTCGCGTCATCGCCGCCAATCGACGCGCCCGCCATGATTATCACATCGAGGATCGCTTCGAGG
>CAYPKI010000332.1:0-1779 GCA_964411265.1 uncultured Alcanivorax sp. | reverse complement strand
CAGAAATCAGCAATAGCGTCAGCGCGGCGCCCAGCACCAGATCCGCGGACAGGCGCGTAACCACCAGGGTCAAGAAAACAGCCCCGATAATGATCAGGGTGATAATTGCAGCGGGTTCCATGCAGAAACGGCTCCGGAATCAGCTCGCGTTGCCGGGCTCAGGCCCGGGGAATTTCAGTCCTGATGGTTGCTTCGCTCATAGACGACCAAGCTGTAACCGAATTCATCACCTGCTTCAGCGACGTTCGCGTCACGCTGAACCTCTTGCCAGTGCTGCCCGTCTATCGCGGGGAAAAAGGTATCGCCGTCCACGTCCGCGTGCACCTCGGTCATGTAGACCCGATCCGCGCTCGCCAGGGCCGTGCGGAAAATATCCGCACCGCCGATGACCACGACCTCACCGGCATTATCCCGGGCTGCCACCTCCTCGCCCCGCTTCAGCGCCTCGTCCAGCGAATGCACCACTTCGCCGCCTTCGGCCGCATAATCCGGCCGCCGGGTAATGACAATGTTGGTGCGGCCCGGCAGCGCCCGGTTCAGCGACTCCCATGTACGGCGACCCATGATCACGGGCTTGCCCCGGGTAACGCGCTTGAAATATTGCAGTTCACCGGGCAGACGCCACGGCAGTTGATTGTTCCGGCCGATGCATTGATTGCGCGCCCGGGCAGCCATCAGCGCAAGTTCGATGGACATGGCAGTCTCCCTAAACGGCTATAGGCGCCTTGATGTGCGGATAAGGATCATAGCCCGAAAGTTCGAAATCCTCGTAGCGAAAAGCGAAGAGGTCGGTGACTGAGGGATTGAGCTTCATTTCGGGCAGGGGCCCGGGCCGGCGCCGCAACTGTTCATCCGCCTGATCCAGATGATTGCTGTACAAATGCGCGTCGCCCAGTGTATGCACGAAATCGCCCGCTTCCAGGTCGCACACCTGGGCCATCATCTGTGTCAGCAGAGCATACGAAGCGATATTGAAAGGAACCCCGATAAAGATGTCGCCACTGCGCTGATACAGCTGGCAGGACAAGCGCCCCTCGGCCACGTAAAACTGAAACAGGCAGTGACACGGCGGCAGCGCCTGCAAACCCCGGGCGGCATTTTCGTGCGGCGCCAGGCTGGTGTCCGGCAGTACCGCCGGATTCCAGGCGGAGCGAGTCCGGATTGGTGCGGATGCCATGCAGCACTTGACTGATCTGGTCGATGGCGCGGCCGTCCGGCGCGGGCCAGCGGCGCCACTGCTCGCCATAGACCGGACCCAGCTCGCCGTCTTCGGTGGCCCAGTCATCCCAGATGGAGACGTTGTTCTGCCGCAAATAACGGATATTGGTCTCGCCCGAGAGAAACCAGAGCAGCTCATGAATAATCGAACGCAGATGCAGTTTCTTGGTGGTCAGCAGCGGAAAGCCCTGCGCCAGATCGAAACGCATCTGATAACCGAAGAGCCCATAGGTCCCCGTACCGGTGCGGTCGTGCTTGTACACACCCTGTTCGCGCGCCGCACGCAAAAGCTCGAGATACTGTTTCACGTTTGGCCCCCGGCCCGACGATACGCCCAGACCATCAACCCCACACCGGCAATCACCAGAGGAACGCTCAACAGCTGGCCCATGGTCAGCCAGCCGAAAGCGAGATAGCCGATATGGGCATCCGGCTCCCGGAAGAACTCCACGAAAATCCGGAACACGCCATAGCCGGCACCGAAGAGCCCGGTAACGGCCCCCGCGGGACGCGGATGACGCGAATAAAGCCAGAGGATGACAAAGAGCGCTATGCCTTCGA
>CAYPKI010000331.1:0-1790 GCA_964411265.1 uncultured Alcanivorax sp. | reverse complement strand
ACGGGGTAAAACCACCAGCCGGGATAGGAGGCTTCCCGCGGATTGGAGCAAGCGAGTCATCCAGGCCTCTTCAGCGCTCTTTCGGGCGCAGGCCGGGGCTCGCCCGCGGCCTCGCCCGTAACACCCCCGAAGAGCGGCGTTTCAGGGCGTGGCGGTGGTCAACGCCTTCTGGATATCCACGCCGGCCGTAACCACGCCCAGGAGCTTGCC
This sequence comes from uncultured Alcanivorax sp., assembly GCA_964411265.1. Lineage (GTDB taxonomy): Bacteria > Pseudomonadota > Gammaproteobacteria > Pseudomonadales > Alcanivoracaceae > SLJS01. The sequence goes on along the minus strand of CAYPKI010000331.1, from coordinate 1,580 downwards.
CGTGTCCGGGTTCCGCACCGGCAGGCTCACGTGGACCAGAAACCGGCGCGTGGACTCATCGTAGCGGATCTCCTCGATAATCGGAGCCTGCTCCGGTTCGTTGAACGTCTTGCGGAATTTGGTTTCATCGCCCTGCCAGTAGTCTGTGGTGACCTGGCTCATGCCGGCATTGAGTCCTTGTCGGCCTGTGACCATGATTTCCCGGAAAAGTCCGCCCGACTCACGCTGTTGTTGCCGCAGGAACTTCGAAAGTTTGGTATCCGCAACGGCCTTAATAAGCTCGTGTTCGCCGCTGTCGCTGTGCGCGCGCCATTGCGCGTCCAGATGCCGGATCTGGTCCTCATCGAAAGAACTGCGTTCGCGGTTGATGCGTCGAAGGGTGTCGAGCATGACCGGGCTTCGGATCCAGGGGCGCATGCGTTGCTCGCCAATTCGCGCCAGCCGGCGTTTTTCCGCCGGCTCGATCCGGAAGGTGGTATCCATGCACTCGTTCAGTTGACCGTTGAATCGCTCCAGAAAGCCGGGATCCCCCTTGAGATAGCGCCCGCTGAAATAGGCCACCAGCGGCATATAGCGGTGAAAGTGGGTACTGTATTGCTCTGGTGACAATGACAAGTGTTCAGCCGCTGTGCGCGCCACCCGGATATCGGCGATATAGGTATCGATGCGGTCGGTTTCCAGAAGTTTCAGCAGTTGCTCGGGTGAGGCTACTACCGTGTCCGGACGAATCCCCTCGCGTCGCAGCCAGGCCAGAGTGGTGCTGTCCTGGAGCGCACCCAGGCGCAACCCCTCCGGGAAGTCTTTCCGGCGGAAGATCTCGCGGTCGCGGGCAAACCAGTACCATTTTTCCAGTGCCAGGGGCGCGGAGCGGGTCGCATAACGCGCCACCTCCGGGTCGGGCATGGTCGAGAAAAAACCATCCAGCTGACCTTCTTCCATTCGGGTCCGGGCTCGCGGCCACGGCATTACCCGCCCGCGCCATGATTGTTCCAGCTGGTCGAAGACACAATTCAGCGTAGCCACGGAACGCCCTTCCAGCTGTCCGTTCCGCTTCGTCTGGTAGGGCGGCAGGATCGAGGTGCCGAGCACCAGCTCAGCGGCTCCAGCCCAGCCGGCCAGAACCAGCAACAGAACCATCAAGAACGCCCTTGCCCCCATTCGACGTTCCACTCCCTGCCATGAATCAAGTTTTATGATGCCAATTAGAGCGAAAAAGAAAAGGCCCTGCCTTACAGAATGCCGAGCTTGGTTATGCGCTGCGCGCAGTCCCGGGCGATGGCCTGATATCCGGACGCCGAGGGATGATAACCATCGCTCGCCAGATGTTCCGGAGTTAGGAGAATTTGCCAGTCGATAAAGTCACAGCGGTCATGTTGGTCGGCAACCGAGCGCATGACCTGGTTCAAAAGATCCCCACGCAATCCGGCCAGTGTCCGCAGGGCTCGGGGCAGGGCGGTGAAATGGCCCATGGGCGGCACGGCGAGAAACACGACCCGCGCGCCCCGGCCGCCCGCCGCCCGGGCCGTGCTTTGCAGGGTCCGACGCCAGTCCTGCAGCGGCGTCATCCCGGTGGTGTCATT
>CAYPKI010000330.1:972-1793 GCA_964411265.1 uncultured Alcanivorax sp. | reverse complement strand
GTCAAAGCAGCTTTTGCTCCGCGAGCCTGGACGGCCAGGACAATCTTCGAGAACTGGATTATTTCGGCGATGCCAGCAATGTCAGCGGAGGTCTTTTAATTCGGCCCGGCAGCAATGCCAGTTTGGCGAAATCCGGTCAGGTGTCCAGCCTGGACGCGCAGTGGGGGCGCTGGGAAGGCGATATTATCGTGGACGACGGCACCGGCGAAGAGACAATCACCGGAAACATGCCCTGGGCCTATAGCACCTCGCCCACCACTGCGGCGGCATTGCAGGACAAATTCAGCGGTAACGGGAGCCTCACTTTTGATCAAGTAACCGGCCCTTCGCCGGTGGGAACCTTCAACGGAACTGACTGGAAGGTAACTAGCTTGTCCGTGAATATGAGCTTTAGTGCCGGTGTCGCAGAGGTTCTTCCCAATGACGTAAGCCTGGGCCTGCAACTGGCCTCTTCCGGCGGGGTAGACTTTAACCTGCAGAACGTCAGTGGCGGCGCCAGTATTGACGCTGGCAGCGGCCAACGGGGTTTTCAGAATCTTGTCATAACTAATTCCGGGGGAGATGCGGGCACCTTGAGCGCCAAATTCGTGGGGTCGAACGGGGATGGTTTGATCGTAGACTTTACCGCTAATGAGAGTGGTGGCGAGACCATCACCGGCGTCAAGATTCTGGAAGAAGGCAACTAACGGAGCCAGGCTTCGGCTTTTTCCCGGTTGATTGCGTCCGGTTCCAGGTCCGCCTCGTCAGGTGACGAGCCGGTCAGCGTGAGCGTCTCCCGTGCCAGCAGCTCGCCGAGCGTGTCGCGGTCGGCACGCATCCGG
>CAYPKI010000330.1:0-949 GCA_964411265.1 uncultured Alcanivorax sp. | reverse complement strand
ATGGGGCCGGCGCCCGCGCGCCCATAGACTGGGTGCCACTCACGCCTTTGCCGGCTGGCTTCGATGTCTTCTACTGGCCGCGTCACCACCACGAACCAGGGGGCGCATACAGTCTGCAAGTCATCGATGAAAAAGGCTAAAAGGGGATGTTTCAGTATGACGTGGCGGCATCCGGTCTCGCGGGCGCGCTCTTCTTCACCGGTCAGCCAGTCCCGTAGCCAGTCCCGGAAAGGCGGCAACGCGGCATTCCGTGACTCCAGTGACAACTCGTCGATCCGCGCCGCCAGTGCATTGCGCACGGCCACGGGTTCGTGACTGTCGGGCGTGCGGGGATCCTGTGTGGGCTGATGAGGGGGCGCGGAATGAGCGCCCAGGCGCTCCAGATAGCCCGTAACGGCTGTGGAACCGGACGACCAGGACCCCAGAACCACGATATGTTCAATCGCCTCGTTCAAGCTCTTTCCCCCAAAACCCGGTTCGTGCCGGCCCGCGCCGCGGATGGATTGTGGCACGCCCCCGAGCTGCAGCCGATACCCGCTCCAACCCGCGGCGGGCCGCTTTGATGCGCATCGCCTTTGTCGCTTCGCGTTGTATCCTCGACCGCCGCAGCGGCGCCGCGATCGAGATGAAAATTCTGCTGGAGCAGCTGGCGAAGCTGGGCCATGACTGCCATTCCATCACGCCGACCTGCTTCGACGGTAACGAGGAGTTTCCCCTGGAGCGGCTGGTGGGGGCCGAATACGCCTCCGAGCGCTACCAGCATTATTTCCTGGAGGCCTGGCACCGGGACGTGGGTCACCGCTTGTTTACCACCGCCAGCAGCCGGCTATCCGCTCTCACCCGGGACGAAGCGGAGCAATTTGCCAAGGGCACGGGCCGCCTGCTGGCTGATCTCCGGCCCGACCTGGTTATCACTACGGGCGTGGATCCGGTCTCGGAAACCCTGCAT
>CAYPKI010000329.1:0-1815 GCA_964411265.1 uncultured Alcanivorax sp. | reverse complement strand
TCCTCGCGCTGAATCGTCTGGAAGGGGTTGGAAACGCCCGAACCTGTATTGGTGCTCTGACCGGTGACGAAGGGAACGTTCTCACCCACGATGATGGACGCTTCCTGATTGTCCAGCGTCAGAATGCTGGGCGTGGACAAAAGATTGACCTTGTTGGTCGAAGCCAAAGCCTGAACAAAGCCACCCCACTGGAAGTTGCCGTTGTCGTCGCGCTCGCCGCCGCCCACCGTAATGCCGTCGGACAGGCCACTTTGCGGCGCCTCGTCCGAACGCAACGCCGCGATAATCTGGTTCACACTGACGCCGACGTTGGAGAAATTGATGCCTGCGACGCCTGTTTCTTCATCACCGGCCGCATACTGAAAACCCAGGTCCAGCCCCTTGCCGCCGCTGATCTCGACAATGGCCGCTTCGATCAACAACTGCGCACGCCGCACGTCCAGCTGGTTGATAACGGATCGCAGTTTTTTCATGAGTCCGGGCTCCGCCCGAACGACCAGGGCATTGAGCGATTTGTCCGCCTGGATGGATACCGTCTGATTGCCGCCGCCGCCACTCTTTTTGCCCTGGGCGGCCTGAGCACTGTCGGCGAAGCCCTTGAGCAGCTCGGCGGTAGACTCCGCGTCCGCGTGTGCTAGGCGGATCACCTGGACGCTGCCGGACGCCTCCTGAGGCACATCCAGCTCCCGCACCAGACGCCGCAGGCGTTGCCGCGAACTCTGATTACCCTTGATGATGAGGTTATTAGTGCGTTCATCCGCGATCAGGGTGACACCGCCCGACTGGTTGCCACGGCCACCGCTCTGGGACTTGCCGGTCATGTCCTTGAGCAGTTTGACCATGTCCGCGGCAAAGGCGTGCTCCAGCTCGATCACCTCCACCTGGTCCGAGTCCGCTCCATCAATACGGGCAATGATGGCTTCGATGCGCTGAATATTGCTTACGTGATCGCTGATAATCAGGGCATTGGCGGAGCCCACGGCGGCAAGATGCCCGTACTGCGGCACCAGCGGGCGTAAGACCGGCACCAGCTGTTCTGCCGGGGCATTGTCGAGGGGAATCACCCGGGTGATCAGTTCTCCGCTCTTCTCTTTTGCTGCTTCGCCTTTTTGCGTCAGCGGGAGATTCGACTGCTTGGCATTCGTGTTGGGTACGATCTTGGTAGCACCGGCGGTGGGAACAGCCGCATAGCCATGCACTTGCAGCACGGACAGGAAAAGTTCATAGACCTGTCCCTTGGACAGGGGCTCGTGCGAGACCACGGTGACATCGCGGGCACGCACGCGTGGATCGACCACGAAGTTGCGGCCGGTCATCTCCGCCACCTGATTGATAAAGGCCTGGATATCGGCGTTGCGGATATTTACCGTCCAGCCGTCCTGGGCGCGACTGACGCCCTCGCTGTCCTGCGCGAGCGCCCCGGGCGCCACCGACAGGGTCAGCAACAGCCACAGCACGCATGCGCATCGGGTCTTCGTCATTATTGTCACTCCGGGTGCTCCCCTGTCACGGCGGCACCGTCACCGTAAACCGCTGACTGCCGCGCTCGATAACTACCTTGGCGCTGCCCTTGTCATGGTATCCCTTGAGCGCCGCGAGGTCCGCTTTCTTTTCGCCCACGTCATGGCCATTGACCGAGACCACCACATCACCGGGTTTGAGCCCCGCGCGATCAAGCAGCTGAGCCGGCGCGGATTCGCCGATGACATAGCCCTGATCACTGGACTCCAGACCCAGCCCGCGAATGATGCGCTGGCGCTGTTCCTGCACGCTCCCGGCCAGCGCGGACTCGTCACCGCCCGGGTCTGGCCTCGC
>CAYPKI010000328.1:0-1819 GCA_964411265.1 uncultured Alcanivorax sp. | reverse complement strand
CACCGGGGCGAATCGGTGGAGCTGCACTGGGACTGCCCGATCAGCGGACCGCCCCGGCGTTTTGTGGTGGAAGCGGCGTTGACCGGCTGGGTCACCTTTGCCCGCCAACTGGTGGATGAAGAGCTCCCTTCGCCCGATCGGGTCTGCTTTACGCATGGCCCGCCGTCCGAGACACAACGGTATGAGGACTGGTTCCAGTGTCCGGTGGCCTTTCGGGCGGATTTCAACGGTGTGATTTTCCCCGCTCGTTTGCTGGATTATCCGCTAGCGGGCGCGGATCCGGGCCTCAATGAACTCATGGAGCGCGAAGCGCGGCAATTGCTGGCCGAATACGATATCAAGGCCAATCTCATCAATGCAGTGCGCAGCCAGATTTATCGGCGGCTCGCCGACGGCGAACCAGCCATGGAGGAGGTCGCTGCTGAACTCGGTATGAGCGCGCGCACGCTGCAACACCGTTTGCGCCAGCAGGGCATGACCTTCCAGGAGGTGTTCGACGGGCTGCGTCGTTCGCTCGCCGAGCTCTATCTGCGGGATAACGCGCTCAGTCTGACCGAGATTGCGCTGTTGCTGGGCTTTGCCGAACAGAGTTCCTTCACCCGGGCTTTTCGTCGCTGGCGAGGGATGTCCCCGGCCGCCTGGCGGCGTTCCCGGCAAACCGGCTGATGACCTCGCGCAACACAGCCAGTTCTACCGGTTTGGGCACATGAGCGTTCATATCCGCGGCTTGGGTGCGTTCCCGGTGCTCACGCAGGATATGAGCGGTGAGCGCGATAATGGGAACAGGACCGCGGTCGCCCTCGGATTCCAGCCCCCGGATCGCCCGAGCCGCCTCGAAGCCGTCCAGCTCCGGCATTTCGCAGTCCATCAGAATCAGGTCATAGTCGTGCGCGCGTACGGCCTCCACGGCCTCGTGTCCGTTGTTAACCATCGTGGTGGTCATGCCGAGGCGATTGAGCATGCCCTGGATGACTTGCTGGCTGAGTGGGTCATCCTCGGCGACCAGTATTTGTAATGCCGGCTCGGGTTCCGGCACCGGCTCTGGTTCCGGATCCGGTGCTTCAGGGCGTAGCCCCAACCCGCGTGCCAGGCTCCGGCGTAGCCGCCACCCCGAGACCGGCTTGGTCAGTACCTCGTGCAGGCCCGCCTCCCGAGCGCTCTGGCGGGAAGGCAATGACTGGATGCCCGAGAGCATGATCAAAGTCAGGGCCTGGCCGGCCGTGTCCTCGTGGATTCTCGTGGTTAAGTCAAGGCCGTTCATACCTGGCATCTGCTGGTCCAGAACAACCACATCAAAGGGGTCGCGGATATTGGCCTGGGTGCGAATCGAAGCCAGCGCTTCGCGCGGATCATGGGTGACGGTGACGCGCATGCCCCAGGAGAGGGTTTGTTGGCGGATTACGCGGGTAACCGTGGGCGAGTCATCAACAATTAGCAGATGAAAGTCATTGAGGCGCGCCTCGCCATCGTCCGCGGCTTCGGCGTCGACGTCAGCGTCGACGTCCGGCAGCGGCAGGCTGAACCGGCACAACGGACGGCCCCCGCGGTCGTGATGCCAACTCAGCTCGCCCTCCAGCGAGGTCACCAACTGACGTGCGCTGGCCAGCCCCAGTGCCGTCGTGTCACTGATATCGGCGGCCTGCTCATCAGCGTTCAGCGTGGACCAGATGGCGTCGCTTTCACGCAGAGCTGACCCGGAGAGCTCGAAGCGTAGACAGCCACCCCGTCCAGTGGCATCCCGCGCTACGTCTATAATCAACTCCCCCGGCTGTCCGTGGCGGGTTGCACAAGCCAGCAGATTCAACAGGATCTGGTGGAG
>CAYPKI010000327.1:0-1821 GCA_964411265.1 uncultured Alcanivorax sp. | reverse complement strand
AACTGCCCGGTGCCTTCCAGTGCTTCCGGGGCGACCAGATAGGGCACATACATTTCCCGGTAGCCGTGCTCGCTGACCTGGACGTCGAGCATGAAATCAATCAGGGCCCGGTGCATTCGGGCCACGGGCCCGCTCATGACCGCGAAGCGGGAACCGGACAGCCTGGCCGCGCGCTCGAAATCCAGTCCGCCCTCCGCCAGGCCGGCAGCTACATCCACGTGATCCCGCGGTTCGAAATCCGGCTGGAAAGGCTCGCCGCGGCGGCGCACCTCGATATTGTCCTCGTCATCCTCGCCCGCGGGCACATCCGGGTCGGGCACATTGGGCACGTCCAGCAGGAACTCGCGCAGACGTTCGTTGGCCTGCTGGGAGCGCTTCACTTCCCGGTCCATCTGCTCATCGATTTCCCTGAGCGTTTCGGCCACGCGCGCCTTGGCGTCATCCACCTCCACGCCCTGCTTGATCAGCTCGCCCACCTCTTTCGAGGCGCGCTTGCGCTCGGCCTGCAGCTCCTGGGCGCGTACATCGGCGTTCTTGCGCTCGTCGTCCAGCTCGCGGAAACGCGACAGATCCAGCTCAAAGCCGCGCGTTTTCAGTCGTTGCGCGAAGGATTCCGGATCCTGGCGCAACTGGCGAATATCCAGCATATTGGGCTCTTTCTCCCCCGGTTATTCGAAAAGCAACCGCGCTACCCACAGGCCGGCTCCGGCGAGCGCGACACAGCCCGTCATCGTGGCCAGCGCATACCCCCCCGCCAACGACCAGGCACCACCGTCCAGCAGCCGCACCACCTCGAACGAAAAGGTGGAATAGGTGGTAAAGGAGCCCAGCAAGCCCATCATCAGCAGATAGCGCAGATGGTCGTTCACCGCCGCCGTGCTCGCAAGCCAGACCGCCAGAAAGCCGAACAGCAGCGAACCCGTCAGATTCACCGTGAAGGTGCCCCAGGGCCAGGCGGGAAAGGGCTTGGCCGGAAGCAACTGCGTGGCCACCGAAAAACGCAGCACCGCTCCCAGGGCGCCTCCGCCGGCCACCGCGAACCAGTGCCCCATAGTTGGTGAAAAGCTGGTCATAGCTCATCCTCCCGGTAGCGCTGCCAGCGGCTTTGCTCATTGCGCCGCCGGAAATCAGTCAATTTTTCCCGGATACGGGTCTCCAGCCCCCGCTCCACGGGTTCGTAAAAACGCGGCCGGCCCAGAGACTCCGGGAAATAGTTCTCCCCCGCCGGCAAGGCGTCCGGGTAATCATGGGCGTACTGATACTCGGCCCCGAAGCCCTGCTCTTTCATCAGCTTCGTGGGCGCGTTGCGCAGATGCAGCGGCACCTCGTCCGTGGGATGTTCGCGCACAAAACGCATGGCGTCGTTGAACGCCTTGTAGGCGGCATTGCTCTTGGGCGCCGACGCCAGATAGACCACCGCCTGCCCCAGCGTCAGCTCACCCTCCGGGCTGCCCAGGCGTTCCTGAGCGTCCCAGGCATTCATGGCCACCTGCAACGAGCGCGGATCGGCGTTGCCGATATCCTCGCTGGCCATGCGCACCAAACGGCGCGCAATGTACAAAGGATCACAGCCGCCGTCCAGCATACGGCAGAGCCAGTACAACGAGGCATCCGGATCCGAGCCGCGTACGGCCTTGTGCATGGCGCTGATCTGGTCATAGAACAGATCGCCGCCCTTGTCGAACCGGCGCAGGCTGTCACGAAGCAATTCGCGTACCAGGTCCTGATCCACGGTGCCGGATTCCGCCAGATCCGCCGCCGTTTCGACCATGTTCAAAAGCCGGCGGGCATCGCCGTCCGCCTGGCTGAGCAGCAGCGAGC
>CAYPKI010000326.1:0-1828 GCA_964411265.1 uncultured Alcanivorax sp. | reverse complement strand
GGATGACGGCAACTACGGCTTCGATACGCCCCTGGCCACCAAGCATGCCTTCAACGGCTGGGCGGATCAGTTCCTGGGCACGCCCAACGCCGGCCTGGAGGATCAGTTCGCCAGCCTCGGCGGCAGCGTGGCGGGTGTAAACCTGAAAGCTGTCTATCACAAGTTTGCCGCCGACGAGGGCAGCACGGACTACGGCACGGAAACAGATCTCGTCGCCACGCGTTCGTTCGGTGATCATTACACGGTCGGCGTGAAATACGCCGGGTACTCGGCGGATGACCGGGGCGCGGACACCGACAAGTACTGGCTCTGGGGTCAACTCCAGTTCTGATCCCCACCCGACGCCGGAGCCGTCCGGGCCGGCTCCGGTTTATTGATCGCCCAACCGGAAGTCCAGCACCTCGCCGGTACCCCGGCTGATCACTGCCTGATCCCCCATATAACAGCAATCCAGCCAGACCCGCACCGCAGACTCGTTTGCGCAAGTTCGGCGGCCCCGAAAGCGATCCGGCCCGGAGACAGCAAAAGCGCCAAGAGTCACTGCATAACCCCGAACGTCTTTGCTGTCGTACACAGGATCCGGTTTTTGTCAGGCTTGCAGACGGCCGTGCCCGGGCCGGGCATCCCGTGGATGCGTGCAGGTCAGCATTAACCTGGCGGCCAGCACCGAGGGCGGAACCATACGGGTCGAGCAGACGAGGCAATCGCCATGCCAAACCGGCACGAATCACCTGGAATGGGCTCCCTGGCGCGGCGCGACACCAGCGGTAAGAACCCCGCAACCCCGCCTGGAGCGAAAAGCACACACCGGTGGTGGGGAGGGCACGGGATAGGTCTGATCCGGCCGTGCGAGGTTGCACCAGAAACCTGGACGAACATGAGACGGCGCCGTTGAGTCGGCGCCGTAATGGTGTAACGCCGGATTACAACGGGCGCTTGAGCGCGCGCCCACCCGAGACAACAAAACATACCCGGCAGGACGTCAGGCCCGGGTCTTGGGCCCGACCCCGGCCGGACGCGCAAACGGCCCCGACTGTCCGGGTGCACCACACCGGAACACGGGGCTTGGTTGGCGCTCATCTGGATAGGGGGGCATAAGGGTCCGGCGGGAACTTGGCCTGGGTCCGGCCGCCATCAATCCAGCAGAGTGTTGAGATCCGCCGCGGTCTGTCCGGACTCAGAATCCCAATTCCAGCTGAGCGGAATTCTTGCGCCGACGGCGTGAACCACGCCCGCGCGCCCGGCTTCCGTGGCGTTGCACCACCCGGTCGGTTTCGGCGCGCATGGAATGGCGGCTGGTCCATTCCTTGTAGGCGGTTCGGGCGCGGCGGGCGGCTTGTTCATAATCAATCACGGGGCTGCTGTAGTCCACGCCCGGCCCCAGCATGCGCTGCTGAGACAGCGGCGCCTGCCAGGGCCGATGCACCAGCGCCCGCGGGAGAGCGCGCAATTCCGGTACCCAGCGTCGGATAAAATCGCCGTCCGGGTCGAAACGCTCGGATTGCAACACCGGGTTGTAGATGCGCGTAGGATTCATGCCCGTGGTGCCCGACTGCATTTGCACCTGGCTGTAATGGATTCCGGGCTCGTAGTCCGTGAAAACCCGTGCCAGATGCAGAGCGGGCTGGCGCCAGTGGAGCCAGAGATGATAGCTGGCGAAACTCATCAACATGGCGCGCATGCGAAAATTCAACCAGCCTTCGGCGTGCAACTGGCGCATGCAGGCATCCACCAGCGGATAGCCCGTGGCCCCCTCGCACCAGGCGTCGAACAGGCGCCTCGTGTCGTCATCGGCGTCCGCTTCGGGGCGCATGCCCTCGAAGCCGCG
>CAYPKI010000325.1:0-1855 GCA_964411265.1 uncultured Alcanivorax sp. | reverse complement strand
CGTCGCGCACAACAGAGTTAAGGAGCGAGTCGTGTCAAAGCAGTATCCGAACGTGGATCCCGAAGGCCTGCTGGAATTTTCCGTGGTCTTCAACGATCGCTCCCTGAACCATATGTCGCCGACCTTCCAGCAGGTCATGAACGACATTTCCAACAGCCTCCAGCGCGTCTACAACGCCGACACCACCATTGTGGTGCCCGGCGGCGGCACCTTCGGCATGGAGGCGGTGGCCCGGCAGTTCGCCACCAACAAGAAGTGCCTGGTGGTGCGCAACGGCTTCTTCAGCTACCGCTGGAGTCAGATCTTCGAAATGGGCGGCATCCCCTCGGACGAGATCGTGCTCAAGGCCCGCCCCGAGAACGACAGCCACCAGGCCGCCTGGAAGCCCGCGCCCGTGGACGAAGTGGTCCGCACCATCCGCGAGGAAAAACCGGAAATGGTGTTCGCGCCCCATGTAGAAACCTCGGCCGGCATCATTCTCCCGGACGACTACCTCAAGGCCGTGGGCGAAGCGGCCCGGGAAGTAGGCGCCCTCTTCGTACTGGACTGCGTCGCCTCCGGTACCGTCTGGGTGGACATGAAGGACAAGCACGTGGACGTGCTCATTACCGCGCCCCAGAAGGGCTGGTCCAGCACCCCCTGCGCCGCCCTGGTTATGCTGGGCGAACGCGCCCTGGCCGAGCTGGACAACACTGAGAGCACCAGCTTCGCCGCGTCGCTGGACAAGTGGCTGAACATCATGCGCGCCTACGAAAACGGCGGTCATGCCTACCACACCACCCTGCCCACCGACGGCCTCTACCAGTTCCGCAACACCATCCGCGAAACCGAGGCCGAAGGCCTGGACAAGGTGCGTGATCTGCAGTGGGACCTGGGCGCCCGCGTACGCGCACTGCTCGCCGAGCACGGCTTCAACAGCGTCGCCGCCGAAGGCTTCGAGGCCCCCGGCGTAGTCGTTTGTCACACCGACGACAATCAGATCAAATCCGGCCAGGCCTTTATCGCCCAGGGCCTGCAAACCGCCGGCGGCGTGCCGCTGATGTGCGACGAGCCCGATACCTTCAAGACCTTCCGCATCGGCCTGTTCGGCCTCGAGAAATGGAACGGAATCGAAAATGCCGTGCGGAATCTTGAGCGGGCACTCGATCAAATGTAGGAGCGGCGTCCCCGCCGCGACCTTTCCAGAGGTTCTGAAAAAGGGGCAAGGGGCAAGTGGCAAGGAGCAAGAAAATTCGGGACTTCTCCAACCTCTCCCAACGGTGAGGCCTCCCCCAGGGGAGACGCTTCTTTCCTCCTCTGGCAAGGGGAGGAAAAAGAAAGGAGGGGTCCGGGAGCCAAAGCACGAGGACGTATTGATTCTACGTACCCGCGTTCAGGGAGAATCCACCACATACTCCACACCCCGCCCGCACAGATACTGAAAGATCACCGCATCATCCGGCCCGCCCAGCACCACCCCCTTCTCCAGCGCGCGCCCGGCCGTGGACATCATATGGAACAGCAACCGCGCCCGGTCCTCGTCCGTGATCCAGCCCGGATCGAAGCGCAGCCGGATCTGGTCGAAGATGGTGAGATCCGCGGTCAGTTTCAGGCCGCGCGGTTTGATATGCAGTGCCCGCAAGCGCCCGTCCGATTGGAGCATTTCGCGGATGTCCTCGGGGAGTGAAACCGAATTGCCGTCGACAAAATAGAGGATCTCGGTGTCCGTGGCGGAGAGGTAATCCAGCCAAAGCTGCCAGTCCGCCGGAGTCGTGTTGGGGATGATGAACTGGCGGGCCCGGCCTTCAGGGCCGAATTCGTTTTTGTAGTCAGGCCAATCCACGCATGTTCCCCTTCGTCAGTTCGTGCATTGACC
>CAYPKI010000324.1:1031-1863 GCA_964411265.1 uncultured Alcanivorax sp. | reverse complement strand
TTGATGGCACCGGGTGTGACGCGTACAGCTGCTGCCCTGGCTATTTGAGTTACCCCCGGCAGGCGCTTTTCGCCACGGCCTGGGACCGAATAGGGCTCGGATCGATGGGCGTCATGGCGGTCCTTGCCTGGCTTTGCTGGTACCAAGCGCTGGTCTTGTGAGCTGGTTCGTGGGCCTGGTTGGCTGCGCTCATCCTCGGGTGCGTCATTGGTCCTCTGCTGGTGGTCCGCGCACATGGGGCACTTGTGCTTTTAAGCCGGAGTCGTGCCTTATGGCTCGCGCCCTGTTGGGCTCGCTACTCGGGTTGCCACTGGCCGTCCTCCTTTGCGGCCTGTCGGCCTGAGCCGGCCCGGCGGCCGGCGCGCTGTCTGGGTACCGACCTGTATTGCTGTCTTCCCCGTCGGGGCGGCTTTGACGGTCATCGCCCAGCGCAGTGCTGGCGGACGGCGTGTAATTGCCGGCTTCTGAAGCTCGGACGACGGGCCCGCAGCAAGTTACCGCCAGCGGTGGGCCGCTGAACTCCTGTCGGTGGCGGCCCTGCTGCAAACTGCTCCGGACGCGGCCCTATGGCTGGAACCGACCACCTTTCACTTTCGTCCTACCGGGTGTGCCAATGCGGTGGTCCGGGTCGCTGACGCTACGCCTGAAACCCGGGCGCCGGGCGGCACGATGGCTTTGGAGCTGAGCACCGGCCGTGCATTGGCAGCTCAAGTCAGAGGCCAGCGCAATATCAACCACGCTACCCTGGATGGCATGTACGGGCTGCATTTCGCTACCTTCGGCGGATGGGGCGTACAAGCAATCTGGTTTCCGCTGGGTATGGCCGGCGCCT
>CAYPKI010000324.1:0-1021 GCA_964411265.1 uncultured Alcanivorax sp. | reverse complement strand
GTTTTATTCCGGCAAGATGCTCTGGGTGGCCTACCCGGAAAAGCGGGGCGGACGCGGCCTCGGGTTGCTCGCACGCGCCACGCCCGGTGTTTGTCTGGGCCTATGCCTGGCTCTGTCTGCTACTTTCGTTGCCACTCCGGTACTGATGACAACCGGAGTGACGCCGGTGGAGAGCATGGAAAAGACATTTTTCTACATCGGCCGGGCCACCAGCGTTCCGCTGGCCCCGATTCTGCGCCCGCCCCGAGCCGCACTTTACCTGCTTCGGGCCACAGCTCTGATCGCTGCCGTGAGTCCATTTTCCCATGGCTGGGCAAGCGGGGATTTTGTCTGGACCAAGCTGGCTCAGGGCCAAGGGTAGCAGGCCGGGATCGACCTGGGCGCACTCGGTCTCGACGCGGGTTTTGCCTGGCTGGCTCGTCTGACCCGGCGACGTATCGAGGCGGTTCCGGCCGGTACAATTTGGTCGCTGGATGCGGTTCCGAATCCAGGGAATTCAAACGAATCCATACGGCTGGAGAGCACCACGTCCATGTCCAGAAATTGAGCACCAGAGGCTGCAATGCTTGCAAATGTCATCTTTCTATGAAAAATGGGTAACCTGTTCAGATTGATTCCTTTTGCAGCATCCGGGATCAGACGGGGCCTGCGGCCTCCAGGCAGATTTTGACAATAAGGTTCCCCGGAGAGGTGGGTGAGCGGTCGAAACCAGCTCCCTGCTAAGGAGCCATACGCATTACGCGTATCGAGGGTTCGAATCCCTCCCTCTCCGCCACCCATAAAAAACCCGGTTTCAACCGGGTTTTTTTATGGGTGGCGGAGAGGGAGTATCTGGTTCGAACCCTCCGTTCGACCCATTTGCCGGGAGCAAATCGGGACCGCGCGAAGCGCGGGCCACGGAGGGGTGGTGTCCATGGATGGACCCCAAACCCACTGGCCCGCAGCAAATGGCGCGGAGCCGCGTCGGGCGGCGTAGCCCGAAGGGCCAAGTCCGTGGATGGAGCTGGCACCAATCTGTCTG
>CAYPKI010000323.1:631-1876 GCA_964411265.1 uncultured Alcanivorax sp. | reverse complement strand
ACCATGCCATCCTCCAACACCCAGGCCTCGTGACGGCTGTGCTGGAAATACAGATCGGCATAGTCCACATTGCCAGTGAGCGTGCCGCGCAGGGTGTCTTCGAGCTGGCCTTCGGCCAGGCCGGCCGGCGCCAGCAGAATTTGTTGCGCCAGATCAAAATGGTCAGTGGGGCTGGATGTCATCGGGAAGGGTTACTCCAAAACGTCGATGTTGGTGCACAGGCAGACGGTGCCGAATCTCCGCCTGCCTGGCAAGATCCACGCGTGTGCTCAGCACACCCGTGCTGTCGTCCAGCGCCGCCTCCACCTCGCCCCAGGGATTGGCGAGCAGGCTGTGACCATGGCTCTGGCGGCGTCCGCCGTGATGGCCGGTCTGATCCACGCCCAGCACGAAACAGCCCGTCTCTACAGCCCGGGCACGCAGCAACAGGGTCCAGTGCGCCGCGCCCGTTACCTCCGTAAAGGCGCTGGGATAGACCAGAACCTGCGCGCCCCGGTCCAGAAGTGCCCGCGCCAGGGCGGGAAAGCGAAGATCATAGCAGACCGCCAGTCCGATCCGGAGGCCGGCAAGATCCAAAGTCGTCAGCGTATCGCCCGGCTCGAAGACATCAGACTCGCAGTAGCTGCCCTGACGGTCCGCCACCTCGGCATCGAACAGATGCAGTTTGTCATACCGGGCCCGGTCCGTGCCGTCGGCGTCGAAAACACGGCAAGCGGCGCGCACGCGGGGCGCGGGCACCTCGCTACCATCGGGACGCTGAACCAGCGGCAGCGTGCCGCCAATGATAGCAAGGCCCAGCTCGCGGGCCTGTTCCGCCAGCCAAGCCTCCAGCTCCGATCCCCGGGCCTCTGCAACGCCGCGGTAGTCACCGCCGTAACAGGCAAAGTTTTCAGGCAGCACGGCCAGCTGCGCGCCCTGATCCCGGGCGCGGCGCAGCCCGGTAGCGGCCGCGTCCAGATTTACGTCCAGGTCATCGGTGCTGCACAGCTGGATGCCCGCGATCATGGGCTGCTGATTCATGGCTATTCCGGGCTCAATCCGATTCACCCTGTTCGCGTACTTTCGGGTCCTGCCAGGAACCGGTCACGCGGTAAGACAGGGTCGTCATTTTCTCCAGGTCACTGCCCCAGAGCCGGTCGAATACAAAGATGCCGGCACAGGCGGCTGGACCGGCCAGGCAACCGGCGTAAAGGTTGCTCGACAGCGGTAGTATAACCTCCATGCGATGATCCAGGGTTTCCGTGT
>CAYPKI010000323.1:0-621 GCA_964411265.1 uncultured Alcanivorax sp. | reverse complement strand
CACCACTGATCCGAAATTCCGCCGAAGGGGACTTTATAACCAGGTTGTCTGTGGTTACACGGGGGCCGTGAAAGCGGAAGTCCCCGCTGATGCTGTCGCAGCTCAAGCCCTCCTCGTACAGATCACTGAAATCCAGCCGCAGGCGCCGCGACAGGCTGCCCACATTGAGAATACCCAGAAAGCGCAACGCCGACGCTCCCCGACTGGTCTGCGGAATCCGGCACTCGCCGATATCCACGGACGCGCTGCCTTGCAGCGCCCGGGAATCCGCAGCCATGGGTGAACCCGGCCAACGGAGATCGACGACGGAGCGGGCGTCTTCGCTTTCGATCAGCGCAGTTAAGCCCCAGGCCTCGAGCGCATACTGCAGGCGACCAGCCGTTACCCGGCCCACGAAATGGATCCGCTGGCGCGCGCCGGTGCGGGTCCAGTTCAGGCGGCCGTGGAAATCGGTCTTGCGCCATTGTCCTGACAGGTTCTGAAAGACGACACCCTTGTCCGTCGGCCGCAGGTCGAAGGTCCAGCGGCCGTAGTCAGTGCCATTGATGTCCAGATCCCGTGCATCCACGTCCGCAATGGGCAAGTCTGCGGGCTTCGGTTTTTCCGGGTCCTGCTCGAGTT
>CAYPKI010000322.1:0-1886 GCA_964411265.1 uncultured Alcanivorax sp. | reverse complement strand
AAGATTCCGACTACACCTCGGTGCAGCAGCGCAGCCGGGAAGTCACCGAGTCTCCGTCCCCGGCTGATGACTCCGAACCGGAAGCAAGACCCGCCCTGGCGCCGCTGGTGACCGGCGATACTGCCGACGACGCCGAGCTTGACGGCATCGGCGCCGTCCGCCTTACGGACTACCTGGAGCTGGTCGACCAGACCGGCCGCGCGCTGCGCAAAGACAAGCGCGGCGCCATCCCCGCCAACGCACTGCCGGTGTTCGAGCGCCTGGGCATCGACCCGGACACCTGGATGCACCATATGCGGCCGCGGCGGAACTACCTGCTTCGGGCTCTTGGGGATTGCCACTCGGTACGCCGGTTCGCCGAAAGCATAGGGCGGAGATGGCTGTGGGGTGTGGGCACCTGTGCCCCGGCCTAGCGGCGGACCAGGAGGTCGGACGTTTGCTTCTTGCGTCACGGGCAGCGGTGTATCCTGACCGGAGAAGGGCTCAGTCTCTGGAGGCGGTCATGACGATGAACGAAATCATGAAACAGGTACTGGAGCTCGAGCCTGCGCGGCGATTCGAGCTGGTTGAAGAGATCCTTCGGAGTCTCGACCAGCCCAACCCGGAAATCGAGCAGGAATGGCTTGAGGAGGCCGAGCGCCGACTGGCTGCGTATCGACGCGGCAACACGCTGCCTGTTTCCGCTGAACAAGCCTTTGGCCCGTTATGATGGCTACCAGGACGTCGCGAATCCGCGGGAGACTGGATTGGTGACAACACCCGTACCAAGAGTCCTTATCATCGCGGGCCCGAACGGAGCGGGAAAAACAACCTTCGCACGACAGTACCTTCCCCGCGAGGCAGGTTGTCCGGCCTTTGTGAACGCCGACTTGATTGCTTCCGGTCTATCTCCGTTTGAACCCGAAAGTGTACAGATCCATGCCGGCCGGCTGATGCTGCAGGAAGTGGAGCGTCATTTCCAGGCAGGGGAAAGCTTTGCATTTGAAACAACGCTGGCTGGGCGAGGCTATCTTCAATCCATAAAACGCTGGCGAGCAGCGGGCTATCAAATCAAGCTGATTTTTCTGGCGCTGGGTTCGGAGGAGGAAGCCATCGCACGCGTCAATGAGCGTGTACGACAGGGCGGCCACGGGATTCCCGAAGATGTGATCCGGCGAAGATTCCGCGCCGGGCGTCAGAAATTCAAGGACTTGTACCAGTCGATCGTTGATAGCTGGGTAATGTATGATAATTCCGGGGAAAGCCCGGTGGTGCTGGCGTGGCAGGAGAATACGAATGACTGAACATCCGGAATTGCCCAATGACCCGGACCTCCGCGGAGCGTTTGATGCGTTGCTTCGGGCCGGCAGGGACGCGCGAGAACTGGCTATCAGAACCGGAACCCGGCTTGTAGTAGTCGAGGCAGGCGAACTTCGTTATATCGAACCTCGAGGCGTAGGTGTAGCTGAGCCCAACACTGAATACAAAAATCCATCTTGAGGCCCCGGAAATCGGGGACACCCCCAAATTTAATCCCCCTCCGGATCCGGCTCCGTGTGTTGGGCAAACCATTCCAGAATATCCGAGCGCTGCTTTTGGCTGTGGGGATGCGCGAGTAACCCTTCAATCAGGAAGGTCGCCACGGTGGCCAACGTGCCGGCCCGCTGATCGCTGACTCCGCTGTCTTTCAGTGTACGGATCACCAGGGTTTCCACGAGCTGGAGAATTCAGGACACCCCTCAAATTTAATCCCCAGCTTACAACAGCTTGAGCGATCGCTGATAGAGCCGGCCAGGACGTGAGCTACCCTGCCGGGGATGGAATTCCGATCAAGGAGGAAGCCATGACCCGTGCCCGCCGCGAGCAGATTTCCCTGGGGGAGACCCCCTACTACCATTGCATAAGTC
>CAYPKI010000321.1:0-1887 GCA_964411265.1 uncultured Alcanivorax sp. | reverse complement strand
AAGATGGTGACGGGTTCGTCCTTGCCCTTGACGCGGACCCGGTCGAGTTCGCGGTAGGCGAAGTCCGGGGCGGCCGCGCGGGTGGTTTCGCTGACGATGATGCGCACGCCGTAGTTCTTGGTCAGGCCTTCCAGGCGCGAGCCCAGGTTCACGGCGTCGCCCATGACGGTGTAGGCCATGCGGAATTCGGACCCCATGTTGCCGACGCTCATGATGCCGGTGTTCAGGCCCACGCCCACATTCACCGAGGGCCAGCCGCGCCGGTTGAACTCGGCGTTCATGGCTTCCAGCCGGTCCAGCATGGCCAGTGATGCGGATACGGCCTGTTCGGCATGGTATGCGTCGTGCAGGGGTGCCCCCCAGAAGGCCATGATGCAATCGCCCATGTACTTGTCGATGGTCCCGCGGTGCTGGTGGATCACGCCTGTCAGCGGCGTGAGCAGTTCATTCATGAGGTTGGTGAGTTCTTTCGGCTCCAGTCCCTCGGAAATGGAAGTGAAACCGCGCACGTCGGAGAAGAGCACGGTCAGTTCGCGGCTTTCGCCTTCGATGGAAATTTCGTCCGGCTGCTGCGCCATCTCGTCCACCAGTTCCGGCGGCACGTACTGGCCGAACAGGCGGGTGAGCATGCGCTTGTCCCGGTTTTCCAGGATCAGGCCGAAGGAGGTCTGGAGCACGAAGATCGCGCCGATCAGCAACAGCGGTGATGCCATGGGCAACACAATCGATGTTGTCTCCCAGAAGTAAAAGTTGACGGCGATCAATGCGCCCGCCAGCCCCAGAATGGAAGACAGGCTGATGACCGGTGATAAGCGTGCCGTCAGATAGCTGACCAAAGGCCCCAGCAACAGAAGCAGTATGAATTCAACGCCCTGCAGCCATCCGGGCTTGCGTAGCAGCTCGCCGTCGAGAATGCCGGTAATCAGGTTCGCGTGTACCTCCACGCCGGGGTAGTTCTGCCCCACGGGGGTGGTACGCAGATCCTGCAGGCCGGGCGCGGTGGTGCCCATCAGCACCATGCGGCCGGCCAGTTGCTCTTTCGGCACCCGTTTCTGCAGGATGTCGATGATGGAGACATAGGGGAAACTGCCCTGACCGCCCTGGTAGGGCACCAGGACGGTGCCGTCCTCGGCCATTGGGATGCGCCGCTGGCCCAGTTGGAGCGCGTCGATGAAGCGGTAGTTTTCGCGATTGGCCAGCTCCATGCCCAGGGGGGGATCGCCCATTTCCAGCCGCGCCATGGCGAACGCGAGCGAGTCATAGAGTTCGCCGTTGTATTGCTGGATCACCGGAACCCGCCGGTACACACCGTCCGGGTCGACGGTGGGATTGTCGAAGTAGCCGCCGTTTTTCGCGGCAATCTGCAGCACGGGCAGATTGCCCGTGTAGCCGCGGGGGCGCAGTAGCGGCAGCTGGTCGCGCAGGGACTCCGTCACCGGCATCAGGGATTCCGGCAGAATATTCTGCTCGCGCTTGTCGTCCTGATTGAAGACATAGCCCAGAACCACATCCCGGCCCTCCAGGCTGTCCGCAAAGCGTTGGTCGTGATCGAGTTCCGGACGCAGGCGTTGCCAGGCGCGCTGGAAATCCTCGTTGTCGCTGAGTTTACCCCGGGCCAGATCCGCCATGGCCCCCACACCCTGATCGCGGTCGGGTTCGGCGAAGACCATATCGAAACCGAGCCGGCTGATGTCGTAGTGCTCGAAGAGGATATCCGTCATCTCGGCCAGGGTGCTGCGGTTCCAGGGCCACTGGCCCAGCGCCTGGAGGCTTTTTTCGTCAATATTGGCAATGATGACCCGCTTGTCCTGCTCCGGCGTGGTATGCAGATTCAGCCGCAGGTCATAGTTCATGCGCTCGAATTGTTCCAGCATGGGCAATTGATAG
>CAYPKI010000320.1:0-1889 GCA_964411265.1 uncultured Alcanivorax sp. | reverse complement strand
ATATCGACGACCGGGGCTGCGGGTCAAGAGGCCAGCGGCCTCCCGTCGTCCACTCAGCCACTCCTCCGCTGACCTGATTATCTGCTCCGGCCTCTCGTGCCGGAACCAGGTAGCGCTGGCGCATGCTTTGCTGGGCCGTTGCCGCCGCCTCGCCGCGCGAGGTGCGACAGTCTAACGGCTATAAGGCGTTTTTGCAGCCTGATCAGGCGTCCGGTCCGGTGGTGATGGCGTCGCGTGCCTTTCGGGCAACCCGGATCGTCGTGTTGCGTAGATCCTCCACCATCATGTAGAGACAGGGCAGCAGGATCAGGATGATGGCCGAGGAAAAGAGGATGCCGTAGCCCAGGGAGATGGCCATGGGGATCATGAAGCGCGCCTGCAGCGAGGTTTCGAAAATCATGGGCGCCAGGCCCCCAAAGGTAGTCAGGGTGGTCAGCAGGATCGGGCGGAAGCGGCGCACGGCGGCCTGGACAATGGCTTCGTGGGCCTCGGCGCCGCGCGCGCGCATCCGGTTGGCGTAGTCGATCATGACCAGCGATCCATTCACCACGACCCCGGACAGGGCGATGATGCCCATGAGACTGACCAGACTCAGGCTGTAACCCATGATGATGTGGCCCAGAAAAGCGCCCACAAGGCCAAAGGGAATGGCCATCATTACGATCAGCGGCTGAATGTAGCTGCGGAAAGGGATGGCCAGCAGAACGAAAATGCCCAGCAGGGCGAGGGTGCCGCTGGTAAAGAAACTGTTGACCGCGTCGCGCATGCTCGCCTGCCGACCCTCGAAGCTCCAGGATAGTCCCGGAAAGTCACGGACCAGTTGCGGCAGCACACTTTGGCGCAGTTCCTTCAGTACCCGGCTGGTGTCGCCAATGGGCTCAACATTGCCCGTAGCCGTGACGATACGACGCCCGTCCCGACGGTTGATGGTGGTGAAGGCATTGCCGCGCTCTACGTCCGTGACCTGATAGAGCGGCGCATAGCCGCCATCCGGCAGGGACAGCAGCAGGTTCTCGATGTCGGCGAGACTGTCCCGGCTGGAGTCGGGCAGCCGTACCCGGACCGTGACTTCGTTGCGCTGGCGTTGCTGTTTCAGTGCTTCGGCGCCGTAGAAGGAAAAGCGGATCTGGCGCGCCACTTCCGCCGCCGTGAGTCCGGCCGCGCGCGCTTCGGGACGCAGTTTGAAATCCAGTTGCCGCTTGCCGGGCGTATAGCCGTCGTCCACGTCCTCGACGCTGCTGAACTGGTTTAGCCGCTGGGCCAGGGCGCTGCTGGCACGGTCGAGCTCGTCGACATCGCTGTGCGCCAGCTCCACGCTCAGACCGGGGCCGCCGCCGGGCCCACCGGCGTCGGACGCAAACCGTATGCTCTCCACGCCCGGAATCTCGCCTACGGCTTCGCGCCAGAGGCTGGAGACGCGGGAGGTGGGAATGGGCCGGGTATCCGGGTCGGTGAGATAGATGCGCAGCTCGGCGCTGTTTTCGTTGACCCAGGCGACCACCCCCTCGCTGAGCTGGTCGCCGCCGTGCTCGCGTACGACACGTCGGGCCGCTTTCACCATACGTCCCACAACTTGATCCACCCGATCCCGGGGCGTGCCGACCGGCATCTTCAGGCTCGCCGAGGCGCGGTTTGATTCCACTTCGGGCATCAGGATCAGCCCCATGTGCCCGCTGATGGGCACGGCCAGCACCACCATGAGCAAGGCCAGTCCGCCCGCCAGGCTGATGTAGCGGTAGTGCACGGCGCGTTCCACGAAGGGGCCGTAGCGTTCCCGCACGAAACGGTTGAAACGGTCAGTGAAGCGCCGCTGGAGAGCATGCAGACGCGACTCGTTGTGGTTTTCGTCGCGCTCGCGCACATGGCCGATGTGGGTGGGCAGAATGATC
>CAYPKI010000319.1:1174-1890 GCA_964411265.1 uncultured Alcanivorax sp. | reverse complement strand
TGGCCCAGGAACAGGTGGCCCAGGCCGGCGAGCAGGGTCAGCGGGACGGCGTGGGCCAGGTCCGTGCCCACGATGCGGATGGCCGAGAGGTGAGGGTAGAGCATGAGCAGTACGGCGGTGCCGATGGCACCGGCGCCCACGGACGACAGCGTCACCAGCACACCCAGCACCACGCCCATGACCAGGGTCCATACGCCCTGGTGACGCTGAAGGTTCTCCAGGAAAGCCGAGCCGCCCGCGAGCGACTTTTGCTGAATGCGGCCCTTGAATACCAGCACCGAGGCGGTCGTGATCAGCATGACGCCCAGGCTGGTGGTGAGCAGCCCGCCGTATTCGTCGGCGTCGGTGAAGACGGTGGCCAGCAGCAGGGCGGTCAGCCCGGCCGCGGGCAGGCTGCCGGCGGCCATCAGGCCGACAATGCGCCACTGTACCGTGTGGCGCCGGGCATGCATGTACATGCCGCTGGACTTGGTAATGGCGGCGTAGAGCAGATCCGTGCCAATGGCCACATGGGGCGGGAACCCGAACAGCAGCAGCAACGGCGTCATCAGTGAGCCGCCGCCCACGCCGGTCACGCCGACAGCCAGTCCGACCAGCGCGCCACCGATCACCGTGACTTGCGGGATATACTGCTCGAGCACCCGCTCGATCGAGCGGATGTTGCGCCGGAATCCTGGAATCTGCATCCCCGAATTGTGGATCTGCTGGGCGGTCGC
>CAYPKI010000319.1:0-1164 GCA_964411265.1 uncultured Alcanivorax sp. | reverse complement strand
GCAGGAATTCCATGGGTTCTTGTCTTGTTGTCTCCCGGGTTGCCCTTCCCGGCTGCCGGAGGGCGCGCGCGGGGGTAAAGCGAAACGAGGCGAACTATAAAAGCTTGCCCCCTATGCGCGAAACGAATATTTATTTATATTTTTATAACGGCTATATGGGAATCCGCCTGTGCCGAGCCGGCTTCGGGAGGCAACATGAAACTGCAGCAACTGCGCTATATCTGGGAAGTGGCCCGGCATGACCTCAATGTCTCCGCCACCGCTCAGGCGCTGTATACCTCACAGCCCGGGATCAGCAAGCAGATCCGCATGCTCGAGGACGAGCTGGGCGTGGACATCTTCGCCCGCTCGGGCAAGCACCTGACCCATATCACGCCCGCCGGCGAAGCCATCCTGCGCATTGTCCGCGATATTCTCCAGGAGACCGAGTCGGTCAAGCGCGTGGCCATGGAGTTTCAGGACGAGAGCCGGGGTGAGCTCACCATCGCTACCACCCATACGCAGGCGCGCTACGCGCTGCCGCCCGTGATCCGGGACTTTACGGAGAAATTCCCGGAGGTCTCGCTGCACATGCATCAGGGCACCCCCATGCAGATCTCGGAAATGGCGGCCAACGGCTCCGTGGATTTCGCCATTGCCACCGAGGCGCTGGAGGTGTTTACGGATCTGATCATGATGCCCTGCTACACCTGGAATCGGGCCATTGTCGTGCCCAGGGATCATCCGCTGACGCGCGTACAGCCGCTGACGCTGGACGCCATCGCGGAATACCCCATCGTCACCTATGTCTTCGGTTTTACCGGCCGCAGCCGTCTCGACGAGGCCTTCCAGAGCCGGAATCTGGTGCCGCGCGTGGTCTTTACCGCCGCGGACTCGGACGTGCTCAAGACCTATGTGCGGCTGGGCATGGGGGTGGGCATCATTGCCCATATGGCGGTGGACCCCACGGAGGACCCGGATCTGGTGGCGCTGGATGCGTCCCACCTGTTTGAAGCCAGTACCACCCGCATCGGCTTCCGTAAGGGCACCTTCCTGCGCGGCTTCATGTACGAGTTTATCCAGCGCTTCGCCCCGCACCTGACACGGGAGCTGGTGGACCGGGCCATGGAGTGCCACGGGCACGATGAGCTGGCGGAGTTGTTCCGGGATATCGAGTTGCCGGTG
>CAYPKI010000318.1:1173-1891 GCA_964411265.1 uncultured Alcanivorax sp. | reverse complement strand
TTTTTCCATGTTCGGCTACGGAGTGATTGGATGCTACTTCTTCGCGGCTACCGCTCGGCTGGAAAATTCAAAATTCCAGGACAGGCTGACCGTCGCTATGCTCATTAACGCGGGGTTTGCTCTCTTTTCCTTATACTTGGCTCCGGACTGGGAAATGATCCGGTTATAACGACTACACGCTCGCTCCAAGATGCGGGCCTATTGACAGCGTATCGATCGCGTGTGGGCTAATTAGAAGCAATTAATAGCCATGCTGGCGCGACAGCAGGAGGTCGAGGCGGTAATGCGCTAGCCGGCACCCCTTGGCCGCTTCTCGGCGCCTTCCGGACCCTTTTACCAGCGTCACTTCTGATTGCCCGGATTCTCGCTCAACTCTTCTAACCTCTGACCACTTTGTTCCGAGAACTGAGCCCGTGAGGGAGGCGACACGCTTCTAGGCAGACCAGGGACTCAGGTGCTACGCGGGTCGCAGGCCAAGCTGGAGTACGATAGTGTGGGTAGCAAGAAGATCAACGCTTAGGGGCACCTGAAAATGTCGATTTCGGAGAATTCATGCAAAGGGCCTATCGTCGTAACGGACAAGGACGCGAAGATGAGGGGCGCAACAGCCGAACAATTGCGCGAGCTTAGGAAAACCAATCCCGGGCTGGCTAAAGTCGTCGAAGAGATGAAGATGGCCGCCCCAAGCTTTTATAACGGGAACAATCACGAGCACTAA
>CAYPKI010000318.1:0-1163 GCA_964411265.1 uncultured Alcanivorax sp. | reverse complement strand
TTTCAATCAGGCGCCCGCCGGCCACGAAAAACATAAGATGGTAACCTGACAGCGCGGTACAGATCGGCGAAGGGGCGACACTTTAGGGGCATCTATAGGGGCACCTTTACCACTCTATACAAAATATCCTCTTTATTATCAAATAGAGAAAATTATCATTTTGATCCCCCCGCCTCCGTAAAGAGAAGCTGACCGTCAGACGAAACCAAATTCAACCAGTCCCACCACGGCCCCGGTCATGCAGGTCGCGATCACACCCGCGAGGATGGACTTCATGCCCAGCGCAATCACCTCGTTGCGCCGGCCCGGCGCGAGACTGCCGAGGCCGCCGATCATGATGCCGAGGGAGCCGAAGTTGGCGAAGCCACACATGGCGTAGGTCATGATGAGCTCGCTGCGGGCGCTCAGGGCGTTGGGCTCCAGTTCACTCAGGCGGACATAGGCGACGAGTTCATTGAGCACCACCTTGATGCCCATGAGTTCGCCGGCGGTTACCGCCTCGCTCCAGGCCACGCCCATGAGCCAGGTCACCGGCGCCATGATCAGCCCCAGGATGCGTTCCAGGGTTATGGCCTCGCCGCCCATGACGGGGAAAAGACCCAGGACGGCATTAACCAGATGCACCAGAGCGATCAGCACCACCAGCATGGCGATGATGTTGAGCAGCAATTCCAGACCGGACAGGGTGCCCCGGGTAATGGCGTCCATGGCGCTGGTGGCGCCGCGCTCGGATTCGCCGTCGCCATCCGTGGGCTCGCCGGTTTCCGGCACCATGATACGGGCCACGGTCACCGCCGCAGGGGCACTGATCACCGAGGCGGTCAGGATGTGGCCCATGGCGTTATCCAGCACACCACCGATGACGGTGGCGTAGAGCGCCATCATGGTGCCGGCAATGGTGGCCATGCCGCAGGCCATGAGGGCGAAGAGCTCGCTGCGGCTCAGGCGTTCCAGCCAGGAACGGATCAGCAGGGGCGACTCCACCATGCCCACGAAGATATTGCCGGCCACGCCCAGGCTCAGCGCGCCGCCCATGCCCAGACTCTTGCGGAACACCCAGGCGAAGCCCTGCACGATCCGGGGCAGCACGCGCCAGTAGATGAGCAGCGAAGACAACGCACTGATCACCAGCACCAACGGCAGCCCGCGGAAGGCAAGAATAT
>CAYPKI010000317.1:0-1894 GCA_964411265.1 uncultured Alcanivorax sp. | reverse complement strand
GAGAAATCGAAGCTGGCCATGCCGGAGATCACCATCGGGCTCTACGCGGATGTGGGGGCTTCCTGGTTTCTCAACCGCACGCCGGGCAAGACAGGCCTGTTCGCTGGTTTGACCGGTGTGCATCTCAACGCCGGCGACGCGCTTTTCATGGGCCTGGCGGATGTCCGTATCCATGCCGGGCGCAAGGAGGAGGTGCTGGAAGGGCTCAAGGGTCTGTCGTTGACCGCCCATGAGCGCACGGACGACATTCTGATCCACCGGTTGTTGCATGAGGAGGCGCCCGCCGAGAAGCCGGAATCGCCCGTGCATCAGCATCTGGACGTCATCGACGACATCTGTGACCGGGCCACGCTCGAGGACGTGGTGGAGGCCATGGACCATCACAAGGATGACGACGACTTCATGCACCGGGCGGTATCGAATTTCGAGCGCGGCTGCGCCCAGACCGCCTGGCTGGTCTGGGAACAGCTGGAACGCGCCAAGTACGCTTCGCTGGCGGAGTGCTTCCGCATGGAATGGTGCATCTCCACCCAGTGCGCCATGCACGCCGATTTCCGCGAAGGCGTGCGCGCACTGCTGATCGACAAGGACGGTCAGCCGAAATTCCGCTTCCGGCATGTCTATGAGGTGCCGGAAGGCTATATCGCCAATTTCTTCGTCTCACCGGCGCCGGATAATCCGCTGGATGACTTGTGAAAAGCGCGTGGCAACGCTAGCAGGCTGTTGGAAAACCCTTGTGTACTCAGCGTGGCCGGAAACGTGCAGGCGGTGTGCTTGGTTGCGACGGTAAGGGTGGTTCCCTTTCCGAGCGACAAAATGCAGCACACAGGCGTTTCAGGCCGCGCCCCGCGCATCTTTCAGGCTGGCCCGCCCTCAAAAGGGCGCATTGATTGCGACCCCTGGGAAAGCCTGACTGCGTAAGGGCGTTTCCACCAGCCTGCTCGGTGTCCGTATCCCGACGCGTTTTTGTGTCCTCCCCGGCGATTTGCTCCCTCAGCGCGTGTTCGGGCAGCGCTTCGGGACACGTTTTCTATTATGATTGCAATTTGCCATACTCCTCAGGAAAAATCGCCGCAGTTGTATCCCGAGGCTATCGGGCAAGCCGGGGCTGAGAAATGTTGAAACAAAAACGCACCAGCGCTTGGCCGCTTCGGGTTCGCCTCTTGGCGCGGGCTTCGTTTATTATCGCTGCGTTGGCTTGCATGCCCGCCGTTCAGGCGACGCCTATTGGCCTGGACGAGAGTTTTGCCGGCAATATCAACTTTCTGACCACGGGCGCTACCTTGCGCACCGATTCGAACAGCGGTGATGCGTGTGCTGTCAGCGCCACGCCGGTATCCGCGCCCCTGTCGGGCATTCCGGCGGGCAGTAGCATCAAAGGTGCTTTCCTATACTGGGGTGGTTCCGGAGACACCCCGGACAATACCGTGACTTTCGACGGCGCCAGTGTTACCTCCGATCAGCAGTTCACCGAGACCTTTGATCAGGCCGGTTTTGACCTGGATTACTTTGGCGGGGTGGCCGATGTCACCGCCGCGGTTAGCACCAAGGGCAATGGCACCTATAGTCTGGGTGATCTGAGTGTTACGACCACGGATCAGGGCGGCGCCGCGCCCTATTGCAGCTCGGAGGCGGTCGTCGCGGGTTGGGGGCTGATTGTGGTTTATGAAAACGCCTCGGAAGACTTCCGGGTAGTGAACATTTTTGATGGTCTCCAGTTTTTCCGGGGCAATGACATTACGCTGACTCCGAGCAATTTCGAGGTCCCCAATTCACCGGTCAATGGCAAGCAGGCCGTTCTGACCTGGGAAGGGGACGTGCAAAACTCGGCGTCGTTGAATGGTGAGAGTGAGAACCTGGAGATCAACGGCAACCCCCTGACCGATGGCCTGAA
>CAYPKI010000316.1:575-1911 GCA_964411265.1 uncultured Alcanivorax sp. | reverse complement strand
CTTCGCCCGTACCGCTACATGCCGCCCCCGGCGTATTGCCAAAGCACAGTGACCCGAGGCTGGTACCCCCCGGCACGACATCCACGGTCAGCGGCAGACTGAAGGCCGTCGCATTACCATGGCCCGGCAGTTCCACAAAATCGTTGAAAACAGCCCGAGGACTATCCACGCCCGACTGTCCCAGAATAAGCGAAAAGTCCGAAGCATAATTAAAGGCGGTATCAATCTGAAGCCCTTGGCTACCCGCAATCGAGCCGCTGCCGACGCTCAGGTCGAAATCTTCCAGTCCGCCCGTCCACCCGAAGCGAATCAGCTCCTTGCGGCCGCCCACATTCGTGGGATCGGTGGGGTCGCCCCGATCAAAGTCCGTGGGATTGTTCTTGAACAAGAGCTCAAAGTTCAACGCCAAATCCACGAGATCGGCCCGCAGGAACATCTCACTGTTGTTGATGCCCAATGTGCACTTACCGGTATCGCAGTTCTTGGTTACCAGTCGAAGATTGGCGTTACCGAAGCTGAACTCGGGCTCGCCGGTCCCGCCCTGGCGCAGGATAAAATCGCCGGGCGCGCTCTCAGTCGAGAACTGTAAGTCAACCCGGGCGTTATTCGAGTTCCGGTTAAACAGGCCGCCCTGGTTGAAAATTGCGAGCCCACCCGAGGAGAAGAAACCAATCTCGCCACCCGAATTCCCCACCAAACTACCACTGGTATCGCGCAGGGTGAGCGCTTGAGAGGTAAACCCGAGTTCATCCCATGTTGCATCCAGCAAGACCCCGGGGGAACCTCCCGCACTGGCGGTGCTGCCGGAATCCAACTTCACGGTTACCGGGTTCGTTCCCGGCGCTTCCAGGTCGACCGTACGCAGGGCAAGCGCGCCCTCGTTTGCCGTTCCAGCGTCATTCGTCCAGCGAAACTCATCCGCGCCCAGAGACTGACCAGCGGCTGCATCGAAGTCTAGCTGCAGCCCATCCCGGCCGGATACGGTCGCCATCTCGCTATCGCTCATTTGCGTAAGCGCCCAGACCGGCCGCAGCACGCTGGACGCGAGCAGGGCCGCGAGCACCACGAGACCGACGCGCATCCGGCGCTGGACACAAGTTGTTTTAAAAGCCGTATACATATGCCTGTCCTGAAATCGCTATGCCGGCCCGGCGCTTGTTGTTGTCCGAGATCTGCACGCCCAGAAAGGAGCCCGTCTGGCCCGTATCATTGAAGCCGTCCTGCTGAAAGATGATGCGCGTCTCTTCAATGGTGTAACCTACTTCCAGACTGCTGTAACCGCTGCTTGTCTGGTTGGTTGTGTCGTAGCTGGGCGAAGTCGTGGGGTACTCGAAGA
>CAYPKI010000316.1:0-561 GCA_964411265.1 uncultured Alcanivorax sp. | reverse complement strand
TGCAGGTTCCACCAGGCAAAAGGCAGACACCACTGGCGTCCTTGAAACGATCGGCATCAAACAGCGCCGAAACGGGACTGGCATCCGAAAGCGTCCCCGCGTCCAGGTTTATGTCGTTAATAACCAGACTGCCGAATACACCACGGAACAACAGCCACTCGTCTTGCCGGTTGGGGCCCGCCAGGCTCAAGCCAAAACGGCATTCACTATCGATAAAGTTGGCCGAGCCGTTATCGCCGCAATTCGTCAGGTCGTCATTCGTATTATCGCTTGCATTCAGCGGATCGCCTTGGGCATCCGCATTAATACGAAGCTCCAGACCAATCGAAACTCCTTCCTGCGCCCGGACGTCCGACAGTTCCTGATCATTGAGCGCCTCCATGGCCACTGCCGGCCCAGCCAGGAGGCTGACCACCACGGCCAGAACGCTTTGTCGGAGCCAGGAACGCATCAATTAATCCCCAGAGTTTCGATCTTCAGTTCCTGAACCAGAATGCCGCTGATCTCGGCTACACCAATATTGGTGACCGCGCCGCCGGGTTCATCCGGGTCATTCGCCGG
>CAYPKI010000315.1:0-1945 GCA_964411265.1 uncultured Alcanivorax sp. | reverse complement strand
GATGTCCCCTCGCACCTGTATTCCTTCTCGTTCGAACCCTGCTATGACTGGTCGCACCGCTTTGCCCGGCAGCATGAAATCCACGCCTATCTGGAACACTGTGCCGACAAGTACGACGTGCGCCGCCATATTCGTTTTGACACTGAGGTGACCGCGGCCGATTTCGATGAAACCCTGGGCTGCTGGCACCTGCACCTGGCCGACGGCAGCACCCTGACAGCCGGTATCCTGATTACCGCGACGGGCCAGCTAAACCGGCCGGCTATCCCCTCACTGCCCGGCCTGGAAGACTTCTGCGGCAACTGGTTCCACTCGGCGCGCTGGGACCACGACTTCGACCCGGCGGGCAAGGATGTAGCTATTGTCGGCACGGGCGCCAGCGCCGTGCAGTTCGTGCCGCACGTGGCTCGTCAGGCGTGCCGGTTGTATCTGTTCCAGCGCTCCGCGCCCTATGTGGTGCCGCGCCCGGACAAGACCTGGAAACCCTGGCAACGCCGGCTCATGCAGCGCTTCCCGAGCCTGCAAAAGCTCGACCGGGCGCGCATCTATGCGCAGCTGGAAGCGCGGGTGCCGGGATTCACCTTCCTCCAGTTTCTGTTGAAAGTCTATCAGTGGCGTTTCCACCGGCTGTTGCGCAAGCAGGTGCGGGATCCGGAACTGCGCCACAAGCTTATGCCCGACTACGCGCTGGGCTGCAAACGGGTGCTGCTGGCCAATGACTACTACCCGGCACTGGTTCAGGACCATGTGGAGGTCATCAACGAGGGCATCGACCGGGTCAGCAAAGACCATGTCGTGGCCGCCGACGGCCGCGAGCGCAAGGTGGATGCCATCATCTTCGGCACTGGCTTTCAGGCCACGGACTTCCTCTCCCCCATCCGGATCACCGGACGCCACGGACGCTCTCTGAATCAGGCATGGCAAGACGGCGCGGAAGCCTATCTGGGCATGACAGTGCACGGTTTTCCCAATCTGTTCATGCTCTACGGCCCCAACACCAATCTGGGGCACAGTTCCGTCATTTATATGCTCGAATCGCAGATCCACTACATCCTGCAATGCCTGGACCTGATTGAGAGCCGAGATCTGCGGTATCTGGAGGTTCGGGCGGAACCCCAGGACGATTTCAACCGGGAGATTCAGCGCAAGATGGAACGCACGGTCTGGCAGAAGGGGTGCGATAGCTGGTACAAGACGGCGGATGGGCGCAATACCAATAACTGGCCGGGCTTTACCTTCATGTACCGTCGCCGGACGCGCCACGTACAGCTGGACGATTATCACAGGGTGGGAGAAACCGAATGAGCCAGGACCGAATGAGCCCGGATTCGGACCGATCGGGCGAGCAGCCTTTGCGCACGACCCTGATGCGCACGCTGGTGCGCACCACGGTCAAGCCGTTCTTTGCTCCGACGGTGCCCGTACCCATCAAGCGTCAGGGGCTCTGGCTGACCTCGCGAACGGCGCGGCCTGCCCGTGGCAGTAATTTCAAGCGCACCGAAATGGGCGAAGTGGACGTGGAAGAGGTCACCTGCGTTGAGAGCCAGGGCGCGGCCGCCAGCATCATCTATCTACACGGCGGCGCCTTTTGCGTGGGCAGCCCGGCCACCCATCGAGCCATCACCTCCCGGCTGGCGCGCAATCTGGACGCGCACGTGTACGCGGTGGACTACCGGCTGGCGCCGGAACACCCCTTCCCCGCCGCACTGGAAGATGTACTGACGGTCTATCAGGAACTGCTCAATGCCGGCGAAACGCCGAACCGCATAGCCATTGTGGGTGATTCCGCCGGCGGCGGGCTGGCGCTGTCCACGGTCTTCGCAGCCCAGGACATGGACCTGCCGGCACCCGCGGCCCTGTATGTCATGTCGCCCTGGGTGGATCTGACCCTGGCGAACTCGCACAAGGCATCACCGCGCGAGTCCATGCTGAGCTGGCCCGGCCT
>CAYPKI010000314.1:0-1971 GCA_964411265.1 uncultured Alcanivorax sp. | reverse complement strand
CGAAGCCGGTGGCCAGGCTCCCGGAAAAGCTCGTCTCTTCGTCGAAATCCTCGATGTTCAGCATTTCGTCTACCGGAACATAGGCCACTTCCTCGAGTGTAGTGAAGCCTTCCTCGACCAGTACCCGGGCAACATCGTCGTCCACGTCCAGGTTGGTCTTGAAGGTCTCCAGCGCCTGTTCGGTTTCCTTTTCCTGCTTTTCCTCGGCTTCATCGACCGTCATGACGTTCAGCTCCCAGCCCGTCAGGTCCGATGCCAGCCGGATGTTCTGACCATTCCGCCCGATCGCCTGAGCCAGCGCCGAATCGTCTTCCACAGCGATATCCATGGCCGTGCGCTCTTCGTCCATGACGATGGATACCACTTCCGCCGGTTGCATGGCGTTGATCACCAGCTGGGCTGGGTTGTCATCCCAGAGGACAATATCGACGCGCTCGCCCGCCAGTTCGTTGGACACCGCCTGCACACGCGCGCCCCGCATCCCGACGCAAGCACCCACAGGGTCGATGCGCTGGTCGTTCGATTTGACCGCAATCTTGGCGCGCGAACCAGGATCACGCGCGGCACCCTTGATCTCGATCATTTCCTCGCCGATCTCGGGCACTTCAATCTTGAACAGCTCCACCAGCATTTCCGGAGCGGCTCGGCTGGCGAACAGCTGCGGCCCCCGATTTTCCGGATTCACATCCAGCAGGTAGGCGCGCACACGATCACTCTGGCGCAGGGTTTCCCGGCCGATGGTGTGCTCGCGGGTAATCAGCGCCTCGGCATTTTCGCCCAGATCCAGAATCACGCTATCGCGGCTCGCCTTTTTGACAACGCCCGAGATAACCTCGCCGATGCGTTCGCGATACTCTTCAACAATCTGAGCTCGCTCGGCCTCGCGCACCTTCTGCACGATGACCTGCTTCGCCGTCTGCGCGCCGATGCGGCCGAAAGACTCCGGCTCTACCTCTTCTTCCCAGGTGTCGCCGATTTGGAGATTCGGGTCTTTTTCGTGCGCTTCGTCGAGCGTCAGCTGACGGCCGAACTCATAGAGTTCTTCGTCAGGCACCACCTGCCAGACTCGGAAGCTGCGGTAATCACCCGTGTTGCGGTCGATCTCCACACGGATCTCCACATCGTCTTCCTTGAAACGCTTACGGGTAGCCGCCGATAGCGCCTGCTCAATGGCCTCGAATATAACGTCACGGCTGACGCCCTTCTCGTTTGATACGGTTTCCGCAACCAGCAGTATCTCTTTGTTCATGGCCAGGCCTTTACAAAGATAAGGGATTTTCGCGACACGACCGGTTAATCCAGTACTGGGACCAGATGAGCCCGATCGATCTGTGTAAAGGGAATCCGCACATCTTCGTTGTCTACTTCGACAATGATGTCGTCTCCCTCGACTGCCTTGATGACGGCAGAAAACTTGCGGCGGCCCGCCACCGGAGCAACCAGACGCACCTTGACAGGCTCGCCGATAAACCGCTGCCAGTGTGCCGGTTTGAACAAGGGCCGATCCATGCCGGGCGAGGATACTTCCAGTACATACTCCGCCTGGATGGGCTCTTCCACATCCAGCACGCCACTGGCCTGATGGCTAACATTCGCGCAGTCGTCTACGCTAATGCCGGCCTCGCTGTCGATATACAGACGCAATACGTTTTCTTGTCCCTGGAAGTAACGCACTCCCCAGAGCTCGAACCCCATGGCTTCCACCACCGGGTCCAGCAGAGCCTGAATCTTTTCCACCCTGGCTGTCATGAGTCTTCCGCTTTGTTCCGGCACAAATAAAAAATGGGCATAAAGCCCATTGGTGCCGGCCTGCCCTCCGAGCACGGTACGCGTGATACGGGACCACCTACTAAAAAGCCCCTGCGATGAGGGGCTTTTCGTACCGTCTACTTCGGAAAGCAGACTCTGTGTTTGGTAGCGGGGGCAGGATTTGAACCTACGACCTTCGGGTTATGAGCCCGACGAGCTACC
>CAYPKI010000313.1:0-1974 GCA_964411265.1 uncultured Alcanivorax sp. | reverse complement strand
TGGCGCGTCTGCCGGCGCCCGAGGGGCTGCCCGGGCTTGACGAGGGCGTGCCCTTGTTACGTCAGGTGCTCGACACCGGCGGGCGAGTGCTGATTGTGGGTGACTATGATGCCGACGGGGCCACCGCGGCGGCGCTCATGATGCGGGGGCTGGCGATGCTGGGTTTTGACCAGCCGGGTTTTCTGGTGCCGGACCGCTTCGAATACGGCTACGGGCTGTCGCCGGAGATTGTGGAGCTGGCACTGGCCGAGGGCAGCCCCGACCTCATCATTACCGTGGATAACGGCATTTCCAGTGTAGAGGGTGTGCAGGCGGCGCGCGCGGCAGGCATTTCCGTGCTGATCACGGATCACCATCTGCCGGGCGAGGAGCTGCCGGATGCGGACGCCATTGTGAACCCGCGCCTGAGCGCGGCATTCGGGGGCGCGAACCTGGCCGGCGTGGGTGTGGCCTTCTATTTGCTCATGGCGCTGCGCACTGCGCTGCGGGACGTCGGCGCCTTTGGCGAGGACACCCCGCCCAACCTGGCCGCGCTGCTGGATCTGGTGGCGCTGGGCACGGTGGCGGATGTGGTGGTGCTCGACCAGGCCAACCGGATTCTGGTGGAACAGGGGCTGCGGCGCATCCGGGCCGGTGCGGGCGTGCCCGGTATCCGCGCGCTGCTGGAGGTGGGCAAGCGCAATCCGGACCGGGCGGTGGCGGCGGACCTGGGTTTTGCCGTGGGTCCGCGCCTGAACGCCGCCGGGCGGCTGACGGACATGAGCCACGGCATCCGGGCGCTGCTTGCCGACGACGAACCCAAGGCGCGTGAATACGCGGCGGAACTGGACGAGATCAACCGCGAGCGTCGGGGGATCGAGCGGGGCATGCGCGACGAGGCGCTCAAGCAGGTGGAGCGCCTGCGCGGCCAGGGCGATCTCCCGGACGGGCTCTGTCTGCACGACCCGCACTGGCACGAGGGCGTGGTGGGTATTGTTGCCTCGAGGGTCAAGGACGCTGTCCACCGGCCCGTGATTGCCTTCGCGCCGGCGGGTGAGCCGGGCCAGCTCAAGGGCTCGGCGCGGTCCATTCCCGGACTCCACATGCGCGATGTCCTGGCCGAGGTGGCCACGCGCCATCCGGACATGCTGCAGCGTTTCGGCGGCCACGCGATGGCCGCCGGGCTGACGCTGGCAGAGGACGCACTGGAAGCTTTCCGCCAGGCTTTCCGGATGGTGGTCTCCGAACAGCTGCCGCCGGGGGCGCTGGACCCGGTGGTGGAAACCGACGGCGAGCTCGCCGAGGAGCAGCTGGCGTTGTCCACCGCGGAATTGCTCACCCATGGTTTTCCCTGGGGCCAGGGCTTCCCTCCGCCCACCTTTGATGGCGAGTTCGAGGTGCTGGACCAGAAAGTGGTGGGCGAGCGTCATCTCAAGTTTACCCTGGGCCTGCCCTCGGTGAAGGGGGTGATCGACGGCATCCATTTCAACGCCGATCTGGACAGCTTCGCCCGCCCGGCATCCCGCGTGCAAGG
Source organism: uncultured Alcanivorax sp. (assembly GCA_964411265.1). Lineage (GTDB taxonomy): Bacteria > Pseudomonadota > Gammaproteobacteria > Pseudomonadales > Alcanivoracaceae > SLJS01. Next base: position 461 of record CAYPKI010000313.1, on the reverse strand, counting down.
CGTCTACCGCCTGGAAGTCAACGAATACCGCGGTCGGCGCCAGCCGCAACTTGTCTTCACGCACCTCGTGCCGACGAAACGGCGATGAAAGAGGGGCTAGGAGCGAGGCGCGAGGAGCTAGAAAAACCGGGCTCAGGTGCGCGCGGCGCACTCTGCTGCTGGGGGAGGGGCATCCCTGCCCCGATTTCATTTCAGAGCTTCTGGAAGGGTCGCCGCGAGGACGCGGCTCCCACGGTGAGGGCAGCTAGTGGGAGAGGCGTCCCCGCCTCGATTCCATTCCAGAGCTTCTGGAAGGGTCGCCGCGAGGACGCGGCTCCCCCGGTGAGGGCAGCTAGTGGGAGAGGCGTCCCCGCCTCGATTTCATTCCAGAGCTTCTGGAGGGGTCGCCGCGAGGACGCGACTCCCCCGGTGAGGGCAGCTAGTGGGAGAGGCGTCCCCGCCTCGATTCCATTCCAGAGCTT
>CAYPKI010000312.1:1643-2015 GCA_964411265.1 uncultured Alcanivorax sp. | reverse complement strand
TGCTTCTCCATGACCTCATCCAGCCGAAATCTTAGCAGCTTGTTAGCACTCACTCCGCCCGCTACCACCAGCCGCGCAGCGCCGGTGTTTTGCATGGCGCGGCGGCACTTGATGACCAGGGTGTCGACCACGGCTTCCTCGAAGGCGCGGGCGATGTCGTTGCGGTCCTGGTCAGAGGCCTGATCGCCGCCACAGTCGCGCAGCGTGTTCTTGCAATAGGTTTTCAGGCCCGAAAAGCTGAAATCGAGGCCGGAGCGATCCGTCATGGGCCGCGGAAACCGAAACCGCTCCGGATCGCCGTTTTGCGCCCGCGCGGCAACAACAGAACCGCCCGGATAGCCCAGGTCCATCATTTTCGCGGCTTTATCGAAG
>CAYPKI010000312.1:0-1633 GCA_964411265.1 uncultured Alcanivorax sp. | reverse complement strand
CGCCGGCGGCGTCATCAACGGACTCGCCCAGCAGACGGTATTCGCCCACGGCCGTTGCCTCCAGCAGCATGGTATGCCCGCCGCTGACCAGGAGAGCGACAAAGGGGAAGGCCGGGCCCTGCGCTTCCAGCAGCGGTGCCAGCAAGTGGCCTTCCATATGGTGCACCCCCAGCGCGGGCAGGCCCCAGCCCCAGGCAAGCGACCGCGCCGCGCCACCGCCCACCAGGAGCGCACCCGCCAACCCGGGGCCGGCGGTATAGGCCACCCCCTCCATTTCCGCCGGCGACGTGGCACTGTCGCCCAACACCTTGCGAATCAGCGGCATCAGCCGACGCACATGGTCCCGGCTCGCCAGTTCGGGAACGACACCGCCGTATTCGCGGTGCAGATCCACCTGGCTGTACAACGCCTGCGCCAGCAGGCCCTGATCCCGATCATAGACCGCTACGCCGGTTTCGTCGCAGCTTGTCTCGATACCCAGTACGCGCATCCGGCGATCCCTGTTGTCCTCGCACGACGAACGCTATCACACCGCGGCAACGGGGCGGAGCCCGCGGGTATTTGATTTTGCCCGGCTTGCGGGTATCATTAGCGCTCTCCACGGGGTTGGATGGCGACTCCGCACGCATTTTTGAACTGGACAATTTCAGGAAGGTGATTCCGAATGCCCGAGGTGAAGGTTAAAGAAGGCGAACCCTTCGACGTGGCGCTGCGCCGCTTCAAGCGGTCCTGCGAGAAGGCGGGTGTGCTGGCCGAAGTGCGCCGCCGCGAGTATTACGAAAAGCCCACGCAGGAGCGCAAGCGCAAGCGGGCCGCGGCCGTCAAGCGCCACATGAAAAAGATCCAGCGTGAACAGAACCAAAAGCGGATGTACTGAGTTCCAATGAGCAGCATTCGGGATTCCCTCGAATCCGCTATCAAGGACGCCATGCGCGCCCGGGATAAAGAACGACTGGGCATCCTGCGCATGGCGTCTTCTGCATTGAAGCAGATCGAAATCGACGAGCGCACCGAACTCGACGATGACCGTGTGCTCGCCGTGCTCGACAAGCTCGTCAAACAGCGCAACGAATCCATCCAGCAGTACCGCGAAGGCGGCCGCAACGACCTGGCCGACCAGGAAGAAGCGGAGGTGGCCATACTGCAGGAATTCCTGCCGAAAGGCCTGAGCGAGGACGAGATCAAGACCCTGATCGACGAAGCCTTTGCCAATACCGGTGCCTCAAGCATGCAGGAAATGGGCAAGGTCATGGCCGAGCTTAAGCCGAAGATGCAGGGCCGCGCCGACATGAGTGCGGTCAGCGCGAAGGTCAAGGAACGCCTCGGTTAGCCCTTCCCGGCATCACGATCTTGCTACTTGCCACGTGCTACTTTCGACTTTCCAGAGTCTTCGGAAGTATCGTGACCGGGCTCGTCGCTCCCGCACGTCCCTTGAATAATCCCCCCGCAGCGCGGAATATGCTTGCCCATGGCCGGTCGTATCCCCGAACACTTTATCCAGGATCTGCTGGAGCGCACGGATATCGTTGCCGTCATCGACGAACGCGTGCAGCTGAAGAAAGCCGGCCGGAACTATAGCGCTTGCTGCCCCTTCCATGATGAAAAGACACCATCCTTCACCGTGGCCCCGGAC
>CAYPKI010000311.1:0-2025 GCA_964411265.1 uncultured Alcanivorax sp. | reverse complement strand
GAGGCCTACCTGAAGGACGAGGGCGTGCTGGACGACGAGAAGATCGAGCAGATCACGAAGAATCTGAACAAGCTCATCGACGTGGTCAAGCTGGTGGATCTCACGGACGGTCCGCACATCGAGCGCGAGATCATGCTGGTCAAGGTCAAGGCGACCGGGTCCCAGCGCGCGGAGGTAAAACGCTGCGCGGATATTTTCCGGGGGCAGGTCGTGGATGTGACCAGCACGGTCTTCACCATCCAGCTCACGGGCGCCACGGACAAGCTCCATGCCTTTATTGAGGCTATCGGCGAGGCCCATGTTCTCGAGACGGTGCGTTCCGGCGTTTCCGGCATTTCCCGGGGGGAAAAGGTCCTGAGTCTCTAGCCCAACACGGGCCGGCGTCGTACCATGCGCCGGCACTCAGAACGACGCGAATCAGTAACAGGGGAAAATCCATGCAAGCCTTTTATGACAAAGACTGCGACCTCTCCCTGCTCCAGGGCAAGAAAGTCGCCATCATCGGATATGGCTCCCAGGGGCATGCGCACGCCAACAACCTCAAGGAATCAGGCGTGGACGTGGCTGTGGGCCTGCGCGCCGGCTCGGGGTCGGCCCGCAAGGCCGAAGAAGCCGGACTGCCGGTGAAAACGGTGGAAGAGGCTGCCGCCTGGGGCGACGTGGTCATGATTCTGCTGCCCGACGAGAATCAGCAGCAGGTCTACAACGAAAAGATCGCGCCTCATCTCAAGGACGGCGCCGCGATCGCGTTCGCGCACGGCTTCAATATTCACTACCGTTTGATCGAGCCGGCCGCGGACAAGGACGTAATCATGATTGCGCCCAAGGGTCCGGGCCACACCGTACGCTCCACCTATGAAGAAGGTATTGGGGTACCTTCACTGATCGCGGTTTTCCAGGATGCTTCGGGCAAGGCGCGCGATCTGGCGTTGTCCTACGCCTCGGCCAATGGTGCCGGGCGAGCGGGCATTCTCGAGACCAGCTTCCGGGAAGAAACGGAAACCGATCTGTTCGGCGAGCAGACCGTGCTTTGCGGTGGCACGGCGGCGCTGATCCAGGCCGGCTTCGAAACCCTGGTGGAAGCGGGCTACGCGCCCGAGATGGCCTATTTCGAGTGCCTGCACGAGATGAAACGGATCGTGGATCTGCTCTATCAGGGCGGCGTAGCGGACATGCGTTACTCGATCTCCAATACGGCGGAATACGGCGACTTTACCCGCGGCTCGCGGATTATTACGGATGAAACCCGCCAGGAAATGCGCAAGATTTTGACGGAGATTCAGAACGGAGAGTTTGCCAAGGAGTTCGTCCTGGAGAATCAGGCGGGCGCACCCACGCTCAAGGCCCGGCGCCGCATGGCGCGTGAGCAGCTGATCGAGAGCACGGGGGAGCGTCTGCGCGGCATGATGCCCTGGATGAAAGCCAGCAAGATCATCGACAAGGACAAGAACTGACCATGTGAAGCGTGCCGGGAAGGCAAGCGCGGCCTGCGGGCCGCGTTTTTGATTCCGCTGCCGCTGCGCTCGGCTGAAGCGAGCTGGCACAGGAGGAAAGTCATGATTGAAGGGCCGGATCCGGAGACGGACGACGACCGCTTCGAGGTGGTCGAATCGGGCCAGGGCGCACGCCGGCGGGGTGTCTATCTGCTGCCCAATCTGTTCACCACGGGTGCGTTGTTTGCCGGCTTCTACGCCATCATTGCGGCCATGAATGGTTTGTTCGAGCAAGCCGCACTGGGCATTATCGTGGCGGGCGTGCTGGACGGCATGGACGGCGGCGTGGCCCGACTGACAAATACCCAGAGTGAGTTTGGCGGTCAGTATGATTCCTTGTCCGACTGTGTTGCCTTCGGGGTGGCACCCGGGGTCGTGGCCTATGCCTGGGGTTTGACGACCCTGGGGCAGGCGGGTTGGGCCGCGGCGTTCCTGTATGTTGCGTGCGCGGCCCTGCGCCTGGCTCGGTTCAATCTCCAGTCGGACTCGACCGACAAGCGCTTTTTCGTGGGTCTGCCCAGTCCCTCCGCTG
>CAYPKI010000310.1:0-2031 GCA_964411265.1 uncultured Alcanivorax sp. | reverse complement strand
AGGTAACAACGTCATGGAAATAGGTTACAGGCGTACGCTACGGAAAGAGGGCGGGCTGGATATTGCCGGCAATAATGCGGTTTTCGCTGTGCGGGAGGGTGTCGCAAAAGGCGTTCCGGGTGGCTGCACTGCTTCGGGCCTGGTTATGGCACTGTGGGAGTGGTGTCCTCGCCACGACCCCATTCCAGAGCCTCTGGAATCATCGGCGCGGGGACGCGCCTGCCACACCCTGTTCCCCTTTTGCGACAGCCTCTGCGCGAAGGCGTAAAGGCAAGCCGCCGGTCCAGGAGACCGTCTCGCGCTGATGCTTCCCCGAAAATCTGAAGCGGAGTCGCGGCGTGGACGCCGCTCCCACGGCGGTATAGCCCGGTTGCGGAAGCACGCTCACAGCCAGATTTCCACGTTACCGCCCGCGACAGAATCGGTCGCTTCCGGCTACGATCATGAAATCGGAATGGTGCCGCGCTTGTACGGGAGGGTGCATGAGCGAGAAATTCGACAATGTCCCGGTCGAGGACGATACCCGGGTGCTGATGAGTCAGCCGGCGCATCTGGGCGACTACGAGGTGCTCTATCAGCAGTGGGCCTGGGAGGGCATCCGGGCGGAGAGCGTAATTTTCGCCCGGGCGGATATCGAGGAAGTTTCGGACGAAAAGCTGGAAGAGCTGGTTCGGGAGTCGCCCCTGGTGAGTCCGGAGTCCCGGGTCACCATTCAGCACTCCGATGCCGGGTTCACGTTCTGCAATTTCAATTTCGAGATGGCCTGAGGGTCTGCTCAAAAAGGGCACAGGATCAAGCCAAAACCATCGTCATCATTGCATGGCCCGGAGTCGACTATGAGCGCCGAGATTCTCTACATTGATATGGACAATGTCCTGGTGGACTTCCCGTCCGGTATCGCCCGGTTGTCGGAGGATGTGGCAGCCGAGTATGAGGGCAGGTTGGATGAGGTGCCGGGGATCTTTTCGCTCATGGACCCGGTTGCGGATGCCATTGCGTCGTTCGAGTATCTGTCCGGAATGTACGATACCTATATTCTCTCCACCTCACCCTGGGAGAACCCCAGCGCATGGTCGGACAAGCTTCACTGGGTCAAGCAGCATATCGGTCGGCCGGCGTACAAACGGCTGATTCTTTCCCATCACAAGCATTTGAATACGGGCCACTATCTGGTGGATGACCGGACCCGCAACGGCGCGGACCGTTTCCCCGGCGAGCATATTCATTTCGGCACCGAGGCCTTTCCGGACTGGCCGGCGGTGGTCGCCTATCTGGGGCGCGGTTCGGGCGCCTAATCGGGTCCGTAGCCGTTGTTGCGCTTTGCTCCGCTACGCGGTACCAACTTGTCAGGCCGCTTCGGGAACGCGGGAGGAGTCCGGGCTCCCTGGCAACCGAAAAGGGACACGGTGATATGGCTGAAAAACCGACCTGGAAGGGCCGTTTGAGAGGCATTCAGCCGCGCATCCGCCTGATCCGTTCCTTCGATGAGCGCCACCACGAATACCTGGGCTATGTGCTGACGGTCGACGGCACCCTGGACGGCGAGGCGCGGGAATTTGCCGTGGCGGTGGGGCCGTCCCTGCGTGACAAGCACGAGCCCCGCGCTGGTGATCGGGTCGCGGGCCTGTGCGAACCGGTTCCGGATGAGCGCCGGGAGGTCGCGGCGTTCTACAAGGTCAGTCGCTTCCGCGTGCTCGAGCGCGGCGGGCCGGCACCGGAGCCGCCGCCCTGGCAGGGCTGGCCGCCGGAGCTGACCGTCTACCGCGAGCGCGGCCACCGCCGGCTGGACACGCGCACCTACGACACCCGGTGCCAGGACTGCATCTGGGGCTGCCGGATGCCGGTGGAGATCATTGTCGATCACTGGAATCCGTCGAAGGTCCGGCATCGCTTCGAGACCTTCTGCTATGGCCCGAAATCCTGCTCGTTCTACAAGCCCGGCCCGAAGCGGCAGGTGCCGGGGCGCGACTCGGGGCAGGTGTTCCTCGAGGAGGACTGGATCGACGAGGAGGCGGTGGCCCATCGGGGGCC
>CAYPKI010000309.1:1727-2049 GCA_964411265.1 uncultured Alcanivorax sp. | reverse complement strand
GCGCAACTGGCTCAGGCGCTCATGGCGAGTCAGGAATATCGACCCGTTCTGTTTGTCGATGACAACCCCTGCCTTCAAGGTACAACGCTCGCCGGGATCCCGGTAACTGATCGCAGGGGCTTGTCCGAGAACGTCGGCCGACTAAGTATTCACCGGGTTCTGTTGGCTATGCCTTCTGCTACCCGTACTTGCCGGCGAGGTATCGTTAATTTTCTGGAGAATCTGGACGTGTCGGTGATGTCGGTGCCGGGTTTTCCGGATATTGTTTCGGGCAAGGCCCGAATTGAGGAATTGCATGAAGTGGAGATCGAGGATCTCTTGG
>CAYPKI010000309.1:0-1717 GCA_964411265.1 uncultured Alcanivorax sp. | reverse complement strand
CGCGAATGCATTACGGGTTGCAACGTTCTCGTAACCGGCGCTGGGGGATCGATTGGAAGCGAACTGTGCCGCCAGATAACGGCACTGGCGCCACAGAGACTGGTGATGGTCGATCATACCGAATGTTCGCTTTATCACATTGAGCAGGAAATAATAACGGATAATCCGGCGACCGAGATTGAGCTGGTGCCACTTCTGGGTACAGCGGTGGACGGGGATTTCATGGAGACAGTTTGCCGCGAATACGATATTGCTACCCTGTATCACGCCGCCGCCTATAAGCATGTTCCCATGGTGGAAGGGAGCCCGGCCGCTGGCGTCCGCAATAATGTCTTTGGCACTTTGAATACCGCCACGGCGGCTGAAAAGGCGGGCGTTCGAAACTTCATCCTCGTATCAACCGACAAGGCGGTGCGGCCGACCAATGTCATGGGGGCAACCAAGCGGCTTGCGGAAATCGTCCTCCAGAGCAAGAGCGAGCTTGGGAGTGGTACCTGCTTTTCCATGGTGCGATTCGGGAATGTTTTGGGGTCGTCGGGCTCCGTGGTCCCGGTTTTTCGGCAACAAATTCGCGATGCGGGGCCCATTACCGTGACGCATCCAGACGTAACGCGCTATTTCATGACCATCCCGGAAGCGGCTCAACTTGTGTTGCAAGCGGGAGGCATGGCCGATGGTGGAGACGTTTTTCTCCTGGATATGGGTGAGCCGGTGCGTATATATGACCTCGCCTGCACCATGGCGCATTTAATGGGTGTAGCGGTAAAAAATGAAGCAAATCCGGATGGAGATATCGAGGTACAATTCACGGGTTTACGGCCGGGGGAGAAGCTATACGAGGAACTTCTCGTCGGTGAAAACAGCGAAGGCACCAGACACCCGATGATTATGCGCGCACGAGAAAGTTTCGTGTCTGGTAAGGAGCTGGATGATGCGCTTGATACGCTCCTGCAGGCTCAAACAGGCGACGAGCGGGCAGGCATTAAGGCTGTTCTGGCGCACGTGGTGAACGGGTATCAACCCTGGTCGGACCATCCGGAACCTTGGCCGAAGCAACCGGAGTTATCCGCCACAAGCCAGGATCGCGAAAAAACCGCGTCCAATCTTCATTAAATCTAGCGGATCCCGTTTGGGCTCTGCTCCATGCCGGTTAGCGCTCGGCAATGTTGTTTTTCCATGCACTTCGTCCCAGTGTCAGGATCGTCCCGAAGATCAGGCCCAGGATGCCGGCGAGAGCCATTACTAGAAAACCGGAGCGGGTCGGCTCTGCCTGACTAGCGCTCTGGTAGGCCGAAAAGACACTGGCGTTTTCCGTCCTGATATTCAGGCTTTCCCATCTTTGTTTACGGGATTGCAGCTGAAGCGCTTTCGAAGGTAGGAGCTGGTCCAGTTGTTGCTGTCGGGAATCAATCAGCGCTGACAGGGCACGTGTGCCGTATTCGAATACGGGTTGCTGCAGCGTTGAGGTCGCAAAACTCGTAATGCCCGCCTGGGACTCTCTCTTTTCGCTGTCCAGATGAATGGAAGAGGACTGGTTGTGCTGGTTGTTTTCAATACCACGAGCCTGAGCCTGTTTTTCTGCGGCTTGCAAGAGAGCGATCTGCTGTTCAAGCTCTTTTCTGTAGGCGCGCTCTTGCGTTTCGATTTGGCTGGAGAGAGAGGCCACCCTACGGCTAATTCGGTTTTGTGCGTTCCTGGCAAGACAGTCGACGACTTG
>CAYPKI010000308.1:0-2052 GCA_964411265.1 uncultured Alcanivorax sp. | reverse complement strand
TGCAGGGGCATCTGGCTAGCGGCTATAAGCTGGTCACCGTGCGCGGCATGCGCAAGCTCCGCGAGCGCGAGGCGCGCGAGACCGTGACCGTGGCCGCGCATCGCGCTATCTCGGCTTTGACCGATACCTTGATGCGCTGTTACCAGCTCTATTTCCCCACACCGCCCAGTCTCTGGCTGGAATTGCATCAGCTTTATCTGCTCGCCGAGCAGAACAGTTTTGCCTTTGAGGAAGTCGCGGATTCCCGGTTCTCACTCATTGAAACCAGCACGATCGCCGACGCCTATGCGCGTGCACTCTTGCTGGCCACGGCCCAGCCCAACCAGTTACGTCAGCAGGAGCTGGCTACGCTCTATCTCGCCACTGAGGAGTGGAGTGGACTGATTGATATCAAGAAGGCCGGTGGCGAGGCGGACTTGTTCGTTTTCGACCTGCAACAGGACCGTCCGCCCACCTATCGTACCCATGCCTCGGCTGCGGGTGGTGAATCGCGTTACATCGATTCGACGCAACTGGTTGAACGGCTGACCCGCGTGCGCGCCGGTGAGCAGGCTGACCTGCAGTTGCCGCGCGGTATGAACGATGCCCTGCTCAGTCATTTCGAGCACGCCTGGGGCGCGCTAACGGAACGGTCCTTCAAGCGGGTAACAGAAACAGGTCCCATCGACGTCTGTCTCGGATTGGGTGCCCTTCACTACTACACCTCGGGTCAGGTTAGCTTCGAGAGTCAGGTCAGTTCGGGTAATCTGCAGGTACTGGCTGATGAGGAAGACAATCCCTTTCTGGGCCAGCGCCAGAAGCACGCGCAGGGACGCTCCATTCTCGACGAAGAGGATCCCTGGTCCCAGGCCGTGGACTCGGGCATTCACCGCATGGGCGACGATGTCAAAACCGACAGTGTTGATGTTTCCCGGGTGACCTCGTCGTTGCAGGACAAGACCAAGGAGTCGAAAGTGCACTTCGATTCCTACACCTGCCAGAAAGTGAACACCAGTCCGGGAGGATATTGTCTCGACTGGCCGGGCGGGGAGGCACCCACCCAGTTGCGTTCGGGCGAGCTCGTGGGCCTGCGGGAACCCAATTTCAACGAGTGGGCCGTCGGCGTCATTCGGTGGGTCAAGCAGATGCCCAAGCAGGGCGCGCGTCTGGGGGTAGAGCTGGTCGCGCCCCGTGCCATTCCGGCGGGCGCGCAGGTATTGAAAAAAACCGGAGACGCCACGGACTTCATGCGTGTGTTGATCCTGCCGGCGCTGCAGGCCATCGGTCAGCCATCAACGCTGCTGACCCCGGCAGTGGGGTTTCAGACGGGCGCCAAGCTCTGGCTGGTAGAGTCTGGCGAAGGCAATCGGGTGGTATTGCGGCGCAAGGTCAGCAGCACGGCCAGCTTTGTCCAGTACGAGTATCAACAGCCCCAGGTGTCGGGTGGACGTGGACCGGATAGCGACCGCAGCTCGCATGACGAGGCCGAAGACTTCGACTCCATCTGGTCCAGCCTGTAAAACCTTTCCGTGCTGAGAGGGTTGCGACATTACACTGAATGGGCACAATCCTCCTGGTACCGTCCCTGACCCGGAATGCGCATGAGCTACACACTGGAAACAATCCGCCTGCTGATTGCCCATGACTCCCAGGACGAGGCCGAGCAGCTGATGAACACGCTGCGTAACGCCGGCAAGGCTACGCGCGCGGAACTGGTGCTTAATGAGGACGATCTGCTGCGCGCTCTTAAATCCGGCACCTGGGATCTGCTGCTGTGCCGCCCCGCCTTCGGTGACAGTGATTTCAAGAAGGTGCTTGCGCATCTCAACCGCCTGGGCAAGTCCGTGCCCGTTTTGCTGCTCTCGGACGAGTTCTCGCCGGCGAGCTTCCGCGAGGCACTGGAAGAGGGTGCCCGGGCCGCTGTCCCGACCGATGATCGTGATTTGCTGATGCTCATGATCGACCGTGTGGTGGAGGATCTTCGGGTGCGCAAGGAGCTCCAGCATACCGAGCTTGCCGTGCGGGACGCCGAGAAGCGGCTGAATGTGCTTATGGACCAGAGCCGTGACGCCA
>CAYPKI010000307.1:0-2088 GCA_964411265.1 uncultured Alcanivorax sp. | reverse complement strand
TGTCTAATTTCTTCGTAGATGTCCTCTAAGGAGCGATGTTCGAAGATTGACTGCGGTTTAGAATCGGCAGCTGCGGCAGACTCGTTTGAGTCCGTGGTGCTACTGTTAGCTCCCATAATCTGTATTCAAGTATCAGGATAATATCATAAAAGGCTGGTCAAACCTCGGTGAAAGTGGTCCGAATATTCGCAGTTTTATCATAACTTCATCTCCGACGACTATGCGTAACGGATAATTACATTGATCAGACTGAAAGACGTATGGCCGGCGGCACGTCAAGCCGATTCCGGAGACTATTCGTCTTCGGACGAGCTCAGAGCCTCGGAAAGCGCCGCTTCCACATCCTCGGTGGTCGGTCCTTCGCTCTCTTCGGCCTCTTCCTGGCGCTGCTGGCGCCGGTACTCATGATAGGCGTAGCCGGTGCCCGCCGGGATCAGCCGGCCCACCACAACATTCTCCTTGAGTCCGCGCAGCTCGTCGGCCTTGCCGGTTACGGCTGCCTCGGTGAGCACACGCGTGGTCTCCTGGAAGGAGGCCGCGGAGATGAAGGACTCCGTCGCCAGCGAGGCCTTGGTGATGCCCAGCAAGAGCCGCTCGTATTCCGGCAGCTGCTTATCCTCACCCGAGGCCTTGAGCCGGTCGATCTCTTCCAGCACCCGGGCGAGCTCCGCCTGTTCGCCCTTGATGAAGCGGCTATCGCCGGGATCGGTTATTTCGGCCTTGCGCATCATCTGCCGAATCACCGCCTCGATATGCTTGTCATTGATGTTGACGCCCTGGAGGCGATAGACCTCCTGCACCTCGTTGACAATGTAGCGCGCAACCTCGGCCTGGCCCAGCAGACGCAGAATGTCATGGGGATTCATGGGACCGTCGGAGACCACCTCGCCCTTCTCGACATTTTCGCCCTCAAAGACATTGAGCTGACGCGACTTGGGAATCAGCACTTCCTGGGACTCGCCGTTCTCGTCGGTAATCAGCAGACGGACCTTGCCCTTGGTCTCCTTGCCGAAGGTCACGGTACCCGAGCTTTCGGCAAGGATGGCCGCGTCCTTGGGCTGGCGCGCCTCGAACAGATCCGCCACCCGCGGCAAACCACCCGTGATATCGCGAGTCTTGGACGTTTCCTGGGGAATGCGAGCGATGACGTCGCCCACCCGGATTTCCGATTTGTCTTCCAGACTGGTAATCGAGCCGCCCGGCAGGTGGTAGGCCGCGGGGGTTTCCGTATTGGGCACCATGACCGGATTACCCTGACTATCCACCACCCGAATGGACGGGCGCAGATCCTTGCCCGAAGCCGGCCGATCCTTGGGATCGATCACCTCGATCTGACTCAAACCGGTCAGCTCGTCCGTCTGGTAGTTCACAGTGACATTTTCTTCCATGTCGCCGAACTTGACCTGACCCTCCACCTCGGCAATGACCGGGTGAGTATGCGGGTCCCAGGTAGCTACCACCTGGCCGGGCTCGGTCTCCTCCGTCTCATTGACGGTGATGAGGGCACCATAGGGGATCTTGTAACGCTCGCGTTCGCGACCGAGTTCGTCGGCCACCGCCAGCTCGCTGGAGCGCGACACCACGACCAATCCGTCCGTGTGCTCCACATACTTGATGTTGTGGAAGCGCACCTGGCCACCATGCTTGACCTGAATGTTCGACACCGCGCTGGCGCGGCTCGCCGCGCCGCCGATATGGAAAGTCCGCATGGTGAGCTGTGTTCCGGGCTCGCCGATGGACTGCGCCGCGATTACGCCCACGGCCTCGCCCACGTTGATCTTGTGCCCGCGGGCCAGATCGCGGCCATAGCACTTCGAGCAAGTACCCCAGCGCGTCTGGCAGGTAATAGGCGAACGCACGACCATCTCGTCGATACCCATCGCCTCAAGCTTCTCGACCCAGACCTCGTCGAGCACCGTGCCGGCCTGGAATACCACCTCATCGGTGCCCGGACGCACGAGATCATGCGCCACGGTCCGGCCCAGCACCCGTTCGCGCAGCGGCTCGACGATGTCACCGCCCTCAATGAGAGGCACCATCAGCAGGCCGTGTTCCGTGCCGCAGTCTTCCTCGGTGACCACCAGATCC
>CAYPKI010000306.1:707-2127 GCA_964411265.1 uncultured Alcanivorax sp. | reverse complement strand
GGATTCGACGCGGCGCAGTGGCAAAGCACTCTGGAAAAAGGTTGAGACTGTTATGAGCGAATATTTTGCCCTGGCACTGGGCTGCGGCACCCAGAACCGCAAGGAAGACTGGCTGGAGGTCTTCTACCCGGAACCGCGGCTGCACCCGTCCACCGGTCTGGTGGAGTCCGTGCGCGAGGAGCTGGGTTATGAAGGCGGTAACGCGGCCTTTCATCTCAGCCATAGACAGATCGTGCATCTGGCAAGGGAGTGGCGCTCGGCGGGCCATGAACACCACGCCAGCTATGCCGTCGCCCTGCAGGAATCGGACAAGCCCGTCGTGCTCACCATCCTCGAAACCGATGCGGAACCCAGCTCCACGCCCGAGGCCTACCTCAAGCTGCAGTTACTGTCGCACCGCCTTGTCAAACCGCACGGCCTGGTCCTGAGCGGCATCTTCCCGCTGCTGCCCAATGTTGCCTGGACCAACGAGGGCGCGGTGGATCTGGACGAGCTGCCCGAGCGCCAGCTCATGGCGCGATTGAACGGCGACCTGCTGGAAGTGAACGCCGTGGACAAGTTCCCCAAGATGACCGACTACGTCGTGCCCAGGGGCGCGCGCATCGCCGACACCGCCCGCGTGCGCCTGGGTGCCTATGTGGGCGAAGGCACCACCGTCATGCACGAGGGTTTCATCAACTTCAATGCCGGCACCGAAGGCCCGGGCATGATCGAGGGCCGGATCTCCGCCGGCGTCTTCGTGGGCAAGGGCTCGGACATCGGCGGCGGCGCTTCCACCATGGGCACACTCTCCGGCGGCGGCAACGTCATCATCTCCCTGGGCGAAGGTTGCCTGCTGGGCGCCAATTCGGGTCTGGGCATTCCGCTGGGGGATCACTGCACCGTGGAAGCCGGCCTCTATCTCACCGCCGGCACCCGGGTAATCCTCAAGGATGAAAACGGCGACGTCGTGCAAACGGTCAAGGCGCGTGATCTGGCCGGCCAGGACAGCCTGCTCTTCCGCCGCAACTCCGAAACCGGTGCCGTGGAATGTCTGACCAACAAGAACGCGGTGGCGCTCAACGAAGAGCTGCACAAGCACAATTAAATCCAGTGGCAAGTCGCAAGGTGCAAGCGCGGTCACGCGGACTGACGCCGAAAACGACTAGACAGCGTCCAGGACTGCCGGAGAATGCTGCCTTTGCACAGCCTTTGCCGTCTTGAGACCTGAAACTGGCCACTGATTGCCCGGAGGCCCTATGGCCCGCGCGCTCGACTACGCACAGGAACTGATCCGCCGGCGTTCGGTAACACCGGACGATGCCGGCTGTCAGGACTGGCTGGCCGAAAAGCTTAGTGCCCTGGGCTTCGCCTGTGAGTCGCTGCCCTTTGAAGAAGTGGATAATCTCTGGGCACGGCGCGGCGAGTCCGGGCCGCTGCT
>CAYPKI010000306.1:0-697 GCA_964411265.1 uncultured Alcanivorax sp. | reverse complement strand
CCGGGGACGAATCGGAGTGGCGGAACCCGCCCTTCGAGCCGTGCATCGACGACGACGGCATGCTGCACGGCCGCGGCGCGGCGGACATGAAGGGTTCGGTGGCGGCCATGGTGGCGGCCGTGGAATCCTTCGTGGCGGATCATCCCGAGCACGCCGGCAGCATTGGTTTTCTGATCACTTCGGACGAGGAAGGACCCTCCGTCAACGGCACGGTCAAGGTGGTCGAAACACTCGAGGCGCGCAGCGAAAAAATCGACTACTGTCTGGTGGGCGAGCCCTCGAGCACGGACGCGCTGGGCGATGTCATCAAGAACGGCCGCCGGGGCTCGCTGGGCGCGCGCCTGGTGGTCAACGGCATTCAGGGCCATGTGGCCTATCCCCACATGGCGGACAACCCGGTCCACAAGACCGCGCCGGCGCTGGCCGAACTGGTGGCCACGGAATGGGATCACGGCAACAGCTTCTTCCCGCCCACGAGCTTTCAGATCTCGAATATCCACGCGGGCGACGGCACCACCAATGTGATCCCCGGCCGTTGCGAGGTGCTGTTCAACTTCCGCTTTTCCACCGAGGTGAACGAGGCGGAACTGCGCGAGCGCACCGAGGCCATTCTGGATCGCCATGGTCTGGATTACGCCATCGAATGGAAGCTCTCGGGCGAGCCTTTCCTGACGGACAGCGGCGCCCTGGTGGAGGC
>CAYPKI010000305.1:0-2128 GCA_964411265.1 uncultured Alcanivorax sp. | reverse complement strand
ACGCGAAGGCGGCCGCACCGTGGGCGCCGGCGTGGTGAGCAAAATCATCGAGTAAGGGTAGAGGTTCGCGGCGCGAGGGCCGGGGCGTCAAGGCGTCCCGGCCCGTTGCGTTTGAGCGAGCACGGTTACAGGCCAGTAGTTCAATCGGTAGAGCACCGGTCTCCAAAACCGGCTGTTGGGGGTTCGAGTCCCTCCTGGCCTGCCAAAATGTCCCCATGACATCGCCGTGATGGCGATCAGGGTGAAGTTGAGACCATGACGAACAAGGCATCAGGGCAATCCGGCTTTTCCGCGGCGGAAACCGCCAAATGGGTGGTGGTCGCCGCACTTGTGGCCGTCGCCGTCTGGGGAAACAGTTATTACGGCGACTACTCGCCACTGTACCGGGCGCTCGGCGTTGTTGTTATCGGTGCGGTCGCCGCTTTCGTGGCGCTCCAGACCGAGCAAGGGCGCAGTTTTAATCAGCTGCGCAAGGACGCCATGGTTGAGTTGCGCAAGATCACCTGGCCGACCCGCCGCGAGACATTGCAAACGACACTGATTGTGCTGGCGTTTGTCGTTTTGATCGCGATGGTGTTGTTTGTGCTGGACTGGATTCTCAATGGAGTGATCTCCGCGATCATCGGTTAAGGGGTGGACATGGCAAAGCAATGGTATGTGATACATGCCTATTCAGGCTTTGAGAAACACGTCAAACGCGCCTTGGAAGAGCGCGTCAAGCTCAATGAAATGGAAGACGACATCGTCGAAATCATGGTGCCCACGGAAGAAGTGATCGAGATGCGTGCCGGGCAAAAGCGCCGCCAGGAACGCAAGTTTTTCCCGGGCTATGTGCTCGTCAACATGGAAATGCGCGACGAGACCTGGCACTTGGTCAAGGAAACACCGCGTGTCATGGGCTTTATCGGTGAAGATCCGAAGAATCCGGGTCATGTTTCGCCCATTTCAGAAAAGGAAGCCAACGCTATTCTTCAGCGCATGGACGACAGCACGGAGAAGCCGAAGCCCAAGACACTGTTCGAAGCGGGCGAAGTCGTTCGGGTGGTCGACGGTCCATTTGCTGATTTCAACGGCGTGGTTGAGGAAGTGAACTACGACAAGAATCGCCTGCAGGTGGCGGTTCTTATCTTCGGCCGCTCTACTCCGGTGGAGCTGGAGTTCGGTCAGGTCGAGAAGTCCTGACATTGTGAGGCGTCCCGCGACGGGACCAACTGGAAAAACCTGAGGGGAGCTCGACGCCGGTCGAACCGAGCGGAGCGCCGGAACCCAAGGAGCTCAGTATGGCGAAAAAGATTGATGCCTACGTCAAACTGGAGGTGGCTGCCGGGCAGGCCAACCCCAGTCCGCCGGTTGGGCCGGCACTAGGCCAGCACGGCGTGAACATCATGGAATTCTGCAAGGCATTCAATGCCCAGTCGCAGGAGATGGAACCCGGTTCACCCGTGCCCGTGGTGATCACCGTTTACAGCGACCGCAGCTTTACCTTCATCATGAAAACGCCTCCGGCGGCCTATCTGCTGCTGAAGGCTGCGGGCGTCAAGGGCGGTAGCGGTGAACCCAACCTCAAGAAAGTGGGCAAGGTGACACGCGAGCAGCTCGAGGACATCGCCCGTACCAAGGAGCCGGATTTGACTGCGTCCGATATGGACGCCGCGGTTCGTACCATCGCGGGCTCGGCCCGTTCCATGGGCCTGGATGTGGAGGACTGATCATGGCGAAGGTATCCAAGCGTATCCGTGATATACGCGAAACTATTGAGCCGGGCCGCCAGTATCCGGTCAACGAAGCCGTGGATTTGCTCAATAAGCTGTCCCGAGTCCGTTTCACGGAATCTATTGATGTGGCCGTGAACCTGGGTGTGGATCCACGCAAATCGGACCAGAACGTCCGCGGCGCTTCGGTGCTGCCCCACGGTACCGGCAAAACCGTGCGGGTAGCGGTTTTTGCCCAGGGTGACAAGGCCGAGGAAGCGCATCAGGCCGGTGCCGACGTGGTAGGGCTGGACGATCTTGCGGAGCAGGTGCAGCAGGGCGAGATCAATTTCGATGTGGTCGTGGCGGCACCCGACGCCATGCGCGTAGTGGGCAAGCTGGGCACGATCCTGGGCCCACGCGGTCTGATGCCTAAC
>CAYPKI010000304.1:755-2161 GCA_964411265.1 uncultured Alcanivorax sp. | reverse complement strand
TGGTGCCCGGAGGTGGAATCGAACCACCGACACGAGGATTTTCAATCCACTGCTCTACCGACTGAGCTATCCGGGCAATTAAGCTGCGTATTAAACCGGCTGACCCGGCTTGCGTCAAGGCGGGCGCAAGCCCCGGGTTCGCGCATTCAGGCGGCTTCAGCTCTCTTCGGGAGGCACGTAGCCCTCGGCCTGGTCGTGCGCCTCGTTTCGGAAGAACAGCTCGCGTTGCTGATCCAGATACTTCTTGTGCTCCGGGTCGAGGGAATTGAGCTGTTTCTCGTTGATCAGCCGGGTCTGGTGAGCCAGCCAGTCCTGCCAGGCCTGGTTGGACACGTTTTCATAGATGTCCTCGCCGGTGGGTCCGGGGAAGGGTGGCTGTTCCAGACCTTCCATTTCCTGCTGATATTTGCGGCAAAAGACCATGCGTGTCATGAAGCCTCCTCAGAATAGCTGGTTTTGCGGATCCGGCTCGCCCAGGCGTTGCAGGAGCTTTTTGACCGGCGCGGCCAGGCCGCGCTTGCCGGGGTCGTGCGGGGCCACCCAGGCGCGGTCGTTATCGCCCACGGCATCATGGACCCGCACCTTAAGGGGTGTTATGTCCAGATGATAGTGGCTGAAGGTGTGCCGGAAAGGCTGCAGGCCCTCGCGCTCGCGCTCGCGTAGGCCCAGGCGCCGGAGGAAATCCGGTAGCTCTTGTGGATCGTGGAGCTCGGGAAAGCTCCAGAGCCCGCCCCAGAGCCCGGCGGGCGGGCGTTGTTCCAGCAGGACCCGGTCTTGCTCGTCGGTGAGCAGGACCATGGTGGTTGCGCGGACGGGCAGCTGTTTTTTGGGTTTGGGGTCCGGATAAGCGTCCGGGTTGCCTTCCGCGCGGGCCGCGCAGTGGCGCCCCAGGGGGCAGCGGTCACAGGCCGGAGCGGTCCTGGTACACAGGGTCGCGCCCAGGTCCATCATGGCCTGGCTGTAGTCGGCGACGCGCTTGGAGGGCGTGTAGTGCTCGGCCAGCTCCCAGAGGCGGTTTTGCACAGGTGTTTCGCCGGGCCAGCCGGGCACGGCATGGAAACGCGCCAATACGCGTTTCACATTGCCGTCCAGGATGGGCGCACGGATGTTCATGCTGATGCTGGCGATGGCGCCCGCGGTGGAGCGGCCGATGCCGGGCAGTTTCTGGAGTTCGTCCACGTCCGCCGGAAACTCGCCGCCGTAGCCGTCCACAATCTGAACGGCAGCGCGGTGGAGGTTGCGCGCCCGGGCGTAGTAGCCCAGCCCCGTCCACAGGTGCAGCACCTGATCCGGTTCCGCCCGGGCGAGCGCCTGGACATCCGGGAAAGCCGCCATGAAACGCTCGAAGTAGGGAATGACGGTAGCCACCCGGGTTTGCTGGAGCATGATTTCCGAGACCCAGACCC
>CAYPKI010000304.1:0-745 GCA_964411265.1 uncultured Alcanivorax sp. | reverse complement strand
TGATCTCGCGCTGCCAGGGCAGGTCATCCCGCCCGTGGCGGTCAAACCAGCGCAACACTGCCTTGCGAAAATCGGTGGTCCGCATGAATTACTCTCGGTCAGGGATAGAGTCGCGCTAGCGGAATAAGCCTTCCAGTTCCTCTTCCAGTTTGTCCTCGGCTTTCTCCTTCACCTTGTCCCGGGCCTTTTTCTCCGCGGCATTTTTGATCACTTCCTCGGGGGAATCGCCCTCGGCTTCCACCCCCGTTTCCTCTTGCACGCGCTCCCGGGCCGCCTCGGCGGCGATGTCCTTGCCGATGCGGCGGAAGCCCTCGCGGTCCGGGCGGCACCATTCGCTCGGCGCTCCGGCCAGATTGCCGGCGCACCGGATGGGCCAGGTGCGGCCGGCTATGTGTTTGTTATCGCCCAGTTCCGGCGACTGCAAACCCAGGTTCATGTCGAAGTCCTGATTGTAGAGGTTGAGCCAGCCATCGGCGGAGACGTTGCCCTTGCGGAGGTCGGCGTTCAGGCGTTCTATATAGACGACTCGTTTTTCCAGCCGTGCGCGGCTGTCCAGGCCCACAATCTTCGTATCCGCGCTCAGCTCCGACGGGAGTTGGCCCGAACCGCGGGTGGGCAGAAAGGCGGTCAGGCCCTGGTATCGGCCCAGGATCTCGTTCATGCCCTCGACCAGGGTGCTATGGAAGTTAACGCCGCGCAGGGTGCCATCCGCGAGGCTCAGCTCGGTTACCCCGCGGGCGCTATC
>CAYPKI010000303.1:1439-2163 GCA_964411265.1 uncultured Alcanivorax sp. | reverse complement strand
GGCTTGTCAGCTTCCTCGGCCTTTTTGTGCAGTCCGCGGGCCGGCATGGGCTGCTTTTGATAATCCCGGCCCTTGCGTGCGTCCGGGCCACCGTCTTGCTGCTGCTTGGCCTGGTCTCTTGCCGGGCCGGGGAGCTTTTGCAGGGCCTGTTGGACCTCTTCTCCACCCGGCTTACCCGAGCCTTGGTTGCGGAACTTGCGTATCCCTTCCAGCAAAGCATCCATGCGTTGCCCGTAATTCTGCTGGTCTTCGAGATGACGTTCGAGAATCCTTCTCGTCCAGCTTTTGCAGGCGTTGCTCCAGTTCGCCGAGCTGTTCCGAGGCGCGTTCAATGGCCTCGGGGTCGCGTTCATCCTTTGAGCGCTCGAATTCCGCACGCAGACGCTCCAGCAGGGTTTGCGCCTGCTGGACCGCTTCGCCCAGTTCGGCCCGGGCCGAGGGCTCCAGCGAAGCTTCCACGGCCTGTTTTCTCGCCGCTTCGCGCGCGGCCACGGCCGTGGGCATGCTGATATGCGTGAGCAAGGTGGCGATGACCGTCAGCGCCGTAACCTGACAGAAGCGACGCGCCTGACGGATCACCCCGATCACGTCCGGAGAAAATTGTTGTTTCATTGGATGCGTTCCTTGTTCTGCTCACGGAGCCAGAGATCAATGCCCCGGCCTGGCCATTTGTTTTCACTCATTCGGCACAACCCCGACGCTGTATTCCACCTGCCGGTGCGGT
>CAYPKI010000303.1:0-1348 GCA_964411265.1 uncultured Alcanivorax sp. | reverse complement strand
GCCCGTCTGGATGGCCGCATCGAAAGTGACCTGTCCCGGTTGGCCGGGTAGCCGGATCCAGAAGGTGGCCGTGCGGGTTTCGTCCGCATTCAGTTGCCAGTTCCAGATCAGCTCTCCCGCGTTATTCACCGCGCCCGGGCCGGCGTCCACCACTTGGGCGCCGGCGGGCAGGGTCAGCACCAGCCGGCCCGGGGTGGCAATGCCCTGGTTGTTCAGGGTGACCCGCACGGGCCAGGCCAGGCCCGGGGTGGGTTCGAGCGTATCCGGGTGCACATGGGCGAGCGCGTCCAGCAGGAGTTCGCTGAAGCGGTTTTCGCCGCCGGCTACGGTGCCCTGCAGCAGCAGGTCAAAGCCGGCGTCGATGGAACGGCCTTCGCCATGTTCAAAAGTGGTCAGCGCCGGGCCGGGCTGTTTCGGGCCCTTGCCCGGGCCGCCGCCCTTGCCTTTGTTGTTGCCCTTGCCCTTGTTGCCGGGGCCGCCGCCCTTACCTTTGCCGTTGCCCGGTGCGCCCTTGCCGCCGCCGGGATGGCTGCCGGTGTACTTGCCGATGCGGTTCGCGCCCTGGAGATCCAGGCGCAGGGGCTTGCCGTCCACGGGGAAGTCGAACTGGTCGGCGGTGGTTACCTCGGAGTCATAGAGGTAGAGGCCGTCCACATGCGGCAGCTTGCCCTTGCTCTTCAGTCCCAGGGCGGGCTCGATGCGGCCGTTGCGCCGGTCGTGCATGCCGGCGACGAACAGGCCCAGGCCGTTGTCCTTCACCCGGTCCACCAGTTCGTGCTGCACCGCTTCGGCGATCTTGACGTGCTCGTGGAAGAGCGCCACGGCGGCGTACTGGTCCGTGCGCAGTTCATCGCGGAAGGCGTCGCCCTGGGTGACGATGGTGTAGGACCACCCCGCTTCATCAAGACGGGCCTCGAGCCAGTCGCGCTGGGCCTGGGCGTCCGGTGTATCTTTCGGGCCATGGGCGTCGTCGCCGCGGCCGGTGCCGGCGTCCGGCGGATCGATCAGCACCAGCAGCCGGCCGCGTTCGCCGGCCTGGACGCTCGGCTGGATATTGATGGGCGGTTCCTTCATGCGGAAGTCCGCCCGGCCCAGGGTGCGCCAGTCGGTATCCCGGCGCACCTGGAGCACGCAGCTGTAATCCCCCTCGGGCAGGCCCGTGGTGTCGAAGCCGCGCTGCAGCTGGCGGGTCTCGCCGGCGGCCAGGTCCAGGACTTGCGTGCTGGTTCTCAGCGCGTTTTCCAGGGTGAGATTCAGGAACAGCCGCCGGATTTCCACATCCGCGAAGGCCCGGTCGGTCGGGTTGGTAATGCGGTCGGTGCAGGTCTGTGGTTCGCCCGGGGTGCGT
>CAYPKI010000302.1:0-2171 GCA_964411265.1 uncultured Alcanivorax sp. | reverse complement strand
CCCGAGCCCCTGGCGCAGTTGCGCAATGGCGCCAAGGATCTGTTCGAGGCGGCAGCCGAACGGCTGGTGCCGCTGGAAATCGTCACGCCGCCATTGCCGTTTTCGCTGCTGCCCCGGGTAAACGGGCTCTGCGATCATTTGCGTGAGCACGGTGGCCTGGGCAGTCGGCATGCTGTCTATTTCGCCTTCGGTTGCCAGCTCAATCCGGAATTGCCTGATTACGATGGAGACACCCTGCTGGCCTATATGCGTGCCTTCGCCGGTCTCTATCCGTGGTTGCTCGAGCGCCAGCAACTGGATTTCAGCCGCAAGCTGACCACCTACATCAGTCCCTGGCCCCGGCCCTATGTGGAGTTGATCCGTGATCCGGCCTACAGGCCTTCACGCGAGCAGCTGTTCATTGACTACCTGGAGTACAACCCTACGCGCAATCGGGCCCTTGACTTGTTGCCGCTCTGGGCCCATTTGCGTCCGGACATTCTCTGGCAGTGTGTGGACGATAAGCGCATCAAGGCCCGGCCCACGCTGCATTACCGGCTGCCGGACTGTGACCTGGACAACCCCGAGTGGAGTTTTGCCCATGTCTGGAACGACTGGGCCGCGGTGGAAGCGCTGGCCGCGGACGAGGCGCAGCTTACGGAATTCATGGCGGCTTTTCGTGGCAGCCTGAAGCGCTCCCGGGATAATAAACGCCACGACTGGGCAGAGGAGTGTAATCAATGGGTGCAGGCGGCTCTCGGCCCCTGGTCGGCTTGAGCTTCCGGCATCCGGGCCGTCCGGATGCGCTGCTCGCCCGGCTGGCGTTGCGGCTCAACGGTGCACGGGTGCGTGTGTTGCGCCCGGGTAGCCCGGTGCCCTGGGAGGCGCTCAATGGCCTGGTAATCGGCGGAGGCCATCATATTCACCCGCGCCATTTCGGGCAGGACCCCGCTGTACGCGCGCAATACCGTCCCCACCGGGATCGGCTGGAGCTGGAACTGCTGACCTTCGCGCGCCGGTGGGCCCTGCCGGTGCTGGGGCTGTGTCGGGGCGCACAGGCATTGAACGTGAGCCGGGGCGGGGTTCTGGTACAGGATCTTGTGCCGTTGCGTGAGTTCACCCAGCCGAGTCGGCTGCTGCTACCGCTGCAATCCGCGCAAGTTCAGTCCGGTTCACGCCTGATGCGGTTGCTGACGCGCACGCGGCTGGGCATCAACCGTATTCACAACCAGGCCATGGAAAGCCTGGGGTGTGGCCTCAAGCCCGTGGCCTGGGACGCCGACGGCTTTATTCAGGCGATTGAATGTACCGAGGGCAGCTGGCAGCTCGGGGTGCAATGGCATCCGGAATATCTGCTCTACCACCCGCTGCACCGGCGTCTGTTCGTGGGGCTGGTGCGTGCCGCTATGCGCTGGCGCAACCGCAAGGGCAAGCCCGATCCGGGGCCGGATGGCCCTGCGGCTGGAGGAGATGGTTAGACCAGTGTCTGTTGGCCTAGCCACAGCAGCGCCGCGTAGCGCGCACCCTTGCCGGTGCCCACCAGCAACGTGAACAGCCAGAAAGGCACGCGCATGATGCCGCCCACAAAGGTCAGGGCATCGCCGCCCACGGGCATCCAGGCGAGCAACAGGGACCAGCTGCCGTATTGGCGGAAGCGCGCCTGGGCTTTGTGCAGCGAGGCCGGCTTAACCGGAAACCAGCGCCGGTCCTGGTAGTGCAACAGGTAGCGCCCGATAAGCCAGTTCACATGGGCGCCCAGGATGTTGCCCAGAGTCGCCGCGGCCCACAGGCCCAGGGGCGAATACTCCTGGTGCATGTAGGCGAGCAACACCGCCTCGGAATAAAAGGGCAGAATGGTGGCGGCGCCGAAGGCGGACGCGAACAGGATCAGGTAGGCCATGGCGCGTCACTCTACCCGGGCGTCTCGGCGGGGCCAAAGATGGCTCGCGCAGGCTGGCGCCGGCCAAGTTCACGGCAAGGGGGATGGGTATGCAGGTATTGATCGCGGGCGCCAACGGCAAGATCGGGCGTCATGTGCTCGCCCGGATGGCGGATAGTGAACACCAGGCGCGGGCGCTGATCCGGGATGCCGGTCAAACGCCGGATTTGCTGGAACTGGGTGCGTTCGAGACGGTGGTAGGGGATCTGGAAACCGATTGTTCCCGGGCCTTGCAGGGCTGCGACACCATCAT
>CAYPKI010000301.1:0-2178 GCA_964411265.1 uncultured Alcanivorax sp. | reverse complement strand
TCAGCAGCTCGTGATACTGCGCCGCGTCCAGGCGAGCGCGGTCGTACAAACCCGAGCGGCGGCGCTGCTCACAGGCCTCGGCCAGAATAATGGCGGTGGCCACGCTCACATTAAACGACTCCACCATGCCCATCATGGGAATATAGACGTGCGCGTCGGCCTGCTCGGCCGCTTCCTCCGAGACGCCGAATTTCTCCGTGCCCAGCATCAGGGCCGTGGGCCGGGTGTAATCGACGTCACGATAGGGCACAGCCCGGTCGGAATAGTGCGCCGCCA
The DNA here is from genome assembly GCA_964411265.1 of uncultured Alcanivorax sp. Taxonomy (GTDB): domain Bacteria; phylum Pseudomonadota; class Gammaproteobacteria; order Pseudomonadales; family Alcanivoracaceae; genus SLJS01. The sequence continues at coordinate 1,902 of CAYPKI010000301.1, read as the reverse complement.
GCACCTGAAAACCTCGCCCCTGGAGTGTGGCGATCGCGTCCATGCCCTGGTCGTGCTGAACAACATCCACCCATTTCTGACTGCCCATGGCGGCTTCCGCCGGCGCATGGGCGAGATTGTCCGGCAGGCTCGCATGAATCGTCTGGATGCCCACCGCGTCGCAGGTGCGCACAATGGCGGCAATGTTGTGCTCCTTGTGCACCCCGTCGGTGACCACGGTGAGATCCGGCTGCCGTCGATCGAGGACGGCGCGGACCTTGCGGTAGCGTTCCGGCGTCATGGTTGCTCCCCTGATGAAGAGCTCGCATTCTATCAAAACCCGCTAATGGATGGATCAGAGGTTCCCATGAACAAACTGCCACTTGAGGGCATTCGCGTGATTGAAATGGGCCAACTGCTGGCCGGCCCCTTTGCGGGCACCCTGCTCGCGTATTTCGGGGCCGAGGTGATCAAGGTAGAACCGCCCGAGGGCGATCCCATCCGCGGCTGGCGCAAGCTGGACGACACCGGCACTTCCTTCTGGTGGCGCAGCCTGGGCCGCAACAAGAAATGCATCACGCTCAACCTGCGTGAGGATCAAGGCGTGGAGCTGGCGCGTCAGCTCATGGACGGCGCCGATGTGGTCATCGAGAACTTCCGTCCAGGCACCCTGGAAAAATGGGGGCTCGGGCCGGAGAGCTTCCGCGAGAGCAACCCGGGAATGGTTTATACGCGCATCTCCGGTTACGGCCAGGACGGCCCCTGGTCACAAAAGGCCGGTTTCGCCTCGGTCTGCGAAGGCGTGGGCGGCTTGCGTTATCTCAACGGCTTCCCCGGGGGACGCCCGGTGCGGCCCAATCTTTCCATGGGCGATACGGTAGCAGGCCTGCATGCCGCGCTGGGCATTGTCATGGCCCTGCTGGAACGCGAGCGCGGTGGCACCGGGCAGGTGGTGGATGTGGCGCTTTACGAGGCCATCTTTAATCTGCTGGAAGCCGTGGTACCCGAATATGATGGCGCCGGCGAAGTGCGCGGGCCGTCCGGGTCCACGGTCACGGGCATTGTGCCCACCAACACCTACCCCTGCGCGGACGGCAAGTACGTCATCATCGGCGGCAACGGCGATTCCATCTTCAAGCGGCTGATGACGGCGGCGGGACGCCCGGACATGGCCGAAGACGAACGCCTGGCTACCAATGCGGGCCGGGTGGATCACGAAGCGGAAATCGACTCGGCCCTGGAAGAATGGTGTTCCGGGCTCGACTCCGAGGAAATACTGCGGATTCTGGAAGATGCACGCGTGCCCTGCGGGCCCATCTACAGTGTCGCCGACATGTTCGAGCATCCGCATTTTCGCGCCCGTGGACTGTTCGAGCAGGTGGAAATCAATGGCGAACCCCTGGAGATTCCCGCCCTGCGGCCGCACATGGCCGGCTCGCCCGGACGCACCCGCTGGCCCGGCCCGGAGGTGGGCAGTCACAACGAGGAAGTGCTGCGCGAGGGGCTGGGGTTGTCGGAAGCCGAATATGAAGGGCTAGTGGAAGCCGGCATTATTAGCGAGGAATAGCGGGTTACCGCGACGTCGAGCCACCACAGAGAGTATGGCAATCGAAAGGGCTTCCCTGCACCCTGAAGGCGCTGTCATCGATTCGGCCGTGGTGCCGGAATCAACCCTGAGAATTTATGAACCACAGAGAGCACAGAGAATGAACTCCACGAACCCTGGACTCTCCGGTGCCATCTTTCATGACTTTCGGTTTTTGAGTGACGCCTTTCAGGGTTGAGTCCACCACGGCGATCAACCGGGCCGCCACGGTTTCATTCCACTCACTCTCTGTGGTCTCTGTGATCTCTGTGGTTATTTCCGTTTTTAGACCCTGATTCCACGGCCCCGCCTGAATTCGGGAGAGAATAAGGCCGCCG
>CAYPKI010000300.1:0-2183 GCA_964411265.1 uncultured Alcanivorax sp. | reverse complement strand
GACGGGGTAGACACCCGCCTTCAAAATGTCGCCTTGATCGCGAACCAGCCTGAAAGCTGGAGTACGCAGAGGCTTTTTCAAGAGCCTGCAAGGACCGCATACGCGAGATGAATTTGGCATCGCCAGGAACCTGAAAGCGCGTTCTTTTCACGCTGCCTTCTCGCCAGCGGAAATACCTTCAAGGGATTGTTTTAACGGCCGATTTGCTTCTGCTTCCGGCCTCTATGCTCAAAGAGTCGGTGTCGGCGAGTCCGGCCTTGTGTCCTGCAATGGTGAGTTGACTGTGGACGGGAGCAGGTGACGCTGTCGTCTGGTCAGCCGCAGTGCGCGTTGTAATGCGGAGCGTCTTAGCGCTGACTTTTACTGCGAGCGTCAGTTAGCTGTCCGGAGTGGTGGCTTGATTTTTGGGCTATCGGATCCGCTAGGACTCATCGGGACATGAGCCGCCAGTAGCGTTGTCAGCGTCGGCTTCGGGACTGTTTCATGGGCGATGTCGCCAAGTGCGTTGATACCATGTTATCACGTGCTGTAGCGCAACGAGGTCTTGTACGTCGTGTTCGCCTTTGTGTTGCCCGCGGGCGCTATGGGCCGCGTGAGCTTGGCCATGATACTGAAACTAACCCTCGTACGGCTTTGCCTATGGCGCAACCATGCCAGGGTGATCCGAATTTTCGTTAAATTCACGTCCATCATCACCTTGCGGGCGATCGCAGTATGCCCGGATAGATTCGGCGTGCGTTTCATGCCGACGCTGAACAGACGTCATTACTGCAATGCAAATGCGCCGGGTTTCGGGAGACTCATTTGCGCAGGGCTGAGCCGGCAGGTGCCGAGCGCCCAAGGGCTGCACTCCTGGCCGACGGCTGATAGGGTAAATGGAAGCGTTAGGCTTTAACGCCTTGACCGTGCGAACCCTCCCGGAAAAGGAAATGACATGCCAAACTCAACCGCCCCCATGGCACAGTCAGAGAGCAGTAGCGGACCCCTCAGAGCTGTTGTCGTGGGTGCCGGATTCGGCGGGCTGTCCGCGGCATTGCGCCTTTTGGCGCGCGGGTATGCCGTTGATCTGTTGGAAAAGCACGCCGATCTGGGCGGTCGTGCCAGAACGCTCGAGCTGGATGGGCATCATTTTGACGCTGGGCCAACGGTCATAACGGCACCCTTTCTTTTCACGGAATTGTTTGAACGTTTCGGCGAAAACCTCGAGGATCACGTTACCTTCCTGCCAGTCGCTCCTTTTTACCGGATGGACTTCCCGGACGGCAGCCATTTCGATTACCAGGATACCACCGACGCCATCATTGAAGAAATTGAGCGGCTGTCTCCGGGCGAGGGCGCCCAATATCCCGCCTTTTTGGAAGCCGCCGAAGCCATGTATCAGCGCGGCTTTGTGGAACTGGCCACCCGCCCGTTCACACGCATCAGTGACATGCTGGAAGTGCTCCCGGATCTTGTTCGGTTAAGAGCCGACAGAAGCATCTACCAGTTTGTGGCCCGCTTTTTCCGGGATGAACGCCTGCGTAAAGCATTCTCGGTGCCCTCACTGCTTGTCGGCGGTAATCCCTTCCGAACCTCGTCGCTCTATGCGCTGATCCATGCTCTGGAACGTAAGGGCGGTGTCTGGTACACCCAGGGCGGCACCGGCGCCCTCGTTGACGCCCTGGCGGCGCTTTTTCAACGCCAGGGCGGACGGCTGCATACCGGGCAGTGCGTCGAGCGCCTGGAAATGGACGGTGTCAATGTACGCGCCGCGCTCACCGCCGATGGTCAGCGCTTTGAAGCCGACCTGTTGGTGAGTAACGCCGATCCGCTCTACGTCTACAACCAATGGATAGACCGCACGCCCCGGCAACGGATTGCGGACAGCCACCGGGCACGCCTTAAGCAGTCGATGGGCTTGTTCGTGCTTTATTTTACCACCGAGTGCGTCTATTCCCGGCTCGAACATCACACCATCGTATTTGGCGAGACTTTCCGCGAAATTCTTGAGCAGATCTTTGATCAGCATGAAGTGCCGGATGATCTGAGCCTGTACCTCCATCGGCCCGGCGCGACCGATCCCTCAATGGCACCCGCCACGGGCGATGCCTTTTACGTGCTGGCACCCGTCCCGAATCTGCAGGGCCATCAGGACTGGTCGCAGCTGGCGCCCGAGCTGGAGCGGCGCATTGTCGACATCCTTG
>CAYPKI010000299.1:1163-2215 GCA_964411265.1 uncultured Alcanivorax sp. | reverse complement strand
CCAAAAGAAGTAAGCAAGAAAAAGACACCCCACTTCACCGTCCGACCACCCAATCTGTGATTGGGTGGCCGGATCCCCTCAGTTGGCGCGCTCCACGCAAAACGCGGCGAGACAAATCATCCAGGATTTGGCTCGCCTAAGTTCGCTTTCCCTGGCGAAGTTGTTTTGCGCTCCGCCCGCCGCCCTCGGCGGCTCAGCGGGGCCCGGCCAAGGCAGGAGACTGCTGCGGGCTCGCCTTCGGCTTCGCCCGTTACGTAAATCGGGAATCAGCCCGACAAACCGGATTGACTGGCGGAACATAAACCCGAATTGGCCCGTTTTGCCTTTTCCTTTTTGAACCCTTTCCATGATGCGAAGACGATTTTGCCGCAGGTTGATAGGATGCCCTCAATGCATAACCTTCTATCCCCTGAAGAACTCTGGCCGGCCGTCTGCCGGCAAAGCCGCCATGCGCTGAACACCGGCGCCCTGGTGCCCATGTCCACATCGGTCCATGTCCTGGAAGAACATGGCTTGCGCTTCGCCGTGCGCCGGGTGGAGCAGATCGCCAAAAAGGAAGCGGCGGCGCCGTCGCAGCAGAACCCGAGTAATCCCTTCGCACCACCTTACGAGCAGGACCTGTACGTGGGCGAGGTCAGCGATACCCATGTGGCACTGTTAAACAAGTTCAATGTCCTTGACGATCACCTGCTGCTGGTCACCCGCGACTACGAACCCCAGACCGACCTGCTCACCGAAGCCGATTGCCGGGCCCTGCTCCGCGGCCTCGCCGGCACCAACGGCCTGGCCTTCTACAATGGCGGCACCGAAGCCGGCGCAAGCCAGCCCCACAAGCATCTCCAGGTGGTTCCCCTGCCGCTGGCGGATGCCATGCCGGACATTCCCTTCATCCCTTTCTTCGAACGCGCGGCAAAAAATGGCGAACCGGCGCGCAGCCCGGAGTTGCCCTTCACCCATGCCGTGGCCCCCATGCCGCCGGGCTGGCAACAGGCCCCGGACGAAGCCGCCCCGGCCCTGCTGGCGCTGCACCAGAAACTCTGGCGCGAACTGGG
>CAYPKI010000299.1:0-1153 GCA_964411265.1 uncultured Alcanivorax sp. | reverse complement strand
TACGATCCGACGGCCACCGAACAGCCCGTCCCCTACAACCTCATGGCCACCCACGACTGGCTCTGGCTGGTCCCGCGCAGCCGGGAAAAACATGAAGGGATAGCGGTCAATTCCCTGGGCTTCGCCGGCGCTCTGCTGGTCCGTGACGAGGCCATGCAGAGTGAGCTGGAACGAATCGGGGCGTTGCGGGTGCTGAGTTGCGTGACCGAGTGAGTTATTGATTTGCCGCCGTAGGAGATTTGCCATATCAAGCCTGGCGCCTGATGTGGCAGCATTTTCCGAAGATGTTCACAGAGCGGCTTGCCGTGCACAACGGAAAAAATTGATAAAGAGTGCTCTGATAAAGAAACTGTTATGAGCCATGAGGATCGCAGATAGACATGAATAAATGGCTTGAGGAAGCAGAAGCCGCTTTAGCACAGGGTTTTGAAGAAGCCAGGATTGGAGAAATCCCGGCTCAGAATCTCTATCGGGTTGCGCCGCTGATCTATTCCAGAAGGAATAATATGAACAATGATGCTCTCATTCAGGAAATGGCGGACGAGAATGAAGAGCAGGTTCAAAGAGACTGGGCCTATGATAACCAGTCAAAGGATCAGTATAGATTTCACTATGTTGCCTCATACCTCTACTGTTTTGTGGTTGCCGGAAACATAGAAGAGAGCAAATACGACGAGGTGATGGAATACGTGACCAGAAACATGGATCTGTTCACCGATGATTACGGTATCGAGTAGAGCTCATAATCAGGCCGGTGCCGGCGACAGCTTTTCCGTTGCGCCTTTGCCTCCACGGCAAAGGCGGCGCAGGCTGGTAGCGTTAATGGATCATGCATGAAACAAAAATATATCGCAATTGTACTGATTGTGGCCGGCGTTGCTCTGGCTGCCTGGGGCTACAATATCTATGATTCCGCGGGTTCACAGATAAGCCGGTCGTTGACGGGCGATATTTCGGTTAAAGCCTGGGCGGGCATGGGTGTTGGCGTCATTCTCGTGGTGATCGGCGCCTTCAAGGTCAAGTAGGAAAGTCCTGTCCGGGCTGGTGATAGCGGCAAAGGCGCTGGATCACCGTGACGGCCGTTTTTCGGGGCTCCACGAGCGTTTTGCGCAAGCGCGCCCGCGCAATCCGGTTTCAGCCGGCCAGTGCCAGA
>CAYPKI010000298.1:2006-2290 GCA_964411265.1 uncultured Alcanivorax sp. | reverse complement strand
GGCGCCCGAAGTGGCGGCGCAGCTGGACCAGATGGCCGGTATTGTGAATCAGGTGCTGGCCGGGCAATGGCGGGGCGTACAGGGCGACGCCATCACCGACGTGGTGAACGTGGGTGTGGGCGGCTCGGACCTGGGCCCGCTGATGGCCGCCCATGCCCTGCACGATCATGTGCCGGACGAGGGTGAACGCCCGCGCCTGCATTTTGTTTCGGCCATGGACGGCAGTCATATCGCGCCGCTGCTGGATACGCTGGATCCGGGGCGGACCCTGGTGATCGTATCCT
>CAYPKI010000298.1:1597-1996 GCA_964411265.1 uncultured Alcanivorax sp. | reverse complement strand
GAAGAAGCCATTCTGCGTTGCCACTTCCTGGGTGTCTCCGCGCGCGCGGACCGGATGAGCGAGTGGGGCATTCCGCGGGTCAACCAGCTGGAATTCTGGGACTGGGTGGGCGGCCGTTTTTCGCTGTGGTCGGCGATCGGTTTGCCCATTGCGCTGGCGGTGGGCATGGCCGGATTCCGGCGCTTTCTTGAAGGCGCTCGGGAAATGGACGAGCATTTCCGGCAGACGCCGCTGGAAGAAAATCTGCCCGTGATCACCGGACTCATTGATGTCTGGAATGTAAACTTTCTGGATATCCGGGCGCGCGCGGTGCTGCCCTATGACGGCCGGCTCAAGCATTTCCCCACCTATCTGGAACAGCTGGAAATGGAATCCAATGGCAAGTCCGTGAACCGCGCC
>CAYPKI010000298.1:0-1587 GCA_964411265.1 uncultured Alcanivorax sp. | reverse complement strand
GTGGTCTGGGGTGATGTGGGTTCCAATGCCCAGCATGCGTTCTTCCAGTTGCTGCATCAGGGCACCCAGCCGGTCGCCTGTGATTTTGTGGTGTCCGCGGAAGCCGGGCGCAGGAGTCTGGACAATGCCCGGCTGGAGCATCTGGAAGAACAGCACCATATCAACCTGGCCAATTGCCTGGGTCAGTCGCGGCTGCTGGCGTTCGGTCAGCGCGTGGTGGAGGGGCAGGAGCAGCTGCCGAGCTTCAAGCAGTATCACGGCAACCAACCCAGCACGACCCTGTTGCTGGAGGAACTCTCGCCGCGAACCCTGGGTGCGTTGATTGCGTTGTATGAACACAAAGTTTTTGTCCAGAGCGTGCTCTGGGATATCAATCCGTTCGATCAGTGGGGCGTGGAACTGGGCAAGCAGGTGGCGACGGAGCTGGCGGACGTACTGGACGGCTCCCGGGGGCCGGGTGCGCTCGATTGCTCGACCGCGGAACTGGTGCGTCGTGTGCAACAGACCCGTTCGCTCAATCGAAACGGGTCCGGAAAGGAGTAAGTCATGACCGCGAGCCTGCCCGAATCGCTGTTCCGCGCCTATGACATTCGCGGCATTTACGAGGACACGCTCACGTGCGCACATGCCGAACGCATTGGCCGCGCCATTGGCGAAGCCGCGGTTGAACAGGACGCTTCGCCGGTAGCCTTGGGGCGTGACGGACGGCTGTCTGGTCCCGATTTGCTGGAAGCACTGGCACGTGGCATTCAGGCGGTCGGCGCCGATGTCGTGGCTATCGGCGTGGTGCCGACGCCGGTGCTGTATTTCGCCACCCATGAATTACCTGGTGTGCGCTCCGGGGTCATGGTTACCGGCAGTCACAACCCGCCCGAGTACAACGGCTTCAAGATCGTCATCCATGGTACGACCCTCTCGGGCGAGGCGATTCAGGATCTCAAGCACCGTGCCGAACGCGGGGCCGCGGCCGACCAGCCGGGCTCAAGAGAGCAGGCCGATGTGTTGCCGGCCTATCTGGAGGCCGTGGTCAGCCGGCATCCGGCACCCCGTGCCATGAAGGTGGTGGTGGATTGCGGCAATGGTGTGGCCGGGGTCACGGTACCCGATGCGCTGGAGCGGCTGGGTCATGACGTTGTTCGTCTGTACACCGAGGTGGACGGCACCTTTCCCAACCATCATCCGGACCCGGGTGATATCGACTCACTGACGGATCTCACCGCGGCGATCGACGCACATGATGCGGACATCGGTCTGGCCTTCGATGGGGATGGCGATCGCCTGGGCGTGGTGCTGCCGGGGGGCGATGTCATCTATCCCGACATCTGTCTCATGGCGCTGGCGGAGGATCTGGCCCAACGGGTGCCGGGCGCGCGCATTCTTTTTGATGTGAAATGCACTGGCGAGCTCTTCCCGGTGATCGAGAATGCCGGTGGTGTGCCGGAAATGGGCCGAACCGGCCACTCGCTGATCAAGGCGCGCATGAAAGAGTCCGGTGCACTCCTCGCCGGTGAGATGAGCGGCCATATCTTTTTCGCCGAAAACTGGTACGGCTTCGACGATGCGCTTGTCGCCGCCGCACGTTTGCTG
>CAYPKI010000297.1:2090-2335 GCA_964411265.1 uncultured Alcanivorax sp. | reverse complement strand
GGGCCTCGAATATGGCAATACCGTCGGCGCCGGTGGTCTGGCTGCGGGATTCCGGACCGCTCAACTCAACCTCGGCCCCTTCGATGGGCGTTTGTGCTTCACCGTCGCTGACAATAAGCGCGACACGACCCAGTCTCGGATTGGGCTGGGCCCGGCCGGCCAGTTCCAACGCGCGCACGGCCAGTGCCGTGGTGAAGGCCTCGCCCGCCCAGGAGCCGTCCGCGCTCTGGGCTTCGCGCAGGGCT
>CAYPKI010000297.1:0-2080 GCA_964411265.1 uncultured Alcanivorax sp. | reverse complement strand
TGCAACCGTGTCGCTATAGCGGGATGGGGAAGATGCCGCGGGGGCGATGGCCAGCAGGCCGGCGGCGGTTTGCCAGGACGAGCCCAGAGCGCCGTTGCTGTCCCGTTGCGAAAGAAGCCAGTCGCGTCCCGCTTCCAAGGCCGGTACGATCCAGGACAACGCCGGATGCGCCACCAGGCCCCGCATGGCCCGGGCGGTAACATAGATACCGGTTTCATTTTCACCCAGGGCCCAGCTGCCCGCGTCCGTTTGTGCCTGCAGCAGGTAGTCCACCGCGCGCTCGACCGCCGAATCCCGGCTATCCACACCCGCCGCCGCCAGGGCGCGCAACGCCAGCGCCGTGTCCAGCACCGTGCCTGTATAGCCGGCCCGGGCGCCGAAGGCACCGTCGGAGCCCTGCAAAGCACGCAGCCGGTCAACCAGGTTGTCGAGATCACGTTCGCCCGTGGCTTGCGTAATAATGCGAAAGGCGAGGTCGTGCGCGGTGGAGGTGGATTCCGAACTCAGATAGGTTCGAACACTGGCCAGCGCCGATGACTCCCCGCGACCGACAGTATCCAGTGCTTCCGCGCCGGCCGCCGAGGCCTGCCAGGACGAGGCAAGCGCCTGGTCGGCGGCTATGACGCCATCCGGCTGAATCTGCCCCTCGAGCCAGTCCGCGCCGGCGGTATAGCCCGCGAACGCAGGCGGTACAAAGACAAGACTCAGGAAAGCGATCAGAAAGTAAAGCGCGGTGCGTCGCACAGTCACATCCTTGTGTAAGGTTATTCTTGTCGGGGTTTCGATAAAAAGCGGACTCGATTAAATCAAACGCCGGTTCGTGATTTCAAGGCTTGAAGTTCAACCCATCCGTCAAATATGCCTGAACAGCACTATTTTCTGATGCCAATTAACTGTCGGACCTGCTGGATTTGATCAGTCACCCCGGCGAACGGCCAGGACCCGTGCCTGCAGGGATCACGATAGTGGCACTCCCGGAAACAGGCTGTTGGTGCAACAGCTCACGGGGCAGATTCCACAACGAGCTTCCGTTCTGCGGAGGGGATTATTACCCTATAAGACCCGAAATGGGTTCGTGCGTTGAACAGGCACCCGAGCCGGACTCCCTTCGGGATATGGTCTTTGACCGTTATGTGATCCGCTATTCAATTCATTCCGAAAATCTGATCATCCTGCCTATATGGCATGAACTGAAGAATGCGCGATCCTGATGCGCAGTCGTTACTGCTGGCCCGTTTGAAATACCACCATGACCATCACCTTCATCCTCGTCGAACCCGCACGCCCCGCCAATATCGGCCTGGCCGCGCGGGCCCTGAAAACCATGGGGCAGGATTCGCTGCGGCTGGTGAATCCCTGTGCGCTGGACGGCGAAATAAAGGTTAAAAAAACAACGGCGTAAACAAGTAGCGCTATTAGTGAAAATAGAAACCATCCTTTATCGCTATACCTTATGATTGAATAATCAACTGAATCATATGAAAGTGAATTTCGAACCCATCTTCTCAATGCGACAAAAAAGGTAGAAAGATGGTACCCAAAGACTCCCCAACTTAAGATAATGGTTATTTTATATAGTGCCGACAGCTCTTTAAACACGTTACCCAGCAGACCTTTTCATGCAGTCTACGCTGGCTTTTATAGTATCGATAGTAGATTCAGCACTAAAGATTCTTGTGGCATTTTTCACGGCCGTCTTGCATATAGCTCCTGCCGTTTTCGAAATGGTCTCTCCAATCTTTTCTCCACCCCTATCCCCGATCTCTTTAATGGTCTTTGCAGTCGCCTCACCAACTGCGACCTCTGCTACGCCTTTACCTGCACATGATTGCATGCATCCCTTTACGGATTTCTCGGCGTTGTTAGCCTTTTGCTTAGCTTCTAGCGCCACTGTCTCATTTGTAGTTCTTTGCACATCACCCATACTGAACGGCTCTTTCCCATTAATGTCCAGCGAGTTAATCGGATCATTCACGACATACCCATACAGATTAACCTGCCCCCCCTCAAACCGAATCGGATCGCGCGTAGTCCACCGCCCGGTCCGGGCGTTATAGTCCCGCGCTCCGAACCGCACCAG
>CAYPKI010000296.1:0-2362 GCA_964411265.1 uncultured Alcanivorax sp. | reverse complement strand
CGAGCGCGCCGCGCTCGACGGGGAAGCGGTTTGGCTGGAGGGTGAAGAGCGATTGCTGCTCTCGGTGTGCCCCGCCTCACTGGCCTACCGGGATGAAGAGCTCAACCTGATCCGGAAAGGTACAATGACGAGGTTATTTATCCGGACAAGGTGCGAATCAATCTGGAATATATTCGCAACTGGCGGTTTCGGGATGATCTTGTTTACATCTGGCGCACGGTTTTCGGGTAGTTTCTTATGTTGAACGGCACCTTCTCTCCCTGGCCCTCCTTCACACAGGAGGAGGCAGATGCAGTCCAGCGTGTGTTGCTCTCCAATCGGGTGAATTACTGGACCGGCGGCGAGACCCGGGCCTTTGAATCGGAGTTTGCGGAGTTTGCCGGTAGTGCGTATGCCATTGCCCTGGCCAATGGCACCGTTGCGCTGGATATCGCGCTCGTCGGGCTCGGGATTGGGCCCGGCGATGAGGTCATCGTAACGCCCCGCAGCTTTGTGGCTTCGGCGAGTTGCGTGGTTACGGCCGGGGCCACCCCCAGGTTCGCGGATGTGGATGCCGATAGCGGTACGATTACACCGGAAACGGTGGCCCCGCTGATCAACGAGCGTACGAAGGCGGTGATTGCCGTTCATCTGGCGGGCTGGCCCTGTGATATGGACGGTTTCATGGCGTTGGCGCGCGAGCATGACCTCCACGTGATCGAGGACTGCGCCCAGGCCCATGGGGCGTTGGTTGAGGGACGCTCGGTTGGAGCGCTTGGGCATGTGGGGTGCTGGTCGTTCTGTCAGGACAAGATCATGACCACTGCGGGCGAGGGGGGAATGGTGACTTGTGACGATCCGGAGCTTTGGTCCCGCATGTGGTCCTGGAAGGATCACGGCAAGAGCTGGGAAGCGGTCTACGAACGCGAGCATCCGCCGGGCTTTCGGTGGCTGCACGAGGGCTTCGGTACCAACTGGCGCATGACGGAGATGCAGGCCGTGATCGGCCGTATTCAGCTCGGGCGCATGCCCGAGTGGCATCAGGCCCGGACGCGCAACGCGCATGCGTTGCTGGATGCGGCGGAAGAAGCCGGTGTGTTCCGGGTGCCCCGCCCGCCGGAATCGGTGGAGCACGGCTGGTACAAGCTGTTTGTCTATGTCGACCCGGCGCGCCTGGCCCCGGACTGGGACCGGGATCGCGTGGTCCGGGAGATCAGCGCTCGGGGCGTGCCCTGTATGCCCGGGTTGTGTTCCGAGGTCTACCGTGAAAGGGCCTTTATGGATGCCGGGCTTGCGCCCGCCCGGCGCCTGCCTGTGGCCCGTGAGCTGGGCGAAACCAGCGTGATGTTCATGGTCCATCCCACTTTGACTGCGGACGAAATCGCGTTGACCTGTCAGGTCATCAGTGAGGTGGGCCGGGCAGCCTCGCGTTGATCAGGCGTTGCACATCGTTTTACACCCCCGGCTTTGTTTGTCGCCCTTTCAAGTGTGATAAACGTCCCCTGTCAGTGATGCCGGTCTTGGAGCCTGGAACGCAGGCCCGGCCCGTGCCTTAGCAATCAGGTTCGCACCACGCGAGCGTGTCCGGGGCAGTGTCCGGGTGTTACCATTACCGGCTTTCGATCACTGGCGCTATCAGGGCGCTGGCGCCGCGGGCATTGCGGTCTGTACTGACAACAGGTCGGGGATACGGGATGAAGATTGCGATTTTCGGCACAGGCTATGTGGGACTGGTCACCGGGGCCTGCCTGGCCGATGCGGGGCACAATGTCTTGTGTGTGGATGTGGACGAGGACCGGGTGGCCCGACTGTGTGCGGGCGAGGTGCCCATTTTCGAGCCGGGCCTGGAGGCGATGATCGAGCGCAATTTCCGCGACGGGCGGATTGCGTTTACCACGGACGCCGAGGTGGCGGTGGCACATGGCACGCTGCAGTTCATCGCGGTGGGCACGCCCTCGGATGAGGACGGTTCGGCGGATCTTCGTTATGTGTTGTCGGTAGCCGATACCATTGGTACTTACATGACGGACTACCGTTTGGTGGTGGACAAGTCCACGGTGCCGGTGGGAACGGCGGCGCAGGTGGAAGAAACCGTGCGCGCACGCCTGGACCAGCGTGGTGCGGATGTCGACTTCGATGTCTGTTCCAATCCGGAGTTTCTCAAGGAAGGCGCGGCCATTGAGGATTTTACTCGCGGCGCGCGCATTATCGTGGGTACGGAGTCGGCCCGGGTTCGGGACTTGATGAACGAGTGTTACGAGCCCTACAACCGCCATCATGAAAAACTCATCTTCATGGGCCGGCGCGCGGCGGAACTGACCAAGTACGCGGCCAATGCCATGCTGGCGACCAAGATCAGTTTCATGAACGAGATCTCCAATCT
>CAYPKI010000295.1:272-2369 GCA_964411265.1 uncultured Alcanivorax sp. | reverse complement strand
CAATGCCGATGTTAGCCGCCGGCGATCAGTCCAGCACGTCATCGGGGTGAAACGCGGTCCGTAGCGGCGTTCGAGCGCGCTCCTCCAGCACCGCGCGCCGATGCCGCCAGGCCTCGAGTTTCCAGCGTTCGTCCCGGGTGCGTTCGTAACCGTCCCGGAACAATGACGCCAGAATCCGGCGGGCGGCCCCGGTGGCAACAGCCGAATCCGGAAACGGGCCCTGGCCCTTGATCCGCTCCGGACGCTGCCCCTCACCCGCAAGCGCCACCAGTAAATGGCGATCGTCAGCCAGGGGCAGCAAATACATTTCTACCCGGTGATGCCCCTGAACCAGGGCAATGGACCAGTGGACGGCATTGAATTGATTTTGGCTCGTCATGCCCGCATTGTAACCCGTCTGAAGCGGGAAACAGCAGCCTGGATCGACGACATGCTTTCATCCCGGGTGGAACAGGCGCTGCAATGGCTGGAACCGCTACTGCCCTGGCTTACCGGACTGGGCATGGTGCTGGCCCTTGTGACCCTGCTGGCGCTGCCTGCTTTAGTGGTGCTCATGCCCCGTGACTATTTTGTGGCGCCGCAGCGCCCGCAACGATACCAGGGGCCCATGCTCTGGGCGCTACGAGGGGTCCGTAATGCCCTCGCCCTGATACTGATCGTTGCCGGCTTGCTCATGCTGGTGCTTCCGGGCCAGGGGCTGCTGACCCTGTTAGTCGGCATCATGACCAGCACTTTTCAGGGCAAATACCGGCTCGAGCGCTGGCTGGTGCGGCAAAAAGGCGTCTTCTATGGCCTGAACTGGATCCGCCGGCGCACCGGGCGAAATCCCATGTATTATCCGACACCAGGCAGTGCCCACGGCACAACCAGCGAGGACACCGGATGAGCGAAATTCTGACCAAGGCCATCTACTGGCAAGGCGACCGGCTGGAACTGCTGGATCAGCGGCGCCTGCCCGCCGAGGAAAACTGGTGGTCCATCACCACCGCCGAGGACACGGCCGCCGCCATTTCCGTCATGGCCGTGCGGGGCGCCCCGGCCATCGGCATAACGGCAGCCTATGGTCTGGTCCTGGCGTCTCACCAGCAGGGGGACAGCGCTACCCGCGAGAAGCTTCAAACTGCGCACCAGACCCTGGCCGCGAGCCGGCCTACCGCGATCAATCTGCGGCACGCACTGGAGCGATTGGACGCCATCATGGGTGAGCTCAGTGGTACGGAACTGGCCTCGAAGCTGGAGGACGAGGCCGTGGCGCTGCACACCCAGGACCTGGAGCGTAACCGGCGCCTGGCCGAGCATGGCGCTATGCTCTTCACCAACAGTGTGCGAATTTATACCCATTGCAATACCGGCGGCCTGGCCACGGGTGGTCACGGCACTGCTCTCGGGATCGTCCGGACGGCCCATGAAAAGGGCATTCTCCGGCATGTTTATGCCGGAGAAACCCGCCCCTGGCTTCAGGGCAGCCGCCTCACCATGTGGGAGCTGCTGCGGGACAGTATCCCGGCCAGTCTGGTCATCGACAGCTGTGCCGGCGAACTCATGCGCCGACAAGCCGTTGACGCCGTCGTGGTAGGTGCCGACCGCGTCTCGGGCGTCCTCCACGTCCGCCAGCGGTCGAACAACCGCCAGCCGACCGCGTCACCGCCAACGGCGATGTGGCCAACAAGATCGGTACCTATGGCCTCGCCGTACTCGCTCACCAGCATGGCCTGCCCTTCATTGTCGCCGCGCCCTGCGCCACCCTGGACCCGGACACAGCCACCGGCGCAGACATCCCCATCGAAGAGCGCGATCCCGCCGAGGTCACCGCTCCCGGCGGCCAGCCCATGGCCCCGACGGACTGTCCGGTCTATAACCCGGCTTTCGACATCACGCCGGCGTCCCTGGTCACCGCCATTGTTACCGAGGGAGGCATTATCGCCCGCCCGGAAGGCGGCGATATCGCGGCTCACTTGCGTCGCGAACATGCATCCAGAGCCGGAGTGGACACGGCAAGCTGAAGATTTTGTCGAGCCTATTGGATTCTTTCACAGGGCTGCTAGAATACGCGCGCTGCTTCCGGAGTGTAGCTCAGCCTGGTAGAGCACCACGTTC
>CAYPKI010000295.1:0-262 GCA_964411265.1 uncultured Alcanivorax sp. | reverse complement strand
AAATTTTGCATTCGGGACGTGGGGGCCGCAGCTTCAAATCCTGCCACTCCGACCAGATGCAAAAACGCCGGTCCTCAGGGGCCGGCGTTTTTTTATGCCGGCAGATCAAAGGAAGCCAGCCGGTTATAGCGTACGCCCCGCCCCTCGGGGACACTTTCATAGAACACCAGTTCCCGTACCGGCAGTTTAATGGCGACCTCGGCAAACGGCTGCTCGTCCATGGGGCGCTGGAGCCGGATCAGCGACACATGAGGTCGGAAGG
>CAYPKI010000294.1:1502-2383 GCA_964411265.1 uncultured Alcanivorax sp. | reverse complement strand
CTACTGCGGCGCTAAGCCAGATCCGATCCTATGACGGTCTTTTGGCGTTTTATGAGCGCCTCCAGGACAAGATGAAACGCAAGCGCCTAATTGACGAGAACATTCAGGTTCCTCTGCCCCTGGAGGAAATCGAAGGGATCGAAGCGCCACGGACTGTGGTGGATTTCGAGCTTTTGAGGGACTTGCAGGATCACTGTGTTGATACCTATTTCCAGCGAGCGCTTGATGGCCACTGCGCGATCTACACGGTCGTGAGTAACGGCCAGGTAAAGCTTACGGCGGAAATTAAGCCCATGAAAGACGGGTTTTGGACTCCTCGTCAGGTTCTGGCCCGTGAAAATTCTCTGCCGCGGCAAACAGATGTTGAGCACCTTTACCATTGGTTGGCCCTGATTCAGGCCGATCCCAACGATGGCGGCGGCTACACCCGGAACCTGATCCGGTTGCTGCAGGACGTTTGCTACTGGACCCTGGAACACGAGGGTGAGCGTGGCCTGGATCCTTATCTCCAATTGGAGGTCAACGCGGCATCGAAGCTTGTGTCGGAACGGGCGGCCAATGGGCATGCCGGCCAGCTAGGGATGCCGTTCGACGAAAAGCCCTCGGCGATTCGCAGAGATCCGGAATAAGCGGCCGGTCTACTTTCGCTCAGCCTCCTCAATAGTTACAGGCTCACGGCCGCACCAGCATTGCCTGACCCACACGAGCATTGGCAGGTCGGGCGTGGGCAGAGTGCCATTTCGATGGGCGTGAGCCTGGACTACCGAATCACGCGCCTCCTCTGGGTCCGTTACCTTGAGCTTGTGGGCGGCCCCTGTGCGGCCTCCACATGGGCAACCCATAATCGTCTTCTGCTCCTTGGTTTCCCTCTGCCTGGAGTT
>CAYPKI010000294.1:217-1492 GCA_964411265.1 uncultured Alcanivorax sp. | reverse complement strand
TGCGCCCCAACCATGCAGGGTTCAACGGATGAATCCCGTTTTGGTGAAATGCTCGGGATCCTGGTGAATATCCCCGTGGGAAAGAATATGCCTATAACTTGCTGATTACAGAAAATAAAAAAGCCGTCCCGGGACGGCTTTGAACTGGTGTCTGGTGGAGGCGGGGGGGATCGAACCCCCGTCCGTCAGTCATCCACCTGCAGGTCTACATGCTTAGCCTTGTCTATTGCTTTAAGCCCTGTCAGCCCGACAATCAGGACGACAGCGCCGAGCCCCTAAGGGTTTAACGGATCAGTTCAGGGCAAACGTCACCGCGAGCCTGTGTTGCGTCGCCCATCTTGTGCCGCCACAGGCGACGAGCACTCGATGGCAGGCGGTCTTAGTTATGCCGCCAGTGCGTAGGAATCGTCGTTAGCGATTACTTTACAGTGTCACTGGTGATTTACGAGCGTTGTGACCCCGCTCGGCATGCGCTACAGGCTTC
Organism: uncultured Alcanivorax sp.; assembly: GCA_964411265.1. GTDB lineage: Bacteria > Pseudomonadota > Gammaproteobacteria > Pseudomonadales > Alcanivoracaceae > SLJS01. The sequence continues at coordinate 1,008 of CAYPKI010000294.1, read as the reverse complement.
CGTACCGGCGTCGAATCCATGTCGCCCCCGAAAACCTTGTCACCATTGTATTGGATAACAGCTGCGGGGAGAAGTTCACAGTTCAATACGGACAAAAGAATTTTTCAAAAATTGTAAGACAATCAGAACATATACCATTGATAATACGGGGTGAAGGGGGAATATATGGGGTTGGTCGAGGCACAATTGTTCGACTAAGGGTTGAGGGCGGTCCGTGAGGGCCGTCAGGGGTCTCGATCCGTGTTGAATCGCAATGGCGTAGCAGCGAGCCCTGACACGAGCATCATAAGAGGTGGCCGCATCAAACCATTGTCATCCACGAGGAGAGTACGCGATGACGGCATTGTTTGATCAAGTACGGTGGGCCTGGAAGCAGGTGGTGGCGCCCTTTCGGCGCTGGCCGCTATTGGTAGCGACCCTGCATTTGCTATTCGCGCTGGCGCTCTACGGAGCCGGTGGTCTGGCCGTGGAAGGGTTGAGTGGCGATGCACGCATGCCGGCGCTGGTATAACTGGTGTTTTTCCTGCCGGGTGTGTTGCGCCCCTGGCTGAACCTGTACTGGCAGGTGCGCGCGGATCTGCGCGGCTTGCGTCGGCGCCAAGAGCGCGCCGGCGTGCACTGACCCGCGGTGTCAGCGCCGGTTCTGCTTGAGCAGGCGCTCGCGCTGACGGTTCCAGTCGCGCTCTTTGGCGTCGGCGCGCTTGTCGTGTTTGTGCTTGCCCTTGGCCAGCGCGATCTCGCACTTGGCGAGGCCCTTGCTCCAGTAAAGCTGTAGCGGCACCGAGGTGTAG
>CAYPKI010000294.1:0-207 GCA_964411265.1 uncultured Alcanivorax sp. | reverse complement strand
CCAGCTCGCTGCGATGCAGCAGCAGTTTGCGCGTACGCACCGGGTCCGGACTCACATGGGTGCTCGCTTCGGGCAGGGGTTCCATGCGCGCACCCAGCAGCCAGGCCTCGCCGTGCTTCAAGAGCACATAGGCTTCCGACAGGTTGCACTTGCCCGCGCGCAGCGCTTTGACTTCCCAGCCATCCAGTACCAGACCCGCCTCGAAGC
>CAYPKI010000293.1:0-2413 GCA_964411265.1 uncultured Alcanivorax sp. | reverse complement strand
GGAGGTGTGCAGATTCAGCCGCAGGTCATAGGTCATGCGTTCGAATTGTTCCAGCATCGGCAACTGATAGGAGCCGTAGACGTGCAGCAGAAAGACGGTCAGCACGCCCAGGTTGAGCAGCCATCGAATGATGCGCGTGGGGCCGAGCATCAGGGATTACCGCCCTCGCTGGAGGTGGCGGCGGGCCGGCCATCGGGTTTGGGACGGTTGCGGATCATGGATGAGCGCTGCCGTGTCTGTGCATGGGCTTTATCCTAAGACTATCCGGCGCGGTTTTCCATCGTCCGCTTTGCGCCTGCCGGGCGGACTTTGTAGGCTTGGTCCGGCTCAGGCACAGGTGTTGAATCCCATGGAAAACCGCAATCTCGAACGTCCGGCCTGGAGCTGGCAGGGCCGGGCTGTTGCCGGCTGGTTCCGGAATCTGATCAAACCGGTGGTGGCGCGGGCCCCACTCACGCGCCGCATCATGAAGTTCTCCCAGCTGGGTTTCGACACCGTGACCCTGGCGCTGCCGGTGCATCCGGATGTGCACATCGCGCCCGCGGATGTGGGCGGCGTGCCGGGGGAATGGGTCAGCCGGGGCGGTGAAACCATTGCCGGGCGGGTGGTGCTGTATTTCCATGGCGGCGGCTATTTCTTCGGTTCGCCGCGTTCGCACCGGGCGCTTACCTGGCGGCTCAGCCGGGTCTGCCGCGCCCGGGTGCTGGCGCTGGACTACCGCCAACCGCCGGACTGGCATTATCCGGCGCCGCTGGAGGACGCCGTCCGGGCCTACCGCGCGCTGCTGGACCGGGGTTTTGCACCGGCCGATATCATCCTGGCCGGCGATTCCGCCGGCGGCAACCTGGCCCTGGTGACCCTGCTGCGCCTGCGTGCGCTGGGCTTGCCCCTGCCGGCCGGTGCCGTGCTCATCAGTCCCTGGACGGATCTCACCTGCTCGGGCGAATCCATCACCACCAATGCCGACCGGGACCCCATGATTCCGGTGAACGCGCTGCGCTTCATTTCCCGGGCCTACCATGACGGCCACGACCCGGCGGACCCGCTGATCTCGCCCGTGCACGCGAATCTGACGGGGCTGCCGCCGCTTTTCATCCAGGTGGGCAGCACCGAGGTTTTGCTCAGCGACGCGCTCAACCTGGCCGAGCGCGTGCGGGCCCAGGGCGTGCCCTGTGAGCTGCAGGTCTGGGACCAGATGACCCATGTCTTCCAGGCCCTGGCCGGCTGGCTGCCCGAGGCCTCGCGTGCGGTGCGGGAAATCGGCACTTTCGTGGAGGAAGCGGTGGAAGAAGCCGGCGGTGAACAGGCGCTGCCGGCCGGCGCGCGGCTGGTGCGTGGTGGGCAGCAATACCCGTAATCCGGTGCGCGTACTGATTGAGCCTCGGCGTTGAGGTACCGCAAAAAGGGCGAGAGTGAGTGGCGTCCCCGCTCGAATCTTCTGCAGGTTGCGCACGGCGCACCCTGTGGTCAGGCTTTTGTCAGACTTTCCTTCAGAAAAGACATTCACCACAGAGGACATAGAGGTCACAGAGAATTTGAACTTCCTGTCTCTGTGCTCTCTGTGTTCTCTGTGGTTTAAAACCGGGCGGGATTTATTGCTGGATCTGGATGTCGGTTATTCCGTGCGGTCGGGGTCGATCCAGTTTTCTACTCGCAGTCCCGGCACTTTTTGGAAATGGCGAAGGTTGTTGGTGACCAGGATCAATCCGTGGGCCCGTGCATGGCCCGCGACTTGTTCATCAAAAGGACCGATGGGGGTGCCATTCCGGGCCAGCTCGGCCCGTATCTGGCCGGCATGCCAGGCGGCATTCGCATCGAATTCCAGCACTTCGAGACGGGCGCAGAATCCCTCGATGGTTTCCAGGTTGGTATCCGGCTGGCTGGAACGCTGTGCTCCGTAAATCAGTTCCGCCAGGGTGATGGTGGACAGGCACAGCTGCGGAGCCCGCGCATTGAACGTTTTACGAAGAGGGTCAGGCCGCGCCTTCATGGTGTAGATGACGATATCCGTATCGAGCATGTACTGAAGCATGGTTGTCTTCCCTGTTACTGACCCGGACGATTAGAGCTTTTCGCGCTCGGTGGCCCGGGGTTGTTCCCGCTCCCTCAGGAAATCGTCCGTCACCTCGGCTTTTTCGAACCAGTCATCCCATAGGGCGTCCCGGGGCACGAGCAGGCGCGCCTTGCCCTGTTTGATGATATGCACTTCCCGCACTTCTTCAGGGAAGGCCACATCCCGGGGCAGGCGGATAGCCTGGCTGCGGTTGTTCTTGAAAAGGGTCGAATGGGCCATGGAATTTCCTGTTCCTCTTATAGGTTATTCTAGGCGGCGTCGAGATATATGGCAATGGGATATACATTTGGCGTCGGGAGCTTGCAGCAAAAGCCGTAGAGTGCGCCGTGCCCACCTTGA
>CAYPKI010000292.1:0-2420 GCA_964411265.1 uncultured Alcanivorax sp. | reverse complement strand
GGCGGAATCGCCCCACTCCCCGCTCGCCCCGTCCGGGGCGAGTGCCCCCCGGAAGACTGCCATGTGGGTTTGATGGGATCCGGTTACGCGCAGAGTATAGCACGCGCCGGGGCGCGGCGTTTTTTGCGGGTCAAGGATCGAGCGATCGGCGGGCAAGGCTCGCCTCTGTCGTGTGGGGTGGTCACCGTCTCGCCAGACTGGTATGAGGAGCGGACCCCAGGCTGCCGTATCAGGCGTTGATGACCCGACAGAGCGCCAGTCTTCCGGTTGAGGTCGGCCTCATGGGTGGAGCAAGGCGTTGTGCGAGCCTCGTGCACCGACACGATCAGCCGGGGTCTTGACTCCTTGACTGCTCTGATTGTACTGCCACGGTCAGGCCCAGCTCTGCCAATAGCCGCGACAGGATCTCCCCAAGGCGCTGAGGCTCGGTGGCACGGGATCGACGGGTTCGCTGAACCCGGTGCTGCAACGGTTCAGCCTCAGTTTGGCGCTGTCGAGCAGGCAATTGGTCCGCAGCACCCCGCAGTCCGGCCAGCAACTCCTCGGCTGATGTTTGATGCTCGATGGCGAATCCAACCAGTTTGTTGAGGATGTAGGCGCGCTCGCGGCAACAGGGATGATGGAACACCTCGCCGCCGGCGACCATGTGAAACGCGATGCGGGTAAAGCTCTTGGCGACCTTCACACGGCTTTGCCTTGGATCTTTGCCCTGGGTTTGCCACAGGCGCGCTTTGGCACCGAAGTAATCATTACAGGCGACGAGGTTGTCGGCGATGGTCATGATCGCGGTACGCAACCGGCGGTTGCCCTGGGGCACCAACGGGCCGTCGGCGTGATCGGTTTGATCGCTCTGGTAGCGGCTGGGGAACAAGCCCGCGCGGCCGGTGATGTGGTTCGGATTGGCATAATGGGTGATCGGGCCCATCTCACCGGCAAGCTCGGCGGCGCTGACGACGTGAATGCCCGGCACCGACAGCAGCAACACGTACGGCATGTGCACCAGCAACTGAGCGATCTGCCGCTCCAGCGCCTGAATCCGCTGCTGCAGAGCGAGGCGGTCCTCTTCAAGTTGATCGAAAATCTGTTGGTGCACATCGGCATCGGGGTGAGGCGTGGGCGCCGTGCGGGCCCACGCCAGCAGCTTGTGCACGGTGCGGTGGTGGTAGCGGATGCGGTGGTGCTTGAGCAGTTCATGGAGGGCGGCTTCACCCATTTCCAACAAAGCATTGGCCGAGCCGGTGGCCCGGGCGACGGTCATCGCCAAGGGCGTGTCCCAGAGGTCGTCGAAAAGCTGAGCAAAACCGGGCATGGCCGTGTGCAAATGTTCTTTGATCTGACAGCGTAGCGTCGACGCTTTTTGGACCCGATCCCGCCGGTGCCGCGTCAGCAGTTGAAGTTGCCGGTACGGACGTTCCCACTGTGGCTCGACCAAGCCGAGCCCGGCAACGGCGGTGCGGTGAATGGCCAGCAGATCGAGGTCATCGGTCTTCTGGCCGGGATTGGCCGGCTGGCGGAACTGGCGGGTGGCAAACGGATGCACGATCCGAACCTCCCAGCCCGCCCGGCAGAGCGTGCGCTGGACCGGCAGGTGATAGTTGCCGGTGCGTTCGACGGCGGCGACAGCATCGGCGATCCCGTGACGATGAATCACCGCTTCGACCGCGGCCAGGGCCGCTTCCATCTCGCCTCGGGTGTGCTGGACGGTGGTCGCGGGCCAGAGCACTCGGCCGTAAAAGTCGGCCAACATCCAGGTGGAGCGGGACTTGGCGCAATCAACACAGAGGAGGGCGAATCGTTCGGGCCCAACCTCCTGCACGCGCGGGTGCAACAGGCCGCGCGGCTTGGCAACGAACTGAGGCTTACGAGCCGATGAACGTCGGGCAGTGGATACAGGCATGTCGAAGGGCTCCTGAATACGGGGCATTGGGAATCACTTCCCACAAACCGTTCCAGGCAGCCCAGTGTGAGCGAATGGCTTTTTTTCTTTCTGCTAAAAGCCCCATACCAGGGTCCAGGGGCCTGAATGGGGTGATGAGCGGTTCAGGCGAGTTGCGGGTAACTTAGGTGGATGAGAGACACCCAACTTTACGCCCAGATTCTTGGCATTATGGCGCCCTGGCGTGTGACGGACGTGGCGCTGGACCGCGAGCAGCACGAGGTTCGCGTCCAGGTCGAGCATGACGGTGAGACGTTGTCCTGCCCGGAGTGCGGCAAAGCCTGTCCCGGCTACGACACGCGTCAGCGTCGCTGGCGACATCTCGATACATGCCAGTATCGCACGATTCTGGTCGCCGAGGTGCCGCGCGTGCAGTGCCCCGAGCATGGCGTCAAGCAGCTCGCGGTGCCGTGGGCGGAGCCGAACGGTCGTTTTACGGCGTTGTTTGAAGCGCTGGTGATCGACTGGCTGAAGGAAGCGAGCA
>CAYPKI010000291.1:0-2423 GCA_964411265.1 uncultured Alcanivorax sp. | reverse complement strand
ACTGTTTTTGAAGCCCGTCACACTTTTTCAACCCCGGATTGCCATAATGCCGTGATGGCCTGGTTGTCCCGTGAGGCGAGCAGTAGTGAATTGCGCGCGCGAGTCCGTGGCCGTCCGGAACTGGATGAGGCGCTCAAGCGGGGTCGGCTTAACTATGGCGTCCGGCGACTGTTTTGAGCGCGCCTGGAGTTGACGTGTGTCAGGTTTAGCTGACATAACAACGATTCATTTCTGTGCCTTGAGGGGAGGGAGCGAAGATGCGTTTAATAATTACCATGATATTGGTGGTCATGCCGCTTGCCGTGCTGGCCGAGGTCAGCGCCATGTATGAACTCGCCGATGGCAGGACCATGGAGCTGAACTACAAGGACGACAATCATATCCGCATGGATATGCCCGCCAGCAACCAGTTCATGCTGCTCAATGGCGACGATACCTATATGGTGCGCAAGCAGAAGGGGCAGTGGCTGGCGATCGATTTGGCGAGCATGGCCAAGATGATGCAGCAAATGGGCAATCAGTCTGGTGGTTCGGCTGAGGCCGATTCCAGCGGCGATGTCGAGTTCAGCGACACAGGTCGGACCGAGACCATTGCCGGGTACGAGGGGCAGGTCTATGAAGTCACGGACTCGGAAGGTAACACCAGAGAGATGGTGCTTAGCGATCATGACAATATCATCGAGCTCAGCCGAGCCTGGGTAGAGTTCTCCGGCAGCATGATGGAGAAGATGGGCGCCGGAAACGAACAGATGCAACAGGATATGCTCTCGAAAAGCGATCTCGCTGAGTACGGCGGCCCCCTGCGCGTAGACGACGATATGCGCCTCAAGTCGGTGTCCACCGACAGCAAGGGCTCCGCGTATTACGAACTGCCTGAGGACGCCAAGGTGCAAGACATGTCCAATATGGGTGGTGGCATGATGCAGAGCCGTTGATCGGGTGGATAGGTCCATGAAAGCGGTCGCCGTAACCGGGGCCTCGTCGGGTATCGGCACGGCCCTGGCCTACGAATGCGCTCGGCGCGGCGCCAGCGTGGCACTGCTGGCGCGTCGTGCGGATCGTCTGGAAGCACTGGCTGAGCGGCTGCGCGAGCAATACCCGGACCAGGTCTTCACTACGCGCAGTCTGGACGTCACTGAGCGCCATACGGTCGCGCCGGCACTGGACGCAGTGCGTGCGGAAATGGGGGAACTCGACACGGTCGTGGCCAATGCCGGCATGACCGCAGTCAATCGCACCGGCGCCGGGGATCCCGCTCGCGACGAGCAGGTGACGGCCGTGAATCTGCTGGGTGCCATGGCCACGGTGGATGCGGCCGCGCGCATCTTCCGCGAACGTGGTGGCGGCCGGATTCTGGGTGTGTCGTCCATTGCCGCGTTTCTGGGAATTCCCGGCAGCGCGGCCTATTCGGCCTCCAAGGCGGGTTTTACGCGCTATCTGCATACCGTGGGCATGGAGCTGAGCAAGCACAACGTCCACATCTGCACGGCCCATCCCGGCTTTATCAAGACCGAGCTGGCACCGGGCATGGAAAAGTATCCCTTCGTGATTTCCGCGGACAAGGGTGCACGGGTCATGGTCGAGGCGCTGCTGCGCGGGAAAAAGGACGTCACCGTGCCCGCCTGGCCCTGGACGCTTGTGCGCCGCGTGGCGCCGCTGGTGCCGGATGCCCTGGTTATGCGTGCCTTCCGCTGACCGTCTTCATCGGATTTGTGGTTCCTGTTACCCCAGAAAGTAAAGAGACCGCATAGAGGGCGTGCATCATGCTTTTGGACTCGATGCTGCCCGGCAAGCCATGAACATTGAGGAGGGCTTGCCACTGGATGAGGGTCAACCCGGCCTGCCTCTGTGCTATCTATACCCTCTGGGCTGAATCTCCTGAATCCGAACCGCCCTATCGCCGGGTGAGCTGTTGACTGCTGTCCTTTGCCGCGGGCTGCTGAACCCGATCTTTTCGCTCGGGCTCAACAGGCCCGGGCTCTGCCCGCCGGTGGCATCGCCGTGCAGTGACTGTAAGATCAGGCGATAAGTCAGCACGGCCTGCACATAGTTACGGGTGTTATTAAAGGAAATAGACTTGATCCAGACATCAAAGGTAACGCTTGCTCCGGCAGCCAGTGTTCCGGATGATGCGAGCCCGCGTTATAGGCCGCCAGCGCCTTGAGCCGGTGACTCTGTAAGACCGTTTTTCTGGCCCTGTCTGAGGTCTGGTTCTAAAAAAGCCGAGGATCATGTTGTGATTGTACTAGCAGGCTGTTGAAAACCCGGTGCGTGCTCAGCATGGCCCGAAGCGTGCCTCTGGTGTGCTTGGTTGTTACGGACAGGGTGATGTTCCCTTTCCGAGCGACCAGGTTCAGCAGATGGGCGTTTCAGGCCACGCCCTGCGGGGCTTTCAGGCTGGCCCGCACTCATCGTTGCTCTTT
>CAYPKI010000290.1:0-2426 GCA_964411265.1 uncultured Alcanivorax sp. | reverse complement strand
CACTTCGGCGCCCAGCTCCTGCAGATACTGGACGACGTTCCAGGTGAAACTGTCGTAGTTGTCGATCATCAACACCCGGCTCATGCTTCATCCTCCCCGGTCAGGTTCAACCCGCTCAGGGCCAGGTTCACGGCACTGAAGAGCGCGCGCCCCTTATTCATGGTTTCTTTCCACTCCAGCTCGGGCACGGAATCGGCCACCACGCCACCGCCGGCCTGAATGTAGAGCCGATTGCCCTTGATTACCGCCGTTCGGATCGCAATAGCCGTATCCATGTCACCATTAAAACCGATATAGCCCACGGCGCCCCCATAGACACCGCGTTTGACCGGCTCCAGCTCGTCAATAATCCCCATGGCCCGGATCTTGGGTGCGCCGCTGAGTGTACCCGCCGGGAAAGTGGCGCGCAGCACATCCAGCGGCCCCAGGCCCGGGCGCAGTTGGCCCTCGACATTGGAGACAATGTGCATAACGTGCGAGTAACGCTCCACTACCATCTGCTCGGTAAGGCCCACGGTGCCCGCTTGCGAGACCCGGCCCACGTCATTGCGGCCAAGATCAATCAGCATCAGGTGTTCGGCGATTTCCTTGGGATCATTCACCAGATCCTCTTCCAGGGCTCGGTCTTCTTCGAAGCTGTGCCCGCGGCGGCGAGTACCCGCAATGGGGCGCACCGTGACCCTATCGCCTTCCAATCGGGTGAGGATCTCGGGTGACGAACCGGCGATCTGAAAGTCGTCCAGGTCCAGATAGAACATATAGGGCGAAGCATTGAGATAACGCAACGCTCGATAAATATCCAGCGGCGGCGCCGAGTAGGGCACGGACATACGCTGGGAGGGCACCACCTGCATAACATCACCGGCGAGCACATAGTCGCGGATACGCTCCACGGCTTTTTCGTACTCGGCCCGCGGAAATTCGGACACAAATTCGTCTTCCGCGAGTTGACGGCCCCGCGGGCTTTCGTCCGGCTCGGCCAGCGGCGCCCGCAGACGCTCGGCCAGCGCGTCCAGGCGCTGCCGGCCGCGCTCGAGCTCGCCCTCCGCGTCCGGATCCAGATGCACCACCAGGAAAAGGCTGCCCCGCAGGTTGTCGAAGACCACGACTTCCTCGCAGCACATCAGCACCACATCGGGCACGCCCAGGGTGTCCGCCCCGCGCGCCGGCCCCAGTCGGGGCTCGAAATAGCGCACGCTGTCATAGCCGAAATAGCCCACCAGACCGCCGTTGAAACGAGGCAGGCCGGCCATCTCGGGCGAGCGGAAGCGATTGCGGTAGGCCTCGACCCAGGCCATGGGATCATCCGAATTTTCGTTGTAGCCACCCTGGTCGTTGCGCACCTCGATGTGGTTGCCGGTGATGCGCACCACCTCCCGGGCGGGCAGACCGATAATGGAATAACGGCCCCAGCGCTCCCCGCCCTGGACGGATTCAAAGAGACAGGAATAGCGCCCTTCAGCGACCAGCTTGCGGTAAGCGGTCAGCGGCGTGTCGAGATCGGCCAGCACCTCGCGTACCAGGGGCACACGGTTGAAGCCGGCGCGGGCGTATTCAGCAAGTTGTTCCGGTGACATGCGGGATCCCCAACCAGGATGTTTTCAGACGCTGCAAAAGAAATGCGGGGCGTGCGAGAACACACGCGGGTGCGTCACCATCGCCAGTGGGCGGGAGCGTTGGAAAGCCGGGCAATGTCCGGGTAAGGATTCACCGGAGTGATTTCCTGTTCCGCTGAATAGGTTCCCGGAATTGTAGCGTGCCTCTCCTCTCCCGGCTACCCACCCCATGGCATGAAGATGCCATGGAATCGTCATGGTCTCGATACAAAGGCTTCACAAACCCTCCCTATCGTGCGGGCTTCCAGCTTTTCTATCGCACATGGAGGAATCATGTTGACACCAGACTTTTGGAGGCAGCTTGCCCTGATGGTTCTTACAGCCGGCTTGCTGGCCGCTTGTAGCGGCGACGACGGGGACGACGGAAAGGCAGGCCCCGAGGGCCCGGAAGGTGCCCAGGGCCCGGAAGGCGCTCAGGGTCCGGAGGGCACCCAGGGTCCGGCCGGTAACGGGGACACCATCATAAAACTGGCGCAACTGGGCCAGTATGAGTCCGACGTCTTCGACGAGGGCGCAGCCGAGATCGTGGCCTTCGACCCCTCCACGGACCGTCTTTATGTAGTGAACGCGGATGCGGCTACCGTGGATGTGCTTGATATTGCCTCGCCGTCCAACCCCACCCTCGTGGATACCATTGACGCCACGGCGCACGGCGAAACCGCCAACAGTGTGGCCGTACACAATGGCACCATCGCCGTAGCCATTGAAGACGACCCGGCAACCGAAGACGGTGTGGTCGCGTTCTATGACAGCAACCTGACGCACCTGGGCAATGTCACCGTGGGTCCCCTGCCCGACATGGTCACCTTT
>CAYPKI010000289.1:0-2438 GCA_964411265.1 uncultured Alcanivorax sp. | reverse complement strand
AGCGAGCTCATGCGTCGTTATGGATCGGCGGTGTGCGGGACGGGATAAAGCCCTTTGTCCTGTCCGGCCATGCGACGACTTGATCAAGGTCAAGGTAGGGGGCGCTTGCCTTCAACAGGCCGATATCCAGGCTGGAATGCAAGCCGCTGTTCATAGAGAATCGACTCTGTGCGTCGTCCATGGCGCTGAATCCTGGTTGTGACGCTGGAGGCTTGTGTGCCTGAAGAGATGAATGATGCCCTGGCCGCGGCTGATGAGGTAATCAAACGCACGGGCGGTGAGGTCCGCCTGGGCATGCCACTGGGGCTGGGCAAGCCCAACCGCTTTCTGAACGCGCTTTATCAGCGTGCGCAGGAAAACCCGTCGGTGGAGCTGGAGATTTACACCGCTTTGTCGCTGGGCCGTCCGGCGGCAGGTAGTGGCCTGGAAAAGCGTTTTCTGCAGCCTTTCGGCGAACGCATCTTTGGCGATTACGAGGAACCCGCCTACCTGGCCCCCCTGCGGCGCGGGCAATTGCCGGACAATATCCGCGTCTACGAATTCTTCTTCGAACCCGGGGCCATGCTGCACAGTCCCGATGCGCAGCGGCATTACATCAGCGTGAACTATACCCATGCGGCGCGGGATCTCAATGCCCGGGGGGTTAATGTGGTGGCGCAGATGCTGGCCGTGCAGGATACGGATGAGGGCCGTGCCTACAGTTTTTCCTGTAATCCGGAAGTGTCGCTGGAGTTGCTGCCCTTGCTGAAAGCCCGCCGGGAAGCGGGCGAGGCTATCGTCACCCTGGGTCAACTCCACCCCGATCTGCCCTTCATGGATAATGATGCCCGGGTGGGGGACTGGTTGTCCGAAATGGATATTCTGCTGGATGATCCGGCGGGGCATACAACGCTGTTCAGCATGCCCAACATGCCCGTGCGGCTGCAGGACCATTTCGTGGGTCTGCACGCCAGCACGCTGATACGGGACGGTGGTACTCTGCAGATCGGGATCGGGGCCCTGGGCGACGCCCTGGTGCATCATGCACTGCGGCGCCACCAGAATCCGGGCGATCACCAGGCGTTGTTGCGTGAACTGAAGCTGCCACCGGAACACCATTCGTTGATGGGGCAGGAAGGTGGGCAGACGCCCTTTAATGAGGGTTTGTACGGCTGCAGCGAAATGATAAATCACGGCCTGCTGCGTTTGCTGGATCAGGGCGTGATTCGGCGGCCGGTCTATGCCTGGCCCGCATTGCAAGCCGTCGTTCTGGAGGATCCCGACGCCGCACCAGGCTGGCCCTTGCTGGATGCGTTGCGTAGCCATGGGGGAATTGCGTCACCACTGACAGCCGAGGCGCTGGCTAGCCTTCAGGATGTCGGCATTGTGCGCCCGGGTGTGAGCGTGGATGGTACCCGGCTGCATCTGCCGGGCGGACAAACCGTGGCCAATGATCTGGACGATTCGGCCACGCGGGAGGCACTGGGTCTGTTTTTCGGCGACCAATTGAACCAGGGTCGGGTCTTGCACGGTGGCTTTTTCCTGGGCCCGCAAGCCATGTATCAGCGCCTGCGCGAGCTGAACGAGCGCGAGCGCACGGCGATCAATATGACCCGGATCGGCTTTATCAATCATCTCTACGGCGATGAAGAACTCAAGCGGCTGCAGCGCCGGGACGCGCGTTTCATGAACACCGCATTCAGTGTGACCCTGCTGGGGGCCGCCGTCTCCGATCAGATTGCTGATGGCCGGGTGCTGTCCGGCGTGGGCGGACAGTACAACTTTGTTAGCCAGGCTCATGAGCTCGCCGGCGCGCGCTCCGTGATCATGACGCGTGCCTGGCGCATGCGCGATGGCGAAGCGCAATCCAATGTGGTGTTTTCCTATGCTCACAACACCATTCCGCGCCATTTGCGCGACATGGTGGTAACCGAATACGGCGTAGCCGATCTGCGCGCCAGGACCGACGAGGAAGTGGTCATGGCCATGCTCAATGTGGCCGACAGCCGGTTCCAGGATGAGCTCCGGGAACAGGCGCAGAAGGCTGGCAAGCTGCGCGCCGATTACAGCATTCCGGAACGCTTCCGGTACAACAGCCCCGAGACCCTGCAACGGCTGGCGGATCACGCCGACGAAGCGGCCTTTCCGTCCTTCCCGCTGGGTACGGATTTCGACGCTACCGAGCAGCGTCTGCTGCCCGCGCTCAACTGGCTCAAGGAAGAAGTTAGTCGCAAGGACTACTTCCAGCTGGGGCGGAGCGCAATGCGCACCCACGCCCGCCCGGCGGATTACCAGGCTGAGCTCGCGCGCATGGAACTGCAGAACCCCAAAGGGATGCGCGAGCGGCTGTATCAGCGTTTGCTGTTGACCGCGCTGGAAACTACGGCTGGTTAACAGGCTGTTGAAAACCCCTTGCGCACTCAGCGTGGCCTGAAGCGTGCAGCTGGTGTACTTTGTTG
>CAYPKI010000288.1:0-2524 GCA_964411265.1 uncultured Alcanivorax sp. | reverse complement strand
CCGGCCGGGAGCGGCCCGGTCACAGCGTCTTCAGCCCCGTTCCCGTCAGCGGCACGACCACGTCGTCGTCCTCGTCGAGCGTCCCCTCGTTGCGGAACCGCTCCAGGGTTTTCATGCGCCGGTTCTGGGGCACCTCCCCCGATATCATGGCGCAGCTGACGCCTTTTTTTTCCAGTTTCTGGTGCAGGTTCCGGGTAATATCCCGGCGGTTGGCGAAAATGATGACCTTGTGCAGGTCCTCGTGGGTAATCAGGTTGTACAGCAGGTTGAACTTTTGCGCCGTCTCGGTGACATAGACCTTCTGTTCGACGGATTCCGTCGCCACGCTTTCCGGTTCCACCTCCACAATCACCGGGTCCTGGGTCCAGCGTCGTGAAAGGTTCATGACGTCCTGGTTGAAGGTGGCGCTGAAGAGCATGGTCTGGCGATGCCTTGATCCGGGTGTCAGGCGCACTATGCGTTTAACATCGGGGATGAACCCCATATCCAGCATGCGGTCGCCTTCGTCGATGACCAGCGACTCCACCCGGTCGAGCCACAGATCCCGGCGGTTGGCGAAGTCCAGCAACCGCCCGGGCGTAGCCACCAGAATGTCCAGCAGGCGGGTGCGCAGATGCTCCTGCTGGCGGTTGAAATTCATGCCGCCCACCACGCTCATCACCTGGAGATCCGTGTGCCGCGCAAGCTGTTGGGTGTCCTTTTCGATCTGCATGGCCAGCTCGCGCGTGGGTGCAATAATGAGCGCGCGCGGCTCGCCCGCATAGCGTTTTGCCGGCACCGGGTTTTTCAGCAGATCATCAATGATGGTGATCACAAACGCAGCCGTTTTGCCCGTGCCTGTCTGAGCTCGACCGATGGCGTCGGCGCCGGCCAGGGTATGGCTGAGAACCTGTGCCTGGATGGGGGTGCAATACTGAAAGCCGGCGTCGGCAATGGCGCGTCTGAGCGGCTCTTCCAGCGAAAAGGCATCAAAGGGAGTCCATTCTCCGCTTTCCGCCGTGGGTGAACTCTCTCGGGGCGAGCTGTCCTCGTTGCTCATAGCTCACTCACAGTTGAACAGAAATTCGTATTGTAGAAAATGTAAACAGCCGCGCAAAGCGCGCGTGTCATGCGCGTTGGAAAACCAGGAAGCGATTGTTTGCGGGCATGGCATGATCGGCTACCGGCGCCAGCCCTGCGGCCGTCATGCAGGCCTCGACCCATTCGTAATCGCGCACGCCCATGGCCGAATCCTGGTCGCGTAGCATCGCATTGAAGCGAGCATTGCTGTCGGCACATTGGCCCTGATAACAAAAGGGACCATAGATCAGAAACAGACCGCCAGAAACCAGATGTGCCCCGGCCTGACGGATACACAGATCGATACTGTCGGCGTTCATGATATGAAAAGTATTGGCGGTAAAGATGTAGTCGTACGTCGCCTCCGGCCAGGGTGCACGCACATCCAGCTCCAGGGGCGCACATACATTCGCGGGGCCTTCTTCCTGCCAGGCCCGCACGCCCGGCAGGTACTCAGCTACATCCGATGGCTGCCAGTCAATACCGGGAAGAAAAGCCGGCAGCCAGGCGGCGTGCTGCCCCGTGCCGCTGCCGATCTCGAGCAGGCGCCCGTTATCGACATGCTCGCGCAACACACCAAGGATGGCTTCCTTGTTGTTTTCGCAGGCTTGTGAGAAGGGTTTGGCGCCGATACTAAACCTCCTACCCCATGAATCTCTGACCGGTGGTAATGAGCTTTTGATAGAGCGTGGGCATGGAACGCTGCATCTTGTCGATCATCTGCGCGTCGGAACCGATCAGCACACGTCGGCGGTCGCCCCGGATCCCGCGAATAATGGCATCGGCGGCGTCGCCCGGCGTCGTACGGAAAAGCTTTTCGAAGTTGGCGATGTTTTCGTCCGGGTCAGAGCTGCCCATGACCGAGGACACATCTTTCATGCGCGCATTGCGTGCAATATTGGTCTTGATTCCGCCGGGATGAACACAGCTGCAGCTGACAGCGTCATTGTCCATGTCCAGCTCCTGGCGCAGTGACTCCGTGAATCCGCGTACGGCGAATTTGGCCGCATTATAGGCAGACTGCGTGGGAATACCGATCAGCCCGAAAACACTGGAGACATTGACGATATGACCCTCGTCCGATTGCTTCAGATAGGGCAGGAAGGCCTTGGTGCCATAGACTACGCCCCAGAAATTGATACCCATGAGCCATTCCATGTCGTCGTAGCCCATGTCCTCCACTGTGGCGCCCAGAGCCACGCCGGCGTTATTGACCACGATATGAACTTCGCCGAAATGGTTCATGACCTGCTCGGCAAAATCATAAACGCTGTTGCGGTCGGACACATCCAGGGCCGTGGTCAAGACGTCATGACCATTCTGGCGCAGCTCTTCGGCGGTCTCGCGCAGACCGGGCTCGTTGATGTCGCTCAGCGCCAGACGACAGCCGGCAGCGGCAAACTCCCTGGCGAGGGCTTGGCCAATGCCCGAAGCGGCGCCGGTAACGACGGCCACACGCTGGTTC
>CAYPKI010000287.1:0-2550 GCA_964411265.1 uncultured Alcanivorax sp. | reverse complement strand
GGTGATTGTTCAGGGTCCGGGTCATAACGGTTTCGAACCCGGATTCATCCGGACAAGCCTGGGTAGCCGCTTGAGCGGCTGTGTGCGCCAGGGCGGGTGAAACGCCTTTGCACTCCGCCATGCGCGATACCGTTTCCGGTGAAACGGGATAGTCGTCCAGAACCCGACTCAGGGTATCTTCACGTTGCCTGGGGCCGGGCGTGCCCAGTTCGAGAATGTAGGAGAACCGTCGCAGGTAGGCTGGGTCCACCGATCCCGTTGTGTTGCTGATCCAGATCACGGGTGTGGTGTTCCGTTCAAGCACATAGTTCATCGCGGCCTTGGGCAGCTTGTCGCCGGTGTTAAAGTTGAACAGCGAGAAACCCATATTGCAGATCAGATCCTCGCACTCGTCGAGAATGACCAGGGCGTCGCTGGATTGCCCGAGAATATAGTCACAAGCAGCGAGCTGACGGAATCGCTGCTTGGCATTCAGACTGTCTCCCTCGCTGTCGATCTCGGGAATGAAGCCCGTTTTGGCCTGGAGTTCCTCACCGATCAGTTGCGCGAGCTCCGTCTTGCCCGTCCCCGGGGTGCCATGGAGCAGAATATTGACGCCCGTGTTGCCGTGCGAATGGGCGTTGCCGAGGAGAGACAAAATGGTCCGGATGTCCGAGTCCACATGCTGAAAGTCGTTCCGTGACAGCGACGATCCCGGCGCGGGCCGGTAAAACGGCGACATGAGCTGTTCCGGGGTGGGGTTGGTCTGCGGCAGAATCTCCGCGATCGAGTCTTCCACGGTAAAGGCGTCGTCCAGGCTCGGGTGCCTTTTCATCCGCGATGACTCCAGGAGTCCGAACTGGAGCAATGGACTGTCATTGCTCAAAGCGCCGGTGCCCTCGCTCGGGGAAGCGCCCAATAGGGCCGCCAGGATGCGGATCTGCTTTTTCCGGGAGATATCCTTGATCAGCTCGGCGGCCTCGGCGAGCAGCGAGTCATATTCAATATGAAAGATCAAAGCGAGCATGCGAGTTTCCAGCTCGCTGAGACTCAGTTTGCTGGAAAAATAGCAGGCATTTCGGTAGGCGCGGTCGCGCTGCCACGCCGCTTCCAGAGACTCGCTTGCCATCCTCTGGAGTTTCTCCGGCGGGCGCAGCGACATCGCCTCCTCTTCTTCCAGCCCCAGCCCTTCAATAATCTCCGGGTTCTCTATGCCCCGGTCTTCGTCACGAATCACGCACGACCAGTTCGCCGGGTCAGCCAACAATCGCGCGGTGAGCCCCAGTATGAGTTCCGGATCCCCGGTATCCACCAAGAGTCCTTCATTCCCGCGCGTAAGTCGCATACCGCCTCCTGAACCGATTACGTGAGCGGATATTGAAAATCGAGGGTGCGTCAGAAACTGTCGCGGCTTAGCCCGGCGGGGGACCGGCCTCCTTCCCGCGCCGGCGTCGCTTGCCGGGCCGAACGATAGCGAATCGATCCGGAAGTAGCTGGGGTGGATGATCTTCCTCCAGTTCCGTACGGATCGAGCGAATCAGCCGATGCCCCTGGTCATGCGCCTCGGCCAGGATAATGGCCTGATCAACGGCCATTTCGGACGCGTACTCGCCCAACCAGTCGACCCACAGGTAGACGGTGCGCTCCGCGACCCGGGTTTCCACCAGGCAATTCTCCCCCAGCGCGCAATTGGACAGGGCCTCGTGACCAAGGTTTTCCGCCTGGTCTCGGATCTGGAAGATCGTCCGGGGGGAACGGATCTGTTGCGTGTGGCCAAGCCACGGGGGCAGCGGAACCGAGGCGAAAAGGCCGTCCGGCCCCGGGTTGGCCTGCAGATGCCGTTCCAGGCTGCGCAGTTTCTCCCGGTCGGTATCTTCATGCACGGCTTGTCGGTATTCCGTCAGGCGGGCATAGGGGTGTTGCCTCACCAAGCCCTCGAGTCTTCGCCCGGCAAGAATGAGCTCCCAGTCGTCTGCGGTTAGCTCTTGTTCCTCCAACCTGCAAAACAGATCCAGGTTCTGAACGTGCTCCCACCGACTCAGTGCGATGACCTGATCAAGTGTCAGTATTGGATAGTCGAAGCAGGGCGGCAGCGTCCGCTGGCGCAGCAGATCATCAATCAGGGCAATATCGTTATAATACAGGCACTCCCACTCAAGGCCTTCAAGAAACCGGAATTTGGCCGGCTCCGGACGATAGTCGAGCAGCCAGAACATTTGGCCGTCCCTTGCATCCAGCGCGGAACGCGCCTCCTCGGCGGGGACAAGCCCCAGGTGAACGCGCCGCGCGGCCAGGGCCGTGAGCAGGGGCCTTTTATTCCAGAGGCCGGCCGGGAAAAGACCGCGGGCTTCAGGCGATAGTCCGCGCACACCAACGCCGGGCACAACCGCGCCTTCATCCTTTTCCAGAATCAGAAAGTCTGCTTCTCGCCAGTCGACCATAATCCCCTCTCTCGCCCGCAGAGCATGGCAACCTTGAGCGTCAAAAACCGTCGCGGACTGTTGCGGGTTGGTGTGCCGGGGGCGGCAAGGCCGAGGTTCAGGCAGCGCACCTCAAGCCGGTGGCCGCGGG
>CAYPKI010000286.1:1879-2567 GCA_964411265.1 uncultured Alcanivorax sp. | reverse complement strand
TCTCTATGCCTACGCGATCATGTCCAACCACTACCATGTGGTGCTGCGGGTGGATGTGCAGCGCGCGGCGGCCTGGGGCGATGACGAAGTGCTTCGCCGGTGGACGCAGCTGTTCAAGGGGCCGGAGCCGGTGCGCATCTATCTGGCGGGCGAAGACGTTACCGAAGCGGAGGCGGACGAGGTGGCCCGTGTAGCCGCGCTCTGGCGCGAGCGGCTGATGGATATCAGCTGGTTCATGCGCTGCCTGAACGAGTCCATCGCCACCGAGGCGAATCGCGAGGACGGCTGCAAAGGCCGTTTCTGGGAGGGTCGCTTCAAGAGCCAGGCACTGCTGGACGAGCGGGCGGTGCTGGCGTGCATGGCCTATGTGGATCTCAACCCGGTCCGGGCTGGTATCGCCGAGACGCCGGAAGACTCGAATTACACCTCGGTGCAGCAGCGTAGTGCGGAGGTTGCCCATGGTCACGAGTCGCGCGAACCAGCGGAGCCGGAGGAATGGCCGAGGCTCGCGCCGCTGGTGACCGCGGATTCGGCGGATCAGGCCGAGCTGGATGGAATTGGCGCCGTCCGGCTTATGGACTATCTGGAACTGGTGGATCAAACTGGTCGGGCAGAAAAAATCAGGGACACCCCTAAATTTAATCCTCAGCTTACATGGTTTTGAGCGATCGCTGATAGAGGAAGCCAG
>CAYPKI010000286.1:0-1869 GCA_964411265.1 uncultured Alcanivorax sp. | reverse complement strand
CTGGAACTGGTGGATCAGACCGGGCGGGCGCTGCGCGAGGACAAGCGCGGAGCCATCCCCGCTGGTGCGCTGCCGGTTTTCCAGCGGCTGGGCATCGACCCGGACACCTGGATGCATCATATGCGGCCCCGTACCAACAGCCAGTTACAGGCGCTGGGCCGCGTCGAGGCCATGCGACGGTACGCCCTGGCTATCGGACGGCGCTGGTTGTGGGGACTTCGTGCCTGTTCCGGCCTGTATCCCGTGCGTCCCTCCGTTTGATTGCTTTCCTGTTGTAACGTGTAACGTGTAACGTGTAA
This sequence comes from uncultured Alcanivorax sp., assembly GCA_964411265.1. GTDB lineage: Bacteria > Pseudomonadota > Gammaproteobacteria > Pseudomonadales > Alcanivoracaceae > SLJS01. The sequence goes on along the minus strand of CAYPKI010000286.1, from coordinate 1,570 downwards.
CGATACGCGATACACTATCTGTATCGGATAAGGATCGTCGATGATCAGAAGTTTCGGGCACAAGGGCCTGGAGCGGCTATACCGTACCGGTTCCGTTTCAGGCGTGAATCCGCAACACGCAGCGAAGCTCAGGCGCCAGCTGGCACGGCTCGACGCGGCGCAGCGACCGCAGGATATGAATATTCCCGGTTGGCGGCTGCACGAATTGAAGGGCGCGGTGGCCGGCCACTGAGCCGTGAAGGTGAGCGGCAACTGGCGCCTGACCTTCGCCTTCGAGGGCCAGGATGCCGTGCTGGTGGATTATCGGGATCATCATTGAGGGCCGAGCCATGACGACCATGCATGAACCGCCGCATCCAGGCGAAACCATCAAGGAAGATATCCTGCCCGAACTGGGTATTACCACTACCGAAGCGGCGGATCAGCTCAATGTCTCCCGCGTGACCTTCTCCCGCGTACTGAATGGCAGGGCGGCCATCAGTCCGTCCATGGCCCTGAAACTGGAGCAATGGCTGGGCGGACCGGAGAACGGCCCCAGCGCGCAATCCTGGCTGATCCAGCAGATGCATTACTCGCTCTGGCGGGAGCAGCAAAACGGAGACCAGTCGATTAACAAAGCGGCGACTGCCTGAGGTGCGTGCTATCGACGACACCTGCCGCGCAGCCAGGGGCCCCGAAATCTCCGTGACCTCTGTGTTCTCCGTGTTTCATTAACCGCAACCCCGCACGATAAATCTGGCGAGGAGAAAAGCGGACAAATCACCGACGCCTCCCGATGTAATCCTCAGCTCACAGGATGCTGGACGATTGCCGATAGAGGTAGCGAGAAGTTGGGCTAATCGGCTGGCTATGGAGACCCGGTCATGATGATGTAATCAAACGGACAAGATAAGCCTTCAGCCTTGGCGACCAAGACGCTGAATCCCGTCATGGAGACCCACGTGAAAGACCACAGTGATGCTGACTCTGTCAGTACCCAAGCGGGTGCCGAATCCCATCCCCTTGAGGAGCGCAATCATCACGGGACGCCGTTTGACAGCGTGCTGCGCGCGCGGATTTCGCGGCGCGACGCTTTGAGTGGCGGTTTGGGCGTTGCCGCGGGAACCGTTTTTGCCGGCGCGGGTCTCTCGGCGTGTAGCGATAATAGTAGCGGCCATGGCGACAGTGGCAATGGCGATGAGACTAGGCCCGAATTGAAGTTCAGTTCCGTGAAAGGCGTTTCCGGGGCCGAGGTCAATGATCTTCAATTGCCGGAGGGCTACACCTGGGAAGCATTGCTCCCCTGGGGCACGGGTATTCTGGGCCGCTTCCCCGGCTTCAACGCCGACGGCAGCAACACCGCCGAGGAACAGAACCAGCAGACCGGTGAGTGGCATGACGGCATGAAGTTCTTCCCCATGCCGGGGGATGACTCCCAGGGGGTGCTGGTGCTTAACCATGAAAGGCTGGAAATGCTTTTCTTCCACGGCTATAGCCTGGATGGCAACGGCGATCCCGTGTCCCACCGCAGCGAAGATCAAAACGGGCTGCCCACGGATGTGGGGCAGGTCCGCAAGGAGATCGCCGGCCA
>CAYPKI010000285.1:0-2597 GCA_964411265.1 uncultured Alcanivorax sp. | reverse complement strand
CGCGATCTGGTGCGCGGGTTTCACGGTGATTTTGCAGCGGCACCGGACCTCGTGGCGTTTCCGCGCGACGAATCCGATATCAGCAATGTGCTGCAGTGGGCGGCGCGGAATGACGTGGCCGTAATTCCCTATGGCGGCGGCACCTCGGTGGTCAGCGGCGTGGAATGTGGCCGTGATGAAGCGCCGCGCCATGTGACCCTGGATCTGGCGCGCATGGATCGGGTCCTGGAGGTGGATCCGGTCTCCTCGGCCGCGCGCATTCAGGCCGGCGCGCGTGGGCCGGTCCTGCAGGAGCAGCTGGCCCAACACGGTTTCACCTTTCGTCATTACCCGCAGTCGTTCGAGATGTCCACCCTGGGCGGCTGGATCGCCACCCGTGCCGGTGGCCATTACGCCACCCTCTATACGCACATGGACGATTTCGTCGAAAGCGTTCGCATGGTGACCCCGGCCGGTGAGGTGGTGTCCCGGCGCCTGCCCGGCTCCGGCGCCGGCCCCAGCCCGGATCGGCTCATGCTGGGCTCGGAGGGTATACTGGGGGTGATTACGGAGGCGTGGATCCGGGTGCAGCGCCCGCCGGTGTATCGCGCCCGGGCGTCGGTGAAGTTCGCGCACTTCGAGCAGGCGGTGGAAGCCACTCGTGCGCTGGCACAGTCCGGGCTCTATCCGGCCAATTGTCGCTTGCTCGATGCCACCGAAGCGCTCATCAACGAGGTCTCCGGCGATTTCCACCAGGTGCTGCTGCTGGCGTTCGAGAGCCATGATCACCCGCTTCAAGCCTGGATGGAGCGGGCGCTCGCCATGGTCCGGGACTACGGCGGCCGGGTCTCCAGCGGACCGGACTACAGTAATGGCACCGACCAAGGCGGTGGCGGCGAAGGGGGGCAATGGCGCGACGCCTTCCTGCGTGCGCCCTACCGTCAGTCAGCGCTGGTCAGTCTGGGTATGATCGCCGACACTTTCGAGACGGCGGTGACCTGGAATGGGTTCGCCGAGCTGGACCAGGCGCTGCGCGAGCGGGTCCAGGCAGCCATGCGCGAGCACTGTGGCACGGGTCTGTTGAGTTGCCGGTTCACGCATGTCTATCCGGATGGTCCGGCGCCCTATTACACCTTCATCGCGCCGGGCCGCGAAGGCGCACTGCTGGATCAGTGGTGGGCGATCAAACAGGTGGCGAGCGATACGCTGATGGCGTTCGGAGCCACGATTACGCACCACCACGCGGTGGGCAAACTTCACCGGCACTGGTATGCGCAGCAGCGCCCGGCCTTGTTCGGCGAGGTGCTGGAGGCGATCAAGGGACGCCTGGATCCGGGCGGGGTTCTGAACCCCAATGTGCTGATTCGGGGAAAGGGTAGATGAACCGGGCTTAACCGGAGTCGTCGGGACGCCGCGGGCGCTTCTTCCGGGTAACGATGAGTGCGATGATGAGGCCGCCCACCGCTGCAGCGGGAAAGCCCATGAGGATCATCTTGCGCAGCAAGACGTCCTCGCGTTCGGACTCGCTCGTGGACGCTTCCTGTGCAGTTTTGTCCGGCGCGTTTTCATCCCCGTCGGTAGCCTGTGCCAGAGGACTGCCAGCCAGTAAGCCGAGCATGAGCGTTACGAGGATCAGGGAGCGCACGGATAGGCTGGTCATACGGGACCCGAATATAAAACGAGCTCCCGCGGGAGCCCATTTTGAATTGGTGCCGAGGAGAGGACTTGAACCTCCACGGGCTTTCGCCCACTAGCACCTGAAGCTAGCGCGTCTACCAAATTCCGCCACCTCGGCTTTTTTGCGGACTGGCTCAAAGGCCTCACCGCCAAAGCGGCGGCATTCTAGTATATGATGCGCGGATGTCAAAATGGTAAATTCCGCGGGCGCCGCGCCTCGAGCTGATGGCGGTGTCTTTTCATGCTCAGCAAGGAACTTGATGTCAAGCAATACAAACTACCGTGACCCCAATGCGGACCGTGAGCAAGCCCAGTATGAACGCCCGGTTCCCAGCCGCGAGGTGATCCTCCAGCTGCTCAACGACCAGGGGCGACCCATGTCGGAGGAGCAAGTCCTCGAGCAGCTTGAAATCGATGATGAAGCCGGCCAGGAGGGGATTCACCGGCGCCTGCGGGCCATGGTGCGCGACGGTCAGCTGGTGCAGAACCGGCGCGAGCGTTTCGGCCTGCCGCAACGCATGGATCTGATCGCGGGCCGTGTGCAGGGTCATCGGGACGGCTTCGGTTTTCTCGTGCCCGATGATAAGAGCCAGGATGATTATTTCCTGCCGCCCAAGCAAATGCGCTCCGTGCTGGATGGCGACCGGGTCATGGTCGGCGCCGAGGCTCGCGGCCGTTCCGGCAAGCGCGAAGCCCGCGTGGTGGAGATCCTTGAGCGGGGGACGACCGAGTTGGTGGGGCTCTTTTTCCGCGAAGGCGGGGTAGATTTTATCGAGCCCCAGAACCGCAAGGTTAATCAGAATGTCGTCGTCGTCGACCGGAATGACGTCAATCCCGGACCCAGTGATCATGTTCGTGCCGAGATCCTGCATTACCCGGACCACGAGAGCACCCTTCAGGTACGCCTGCTGGAAGTAATCGCTGCCCAGGACGCACCGGGC
>CAYPKI010000284.1:0-2607 GCA_964411265.1 uncultured Alcanivorax sp. | reverse complement strand
GTCGCTGGGCAGGCTGTTCGCCCGGGTCCTACCGCCGCCGCGCACGCTGCCGAGTCTAGCAGGCTGTTCAAAAAGCCGTTGCGTACTCAGGCTCTCAGGCCGGTTTGCCATCGGGGCGCCATTTTGAAGGTGGGTGTCTACCCGTCGGAAAATGGGAACGTTGATTGCGGGCCAGCCTGAAGGCCCCCCAAGGGCGACCTGGAGCGCGTATCTGCGGCACTTTGTCGCTCGGACAGGGAACCAGCCTGTCCGTCGCAACAAAGCACAACAGCCGCACGCTTCAGGCCACGCTGAGTGCGCCAGGTTTTTTCCAACAGCCTCTAGCCCAGAGCTTTCTTGATAAAGCCGGTTTCCTTTTCGACGTGCTGGTGGAAAATCGTGCGCGCCTGGATGCGTTCCACATAGGCCGCCATTCGCGGCCAGCGCTCGGCGTCGATTTCTTCCCCGCCGTGCTGCATATTGGTGAACTGACTGGCCATGGCGATATCGGCGACGGAGAAGCGCTCTCCCACCAGGAAGCCGTGTTCACCGATCTGCTGCTCCAGATAGTCCAGGTGCGGCGGCAACGCCTCGCTCCGGGCCTGCTGCACGGCCTGCTCGTCACAGTCGCCACCCAGCAGGCGCATGACCACGCGGTTTCGGAAGATGGTGCGGGTGCAGTTCACACCCAGTTCCTCGTCGGCGTACTTTTCGAACCAAAGGGTCCGGGCGTAGTCGTAATCATCTGCCGGATAAAGGGCCGGATCCGGGAACCGGCGCTCCAGATAGGCACAGATCACGGCCGAGTCCGCCAGGACCCGGTCGCCGTCGGCCAGCGCCGGGATCCGCATGAGCGGATTGATGGCATGGTAGTCCGGGGGCGGGTCATTGGGGTCGATGTGGACGGTTTCGTACTCCAAACCTTTCTCTTCCAGAAAGACCCGGACCTTGCGCACATAAGGCGACAGCGCGGCTCCGTAGACCTTGAGTGTCATGCGAAACTCCGTGGAATGGCAATGGATTCCTATGTGAGCACTCCTCCGCCGGCCGGTCAATGCTTGCCCAACAAGCCCTTGATTTCTCGCTGTCCGCCTCCTACACTCTGCGCCGTTTTCGCGGGACCGAAGACAACGGTGCTTCGAACCGATTTGTCCCCTTCGTCTAGTGGTCCAGGACACTGCCCTTTCACGGCAGTAACAGGGGTTCGACTCCCCTAGGGGACACCAGAAAAGTAGCGCTTTAGCGCATGCATGAATTGACCCCGTTGGGGAGTCCAACCAACCTTACAGGGGTTTGACCAGCAGCGAAGCCGCTGGAATGCACGCAGTAACCGTGTGGCCCTGTGCGAGCTGAGGCGCTTTAGCGCCAGATACTCCCCCAGGGGACACCAGAAGAAAATGGGCGCTTTCTCCGCGCCCACTTTTGCCTTTCAAAATAAGCGGGAATAGCTCAGTCGGTAGAGCGCAAGCTTGCCAAGCTTGAGGTCGCGAGTTCGAGCCTCGTTTCCCGCTCCATTTTACTATCTCCATTTGGCCTTTCTTCTAGGGCTGGATGTACCTGCTCCCTGGTTGAAATAAAAAGCCCGGGGTGAGGACCACCCCGGGCTTTGTTGACTCTATTTTTTGCGCCTAATAATTAACGGTTACTGTGCTGACCCCATTGTAACTTACAGTAAAGCCGTTACAGTTCGAGAGAAAAGAAACCACAACCGAGTGTGTGCCGTCACTGAATTTGATGACACCGCCATCTGGCATTCCGTTGTTGCAGCCATAAGTAACATCGGTCGTTGACCTGATATCAATATAACCGTAATCCGGATGGAACACTCTTGCATCTAATCCATAGGGACCGTTACCTGTTACCTTAACGTTTTCGATCTTGTAGGTAACACCATTAATCCCGGTGAAGGCCTCACTAAAGGTGCAAGATGCAAGGGTGCCATTGTTGTAGTTGCACGCCATCGACATGTTAATGGTGCGCGTAACGCTGGTCGCGTTATCGGTGACCTCCACAGCATCGTAATCGTACTCGGTTTTGGTTAGCAGGGGCGGATTGGAATTGTCATACGAGAAGTTGAAGTTAACAGTACCATTTATAGTAGCACCGTCTTGGGCGGACCCTGCGCAATAGTCATTGTAAGTCAGTGCACCTTGCTCAAAGCCGCCGTTTGAGTTGATGTCGTCATTATCCACGCTGAAAACTGCGTTGCCTGATCCACAGTCGTCAGGAACATCAAAATCCACGCCCGATACGGTCAATTTGCTTTCAGCCTGCTGAATCAATTCGAACGTTGTTTCCTTCAGAAGTTCGCGACTATCGCTACCCTCTACTGTCACGCCAGTTAGAGCTGGCGCGGAATCTTGGCCCCTTGCTTTGCGGGCGCCTTCGGCAGAAGCCCGGCCAAGATGTTTAGCATTATCTTGAGTATCGATTTGCGCTGCACTGGTTTGGCCATCATAACTAGGCCCCGAGTCGTCGTTGTTGTTATTGCCATCATCGCTGCCGCCTCCACCGCCACCACAGGCGGCGATCACCAGTGCCGAGGCGATCAGGGTACCGAGTTTGAGTTTTGCGTCTTGTTCCATCATTGGGGGTTCTCCTGGGAACAGTTCCGGTTCATGTAACTCC
>CAYPKI010000283.1:444-2633 GCA_964411265.1 uncultured Alcanivorax sp. | reverse complement strand
CGGCCCCGTTTTTGTCTGGCGGAGGCTGTGGCCCTGCTTCGAACCCATCGTTCGACTGATTTGTCCGGAAGAAATCGGAACCGCCAAAGCCGGCCTGGATGGGCGTGAACGCCAGGGATGTAGTTCATCCTCCCCGGCGCCCCGGCGGAACTTCTGCCGCGCCTGTGGATCAAACCTTGACGTCGGCGATCATGCCCTCAAATTCAAGGGGGTGTGAGGGGCCTGCTTTCTATGGTGCCACGCTCTGCCGACTGCTATCCTTCGGACGCAAATTCTGAACCCTATGGTGGAGTTTCCATGAACGAGCAAAATCTCCCTTATACCGGTGGGCAAGCGGGCGCACCATCCATTAACAAGGTGCTCAAAAACACCTATCTGCTGCTGTCCATGACGCTGCTATTCAGCGGGGCCATGGCCTATGCCGGTCTGGTCATGGGCATTGGCCATGGCGCAGGCCTGATCAGCAGTATCGCCGGCATTGTCATGCTCTGGTTTGTACTGCCGCGCACGGCCGAATCCGCAGCCGGCATTCCGGTCATTTTTGCGATTACCGGTTTGTTGGGCCTGGGGCTGGCACCAGTGGTGGGGTATTACCTGGCCGCTGATCCGACCATTGTCATGACGGCGCTGGGCGGCACGGGGGCCATTTTCCTGGGCCTTTCCGCTTACGCGGTTGTTAGTCGCCGGGATTTCAGCTTCATGGGTGGCTTCCTCTTCGTGGGACTGTTCGTGGTGATTGGCGCCGCTGTCCTGAACATCTTCCTGCAGATGCCGATCCTGTTCCTGGTGATCAATGCCGCCATTGTGCTGATCATGAGCGGTCTGATCCTCTGGGAAACCTCGCGCATCATCCACGGCGGTGAAACCAACTACATCATGGCGACCGCCGGCTTGTTCATCTCGTTGTTAAACATGTTCCAGGCCCTGCTGCATCTGCTGGGCGCTGCGAACGAGTAAGCGGCCTTCCCCGCCGGTGCCGATGGTACCGGCGGGAGACCGCGCGGATCGTCTTTTATGGACTGGATGCAGATTCTAAGTGCCCTGTTCCTCGGGGCCATGCTGATCTTTCTCTTCCCGCGCATGAAACATGCGATCAAGGAATCGCCCAAGGGCAGCACGCAGGACTGGATGGGCTTCGTTGTGCCGGCGTTGCTGGTAGCCGGTTTCGTTCTCTTTCTCATGTCCGTGGTCTAGCAGGTTCTCTGTTGCTTGCGTGTTGTCGCGTCCGTGGTCCGTTCAAGATAATGGAGATCGCAGCATTTTGCTGCATATTCAGGGTTTTTTATATTGCAGAGCTGGCCCGGCTTCCCAATAATACCGCCTTTACGCTACTCTCGAAGCAGATAAAGCTTCAGGGAGGCAGATTACAGAAGGGGGGGGGAGATGCCGGATCTACTGGTAGTGGATGATCACGACCTGGTGCGTACGGGCATCAGTCGCATGCTGGAAGATGTCCCGGACATTCGGGTCGTGGCCCAGGCGTCAACGGGTGAACAGGCCGTGGACCTCGCTCGGGAGCTGGAGCCGGACGTGGTGCTCATGGACGTCAAGATGCCCGGGATCGGCGGTCTGGAAGCCACGCGCAAGATGCTGCGTCAGGACCCGGGCATCAAGGTTTTGGCCGTAACTGTATGCAATGATGAACCCTTCCCGTCCCGTTTGCTGAGCGCCGGCGCGGCCGGCTATCTCACCAAGGGTGCGGAGCTCGACGAAATGGTGCGCGCCATCAAGATGGTGCATGCGGGGCAGCGTTACATCAGTCCGGATATTGCCCAGACGATGGCCCTTAAGCCCTTCAATGAGCCCGAGGCGTCGCCACTGGATCTGCTGTCCGAGCGCGAGCTCCAGATCATGACCATGATCGTCAACTGCGAGAAGGTGCAACTGATCGCGGACAAGCTCTACCTGTCGCCCAAGACGGTGAATACCTACCGGTACCGGATCTTCGAAAAGCTGGGCATCAGCAGTGATGTGGAAATGACGCTCATTGCCGTGCGCCACAATTTGCTGGACGCCGAAACAGCGGATTAAGGAGGGCTGCGGCGGGCGTTCCCTGTCCGCCGCAGCGGGGTGTCACTCTACCCGGTAGACCACCTCGAGATTGCCTTCCCTATCGCTGGCCTCCATATACCCAATGCCGTTGGAATCGCCGGAACTCAAGCGTGCCTTGAGCTCATCTCCCCCGGAGA
>CAYPKI010000283.1:0-434 GCA_964411265.1 uncultured Alcanivorax sp. | reverse complement strand
GAGCATTTCCGGCGGCTCGCCCTTGCCGGTAAAGCTCATGCGCACCCAGTGCGAGCGCAGCTGGGACGCATTCATATCCAGCACCTTCTGGTAAAACGCTGCCCGCACATCGCTTTCCGCCGGCAGGTCCAGCGGCGTCACGTTTTTGCCGTTGACGGAGCTCTTGCGTCCGCTGAAAACCTGACGCACAGCCTCGCTGGACAGCTTGCCCAGGTTCAGTTCGGACGAGGCCACCACCACGATCTCCGCTCGCGCCAGTCCGGTCAGCGTCAGCCCTATTGTTATCAGAATGATACGAAGCATGACGGTATTCTCCTGTTAAAAGACCAGGTTGGCGGAGAGACGGAAGACCATGGGATCGTCTTCATCATTGGGTGCAGCACTGGGCAGTTGCGTGAAAGACCCCGAGTCCTGACTACGGCCAAGGACGCCCA
>CAYPKI010000282.1:0-2645 GCA_964411265.1 uncultured Alcanivorax sp. | reverse complement strand
CACCTTCGACGACGGCTATGCGGACAACCACCAGCGGGCGCTCCCCATTCTCAATGAGAACGGGGTCTCCGCCACTTTCTTCGTCACCACGGGAACACTGGGGCGCTGCATGTGGAACGACGAGGTGGTCGAGACGATCCGCAACGCTCCCGATGCCGGCCTTGCGGCGAACGATCTCGGGCTCGGCTTCCTGCCCACGGGGGACGAGCAGCAGCGGCTGGAGAGCCTGGGTCGCCTGCTGGCCCGGCTTCGGGGCCTGGATCTGCACCGGCGGGATGAAGCCGTGGCTTCACTGCGGCAAGCGGTCGGCCTTGAACGCCCCGCGGGCTTGATGATGGATGCCAGCCAGCTCCGGGAGCTCCGCCGGAGCGGTATGGAGATCGGTGCTCACACGGTGAACCACCCCATCCTTGCTCGACTCCGGGATGAGGATGCCCGTCAAGAGATTGGGCAAAGCCGGGAGGCACTGGAGCACCTGCTATCCGAGCGGGTGGAGCTGTTCGCCTACCCCAATGGCAGGCCGAATATCGACTATCGCGAAGACCATGTCAGCATGGTTCGCCAGGCGGGCTTCCGAGCGGCGGTCTCCACGGCTTGGGGCGCCAACCGGACCGGACGTTGCGATCGCTTCCAGCTCCGACGGTTCACGCCATGGGATCGAACCGCAGGGCGGTTCGCCGGCCGCCTGCTCTATCAGGCGCTGACGCAGCCATGAGCCGCGCTTTCGTTTTGGTATGAATATAAGGCACCGTTGCAGACGAGCGAAGGCGCCTACTCGTGACAATAATCCGTGTCGATCGGATACTGAGACGATATCCCGGCCTCCTCACGGAAGCCGAGCGGTTTGCGCGACCATCGTTTGCGCTTCGGAGAGCTGTGATGACAATCCGACCTTCGATGCTAAAGCCGTTCCCCAGCCTTTTGGTCGCGGGAGCAGCCCTTCTATCGATTTTCGGTGGACAAGCCGTTCGGGCAAGTGAGGAAGCACCATGGGTGGGAGACTCTATCCAGGGGCGCCCCTGCTCCAGTTTCCCGCACGCGAATCAGGGCTATACAGGCGGGGGGCTGGATTACAACCAGTTTTCTTCCGCGGATCAAAAGCTGAGGGTGGTCGAGCGTTCACATTTCACTTCCAAGGTGAAGACGCTGCGCGGGGGCGAGCATCACCCCAATCCGCTGGGCGATCTGAATTATACGCTGCGCGCCTTTCCCAACCATCACGAAGCCCTCTTTGCGATCATCCGATATTTTACGGAGGGCACCGAGCAAAAGGGCAAGGCGCCCTCTTCGTCAAAACATCAGCTCCCGCCGGAATGTTATCTGCAAAGGGCCATCCAGTTCCGTCCGGAGGACGGCAACAATTATATTCTTTACGGGATTTACCTACATAGAATGGGCCGGTTGGAGGAGGCCAAGCGAAAGTACGAAAAGGGTTTGGAGCTTATGCCCCGGTCCGCGGAAGGACACTACAATCTCGGCCTTCTGCTCGTGGACATGGGCGCTTATGAAGAAGCGAGAGAGGCAGCGCGGAAGGCGTATGAAATGGGCTATCCTCTGTCGGGACTGCGGAAGCGTTTAGCCGAAAAGGGGTACCCGCTTTAGCCCGCTGGCCAGATACGAACGGCCCAGTCGGGTTATGCATAGAGTAAAAAACAACTGAAAGTCGGCGCGTTGTTTCTGGTGTGCGGTCGTGATTGGATGGAGCCCCAACGAGCCGTCGGGCAAGCGGCGAGTGAGCTCCGCAGGCCTAATGGAAAAACAGGGAGCACTGTCTTGGCAAACTTGCATAGTCGACGATGCGATTTCAGGCCAGGGGCAGCTCGTGCCGGGCTCATTGCCGCCTTATTGGTTTTTCTTTTGCCGGGAGCTAGTGAAGCCGCAAATGAGATCCCTGTGAACACGTGGGTGGACCTGGAGCCCGCAGCTGCGATGGGTCCCGAGCCCAGCGAGGACGACGAAGAGCCGGACTATCGGGCCTTCTCGGGCATCGCGGCCGGCAACGGGTATGTCTATTACTTTGGGGGCGGCCATAACAACTACGGTGGCAACGATTTTGACGCCTACGACGTCGTTGCCAATGAATGGGTCCAGCTAACGGAGGAGGAGAATTGGAAAATCCACTGCGACGAGCGCGGCTGGGAGAAGTGGTCCTGTGCGTCGCTGCAGGATATGTTCGGTAATTCCGGCGAGCCCAATGAGCCGACGCCCCGCGGACGGCCATGGGCGGCACACATGTACAGCCGTTTGATATGGCATCCGGAACGAGAGGCGATTTGCGCGTCGTTTTATTCCCACATGCAGGGACACGTCTGGTGTTATGACCCGGCTCTGGGGGATCAGGACGGGGCATGGGTGCGGCTCGAGAATTCCCGTCTCGAATTGAACGCAGGCCCTGGGGTCCGCGCGTACATGAGCGGCGTCTGGGATTCGACACGCGAACAGATGGTTCTTTTCGTGGGGGCCGATGTCCGGAAGGCCTTCGCATTCGACGAGAGGAGCAATAGCTGGTCCGCGCTCGCGAATTTGATCAAGCCCAGAGGCAAGAAAACGTGGGGCGAGCTGGTCGCTGAGTATAGTCCGCACCACGGGAAATACCTTGTGGTTAACAGGGACGAGTGGCAGGTGGTGGACCTGACCCGAGGGGA
>CAYPKI010000281.1:353-2662 GCA_964411265.1 uncultured Alcanivorax sp. | reverse complement strand
GGTGCGCCGTATGATAGCCCAGATTCCAGGAGGCAAGATTATACAACCCTAGCTCCACGTTCCTCGAGGCGTGGAAGTGGTCCTGGGTGCCCGTCCCCGCATGCTGGCCGTAGGTGTTGTCCAGCAGCACCAGGAGTTGGCCCATCATGGGCAGCACAAAGACTACCAGGGTGCGCACCGGGTCAATGAGCGCCAGCACCAATAGCGGCAAGTTGGCGAGCACAAACATGCGCTTGAAACGGCGGTACAGGCCGGGATGTTTCTGACCAATCCGGCGAATCTCGGGGTAGATCCGGACCGTATTGGTGAGCACGTAATAGAGCCGCCCCATGGGACGGCCGTCGGCATGGCGCCAGCCGGAAGGGTCGTCTTCGGGGGTCAGATAATGTCCGTGATGACCGATATTGTGATGCAACGTCCAGCTCAGCGGGCTGGTGCCGGTCTGAAGGTAGAGAACGGACTCATAGACCCGGTTCAGCCAGCGCTTATTAAAGGTGTGGACGTGGTGATGATTGTGGCAGATGGCACCGGCGGAGACCTGGAGCACGGACAATAGCGCCACCCAGCCCAGCGCGCTCCAGTGGTTGTCCACGACCAGGAAGATTACCAACTGGGCGGCCAGCACGGTCAGTACCAGCAAGGCCGCGGGGATATCGGCACGATAACGAAAAATCGACATGATACTGCAGACTTCTACGAAGGACGTCGTATTTTAGGACCTTCGTTCTGGTCTGCAAGGATTAGAGCGACGAGCGGCGTGGGCGCAACTGCCAACTGCGCCCCGGCCGTGCAGGCCGGGGCTCGGGGACTATCAGGCACGTGCCAGCAGGTCCCGGGCAATGGCGGTCACCTGCATCTCGTCCGTGCCCGCATAAATCTGGAGGATCTTGGCATCCCGCATGAGCTGCTCTACGCGCGATTCGCGCATATAGCCGAAGCCACCGAAGACCTGCACCGCCTCCGTGGACACCTCCATGGCGGTCTGGGCGGCATAGAGTTTCATGGCCGAGGCCTCGGCCATGGTCATCTGCCGGCCTTCGCCCACCATCTCGATGTAGCGGAATACCATGTTCTGCAGGTTCAGGCGCGCCACCTCCATTTTCGCCAGTTTCAGCTGGATGAGCTGATTTTCGCCGATGGCCCGGTCGAATTGCTGACGTTCGTTGGCATAGTTCACGCTCAGCTCCAGCGCCCGGTCAACGATGCCCCAGGCCATGGCCGCCACCCCGGCGCGTTCCTGCATGAAGGCACCCTTGGCCCCGGAGCGGCCATAGCCATCCTCGGAACCGCCCAGCAAACGATCCTTGCCCACCTTGATGTCATTCAGGAAAAGCTCACCCGTAGGCGACGAACCGATACCCATTTTCTTGAAGGGAGCGGACTGCTCCAGCCCCTCCATGCCGGAATCGAGAATGAAGGCCACAATCTTGCGCTCCTCCGGCGCCACGCCGTCCTCGTCCAGCTTGCAAATCAATACAATAGTGTCCGCGTGCGGACCATTGGTGATCCAGGTCTTGGAACCGTTGATCACATAGCCATCGCCCTCGCGTTTGGCCAGGGTTTTCATCTGGCCGAAAGCGTCGGAGCCGGAATTGGGCTCGGAGATCGCCCAGGCGCCGACGTTTTCCATGGTGAGCAACGGCAGCGCCCAGCGTTCTTTCTGCTCGGTGGTGCCCTTGCTCATGATGGCACCGCCGGTCAGGCCCATGGACACGCCCATGGCGGTGACGAGTCCCTGAGCATGCCGGCACAGCTCGATCATGGGGATCATCTGCATGGCCGCCTCCTCACCCGCCGAGGCACCCCCACCGTCGTCGTTGTCCTTCGATTCTTCCGGGCTTTCGCCCGCGGCCTCAGCCTTTTCCCTGGCGATCTGCTTATCGAAGTTCTGCTTGGCCATGACGTCCAGCCCGAAGGTCTGCACCATTTTGCGGAGAATGTCGTAAGGCGGCACGCCGTTATATTCGATATCGTCCAGGTTGGGCACGACTTCCTTTTCCACGAAATCGCGTACCATCTTCTGGATCATCTGCTGCTGTTCAGTCCAATCAATCATGCCGGCTCCGGAGCTCAGGGTTGGGGGTACGTCAGTGCGGAATCAAACAATCGTTTGAATCGGAGTGTCCCAGATTGCAACCGCCACGTCACTGACTGAATCGCTCGGGGAATGACGGAAGTAGCAAGTAGAAAGTCGCAAGTAGCAAGAAAAGAAGCGGGCACGCCTGCGGCGCCCACTTGTCGAGAGTAGTTCGGCCCCACCCTGACCTACTTTCTACTTTCTACTTTCTACTTCGTCCAGTGGCCAATCC
>CAYPKI010000281.1:0-280 GCA_964411265.1 uncultured Alcanivorax sp. | reverse complement strand
GCGTCCCGGCTTTCGGCGGCCATGTGTACATCCTCCGGATGAAGGCGTGGATGCAGGCGCTGGAGAAACTTTTGTGCCGCCTCGCACCGGCGTACGCGCTCCTCAGCCTCTTCCAGCTCGATTCCGGGCCCGCCCAGCTGGTCGAGCATGTATTCCGCGCACGCCAGGTCCTCGTCGCCGGTGGGGTGCGAGGCGACCAGCACGACGCGCTCGGACTCGCCCATGCTCAAACCCTCGATAGCCTCCACGGTGGCGTCGGCGTTGACCAGGCCGGTAACAA
>CAYPKI010000280.1:0-2695 GCA_964411265.1 uncultured Alcanivorax sp. | reverse complement strand
GGCTCTGCCAGACCCGTCCGGCGGGGACCAGCCAGCGTACTTCATGGCCGGTCGAGGCGAGCATGCCGGCAGTAACGGAAGCACAGAGCGTATCCCCGTAGACGTCGATCCGCATGGCTCAGTCCTGCTCCGCATATTTTCGGACCAGGGCCCGCGCCGTCCCGGCGAGTTCCGGATGCTGGTGTGCAAAATGCAGGATGGCGTCGAGATAACCGGGCTTGCTGCCACAATCAAAGGTCTTGCCCTGCATGGCATAGGCTTCGACGGTTTCCGTTTCCATCAGACGGGCGATGGCATCGGTTAGCTGGATTTCATCGCCCGCGCCGGGCGGCGTATCCGCCAGCAACGCCATCACCGAGGCCGGCAGAACATAACGCCCGACCACGGCCAGATTCGAGGGCGCCGCCTCGTGCCCGGGCTTTTCCACGACCCCGTCCATGGCCACACCCGCGCCCCGGGCCGGAGCCGCACCCTGGATCCGGGCGATGCCGTATTGATGCACCTGATCATCCGGCACCGACTCCACCATGATCTGGGCACGAGCGCTGGTTTCATAGCGCTCGACCATGGCAGCCAGATCTTCCGCCAAACCACCACAATCCACCAGCACATCCGGCAGCATGACCGCGAAGGCTTCATCGCCGACAACAGCACGCGCGCAATACACCGCATGGCCCAGGCCCAGGGGTTCCCCCTGGCGCACACTGATGACCTGCACATGCTCCGGAATCGGATACCGGATTTCGTTCAGCAGATCCGTCTTGCCTTTCGCCTCCAGGGTGCGTTCCAGCTCCGGAGCCCGGTCGAAGTAATCCTCGACCGCCGACTTGCCCGAGCTGGTCACCAGGATCACCTGCGTGAAACCGGCACGCACCGCTTCGTCCACCACCCAGGCGAGCGCCGGGCGGTCAACCACGGGCAGCATTTCCTTGGACACCGATTTGGACGCGGGCAGCATGCGCGTGCCCTGCCCCGCGACCGGAATTACAACTTTGCTCACCATGATTGACCCAATGTCCGTGTTCGTCGATTTAGCCGCTTATTGATAGTACCACCGGTACCATTCCGCGAATCGCTCCACGCCCTCGGCAATCGAGATTTTGGGCTGATAACCCGTATCCCGCTGCAAGGCCGAGATATCGGCATAGGTGGCTTCGACATCGCCCGGCTGCATGGGCAGAAGTTCTTTCTCCGCTGTCCGGCCCAGGGCCTTTTCGAGCAACTCGATGTAATCGAGCAGTTCCACCGGTTCACTGTTGCCGATATTGTACACACGCCAGGGCGCGCGGCTGGTCGCCGGATCCGGCGCGTGGCCGTCCCAGTCCGGATTGCCTTCGGGAATGCGGTTGATGGTACCCATGACGCCGTCAACGATATCGTCAATATAGGTGAAATCGCGCTTGTGCCGACCGTAGTTGTACACCGGCAGTTTCTCGCCACGCGAGATCGCGTGGGCAAAGCGAATGGGCGACATGTCCGGCCGGCCCCAGGGGCCGTAGACGGTGAAAAAGCGCAACCCGGTTGCCGGCAAGCCGTAAATATGGCTGTAGGTATGCGCCATGAGTTCATTGGACTTCTTCGTCGCCGCATAAAGCGAGACGGGATGATCGACGTTGTCGCTCTCGCTGAACGGCATGGTCTCGTTGGCGCCGTACACCGAGCTGGACGAAGCGAAGATCAGATGCGGAACCTGCTGATGACGGCAGCCCTCGAGAATATTCAGAAAACCCACGAGGTTGCTGTTCACATAGGCATGGGGATTTTCCAGCGAATAGCGCACGCCCGCCTGGGCGGCCATGTGCACCACCCGATCGAACTCGTTATGCGCGAACAACTCGGCTATGCGATCACCGGCCGCAAGATCTTCCTGCACAAAGGCAAACGCCTCAAAGCCCTCAAGTCTTTCCAGGCGCGCTTTTTTGAGCGACACCTCGTAATAGGCATTGAGATCATCGAGACCCACCACGCTGTGCCCTTCCTCGAGCAACCGCCGCGCCACAAAAAAGCCGATAAAGCCGGCGGCACCCGTAACCAGCAATCGCATAGAGCTCTGCCTCTAGTCTGTACTCAAGCCCGGGTACTGGTAGCGGGTGCCGTCAGGCTCTCGCCCCGCCCAATGCCGAAATACAGAATGCCCGCCGCTTTCAAACGCGCGGGATCATAGAGATTGCGCCCGTCCACCAGCACGGGTGTGGTGAGCTTGTCACGGATTTCCTCCGGGTCGATCACACGGAATTCCTTCCATTCGGTACACACGACCAGCGCATCAGCACCGTCCAGCGCCGCCGAGCGATCGGCAACCAGCTCCAGGTCCGAACGTTCGCCATAGATCGAGCGGCACATTTCCGCCGCTTCCGGATCATAGGCGCGCACCTTCGCACCGGCCGACCACAGTGCTTCCATCAGGGTCCGGCTGGGCGCCTCGCGCATGTCATCAGTATTGGGTTTGAAAGCAAGCCCCCAGAGGGCAATGGTCCGGCCGGCCAGATCGCCGTCAAAGGCCGCACTCAGCTTGCGGAACAGGGTCGTCTTCTGCCGTTCGTTGACCGACTGCACGGCATTCAGAATCGAGGCCTCATAGTCCACGTCTTTGGCACTGTTCTCCAGCGCACGCACATCCTTGGGGAAACAGGACCCGCCGTAGCCGCACCCGGGATAAATGAAGTGATAGCCGATGCGCGGATCAGAGCCGATG
>CAYPKI010000279.1:0-2719 GCA_964411265.1 uncultured Alcanivorax sp. | reverse complement strand
CTGCAAAGCGGGGTGGCGCTGCGCCAGGCCTGGAGCCTGGACGGACCCGGCGGTTTCGAATACCCGCTGGGCGACTGGCCGCCGCCGCTGGGGATTGCCCTGCGGGTGGACGCACTGGCCATGGCCCTGGTGTTGCTCACCAGCCTGGTGGCGTCCGCCTGTGGTCTGCATGCCGCGGGCTATCTGGACGCGGATCGGCCGGCGCAGCGTTATTTCTGGCCGTTGTTCTGGTTTCTCTGGGCCGGCCTCAACAGCGTCTGGCTGGCCGGGGATATCTTCAATATTTATGTGGGCCTGGAACTGGTCACCCTGGCGGCCGTGGGTCTGGTGGCGTGGGGCGGCGAGCCGCCGGCGTTGCGTGCGGCCCTGCGCTATCTCTTTGTCGCTCTGGCCGGGTCACTCGCCTTTCTGCTGGGCGTGGCGTTGTTGTACGGCGCCAGCGGTACCCTGTCCGTACGCCTGCTGGCGCAGACGGTGCAGGCGGACGGTACCGGCAGCGCGGGCCTGGCGCTGATGTTCGCCGGGCTGGCGGTCAAGACCGCGCTCTTTCCGGTGCATGCCTGGCTGCCGCCCGCCCATGCCATCGCCCGGACACCGGTGAGTGCGCTGCTTTCGGCCCTGGTGGTCAAGGCCTCCGCCTATGTCGCCATTCGTCTCTGGCTGGATCTGGGGCCGGTACTGGGCAGTGAAGGCGGCGCCTTGTTGCTGGGTTTGCTGGGCGCGGCGGCTATTGTCTGGGGCAGCTGGATGGCCTGGTGCCAGACCGGACTCAAGAAGCTGGTGGCGTATTCGTCGGTGGGCCAACTGGGCTATCTCTTTCTGCTGTTTCCGCTCACCTTCGAGGTGTCCGCCCGGGCGGCGGAGCTCGCCGAGCAGGGCGTGATGCTGCATCTGATCAGTCACGCCCTGGCCAAGGCGGCGCTGTTCATGGCCGCCGGGAATCTGATCCTTGCGGTGGGGGACGGGCGCATTGCCTCGCTTGCGGGAGCGGGGCGGCACTTGCCCCTGTCCCTGTTCGCCTTCGGTCTGGCCGCGGTGTCCATCATGGGCTTGCCGCCCTCGGGCGGTTTTACCGCCAAATGGCTCCTGCTGCAGGCGGCGTGGCAGTCCGGGCAATGGGGCTGGGCCCTGGTGATACTCGCCGGGGGGCTGCTCTCGGCGCTCTATGTGTTCAAGGTGTTCGCGGCCTGCTATGTGGACAAGGAAAGCGGCGATGATTTTTATTATCCACCGCGCTGGCTCGATCTCATGCCGCTGGGGCTGGCCGTGTTGGTGCTGGGTCTGGGTCTGGTTGCGGGCAGGCTGCTGAGCTGGATGGGGCTCGGAGGTGCGCTATGACTGCCGCGATGGCGCTGCCCCTGGGTGCGCTCATGGCCTCGCTGCTGGCGTCGGTGGTGATCTTCATGCTGCCGGAGCGCCGCCATGGCTGGCGCATTGCGGTAAACCTGTCGGCAGCGGCGCTCAAGCTGACCCTTGTGTGCGTCATGATCCTGGGTATTTTCCGGGGCCGGGAATACGGTCTGCGTTTCGCCGTGCTGCCGGACCTGGATTTTGTGCTGCGGGCCGACGCCCTGGCCATGATGTTCGCCGGGCTGTCCTCGCTGTTGTGGCTGTTCACCACCATCTATGCGGTGGGCTATCTCGAGGATTCGCCCAACCGCAGCCGCTTCTTCGGTTTTTTCAGTCTCTGTGTGGCCAGCACCCTGGGCGTTGCCCTCGCGGGTAATCTGTTCACCTTTTTCGTGTTCTACGAGATGCTCACGCTGTCCACCTATCCGCTGGTGGTGCACCGGGGCACACCCGAGGCACTGAGCGCCGGACGCAAGTATCTGGTCTATACGCTGACCGGTGGCACCGTGCTCTTGCTGGGCATTGTCTGGTTGCAGAGCCTGGCCGGGGATCTGTCCTTTCAGCCACAGGGGCATTCGCAGCTTCTGGCGCATCAGGATGACGGCACCTTGATGGCCATTTTCGCGCTCCTGTTTGCCGGGCTGGGGGTCAAGGCGGCGCTGGTGCCGCTGCACGGCTGGTTGCCCGCGGCCATGGTGGCGCCGGCCCCGGTCAGTGCCTTGCTGCACGCGGTGGCCGTGGTCAAGGCGGGCGCCTTCGGCATGGTGCGCGTGCTCTATCATGTCTTCGGGATCGAGTTCAGCGCCGCCCTGGGTCTGCTGGGGCCCCTGGCCGCGGTTGCCACCTTCACGATTGTCTATGGTTCGGTGCGCGCGCTTTTCCAGACGGATCTCAAACGCCGGCTGGCGTTTTCCACGATCAGCCAGGTTGCCTATATACCGCTGGGTCTGTCGCTGCTGGGGCCGGTGGGTACCGCGGGTGGCCTGGTGCATCTGCTGCATCAGGGCCTGATGAAGATTACGCTCTTTTTCTGCGCGGGCAATTATGCCGAAACCCTCGGCGCTCACCGCATCGACGCGCTCAACGGGGCCGGGCGGCGCATGCCCGCCACCAGCCTGGCTTTCACCCTGGGCGCGTTCGGCATGATGGGCACGCCCCCGCTGGCGGGCTTTATAACCAAGTGGACCCTGGGCACCGGGGCCCTGGCCGCGGGTATGGGCTGGGTGATCGGCGTGCTGGTGGTGAGCAGCGTGCTCAATGCCGCCTATTTCCTGCCCATTGTGCACCGGCTCTGGTTCCGTGAAGCGCAGGCCCCCTGGCCCCGCGAACATCATCATGAAGGCCGGCTGGAAACCAGCGCCTGGCTGTT
>CAYPKI010000278.1:0-2753 GCA_964411265.1 uncultured Alcanivorax sp. | reverse complement strand
GGGAGGGCGGCTTTCGTCTGCAAACTGAAGCGGGCCGTAAGCTGCTGACCGGCCGTCCCGGAAAAATGGTTACCGGCAACGGGATAACCATCAAGATCGAAACCCTGAACATCGAGCCCGGCCGAACCTTTATCGTTCGACAGCGGCCCATTCTGGATGTTAGCGGAAGTATCAACCGGCGCCTGAAGGTTTCCGAAAAAGGCAAGGATAGCGGCATCCTGGCGCTGTCGCTCACACATCCGTCGCCGCCACGGGCGAGCGCCATACTGAGCGCCATTGCGGAAGCCTACCGGCAGCAGAACCTGGACCGCCGCTCGGCCGAGGCCACGCAGAGTATCAAGTTTCTGGAAAAGCAGATCCCGCAGATCAAGCAGGACCTGAACGAGGCGGAAGAAAAGCTCAACCAGTATCGTGCCGAAAGCGACTCGGTGAATCTGGAGATGGAGACGGAATCCAAGCTCAAGCGCCTCGTCGAGCTGGAAACCAAGCTCAACGAACTGGCAGTCAAGGAAAACCAACTTCAGCAGCGCTACACCCAACAACACCCCGCTTACCAGACGCTGCTGGAGCAGCGCGAGAGCCTGCGCAAGGAAAAGCAGAAACTCGAAGAACAGATTGAAGGCCTGCCGGAAACCCAACAGCAAATTCTGCGGCTGCGCCGGGACACGAAGGTCAACCAGAAGATTTACCTGCAACTTCGCAACAAGGTGCAGGAAATGCGGGTAATGGAGGCGGGCACCGTGGCCAATGTGCGCGTCATCGACGATGCGCTCACCAGTCCCGAGGCGGTCAAGCCCCGCAAGGGAATGATTCTGGCGCTATCCCTGGTGCTGGGCGGCATGGCCGGCGTCGGTTTCGTGCTGTTGCGCCAGTTCTTCAATCGCGCCCTGCAATCACCGGAAGAACTGGAAAACAGCGGTTTCAATGTCTACGCCAGCATCCCTTTGTCGCAACAACAGCTGGAACTGGACAAGAAGCGTAAGCAAGACGACTCCCAAGAGCCGAAGGTTCTGGCCATGGACGACCCCTCGGACCTCGCTATTGAGGCGCTGCGTTCACTCCGTACCAGTCTTCATTTCGCCATGATGGACGCTGAGTCCAACGTGTTAATGATGTCCGGGCCCACGCCGGGTGTGGGTAAGTCTTTCATTACAGCCAATCTCGGGGTGATCCTGGCACAGGCCGGGCGGAACGTCGTTCTGGTTGATGCCGATTTGCGTCGGGGCCACATACATCGTTATCTGGCACTGGCGAAATCACCGGGGTTGTCGGATTATCTGGCCGGAAACGCCTCGCCGGCGCAAATTACCAAGAAAACTACCCATGACCAATTGGATTTTATTCCGCGCGGCGAGGTCCCGCCTAATCCGGCCGAGCTGCTCATGCATGAGCGCATGCGGGAATTGGCGGATGAGTTGGCGGGGCAATACGACATTGTCATCATGGATACGCCACCGATCCTGGCGGTCACGGACCCTGCGATCGTGGGGCAATACGCGGGCGCATCCATGTTAATCGCCCGCTACGGTGTCAATCAGCTCAAGGAAGTAGAAATCGCCCACAAGCGCTTTGAGCAGAACGGCATCAAAATCCGCGGTACGATCTTCAACGGCCTGCGCGAATTGAGGTCGAACGCCTATGCGTATTATCCGTATCAGTACCGCAACGGTGTAAACAGCGACCGATAATGAGCGAGGTGAAACGGCCATGAGCGAAGTGGTCACTGCAGGGCGCCAGGAATGGGCTGAGCACGCGGCTGGGGCGCGTCACTGGTTCCTGGTCCAGTGCCGGCCGGGCCAGAACGACCGGGCCCGGCTAAAT
Source organism: uncultured Alcanivorax sp. (assembly GCA_964411265.1). Taxonomy (GTDB): domain Bacteria; phylum Pseudomonadota; class Gammaproteobacteria; order Pseudomonadales; family Alcanivoracaceae; genus SLJS01. The sequence goes on along the minus strand of CAYPKI010000278.1, from coordinate 932 downwards.
CTGGAGTACCAGAACTACGAGTGTTTTGATCCCCACATGGCTGTAGAGCGCCTCCGGGCGGGCCGACGCCGTTACCGTCGCGAACCCATGTTTCCGGGCTATCTGTTTATTCATCTCGCGTTGTCCGGTGAGAGCTGGCACAGTATTCGCTCTACCCGGGGTGTGCGTCGCCTGGTGCATTTCGGCAATGACCCGGCCCGCGCACCGGATGAAGTTATCACTGAGCTGTGGCATCGCACTGCCCCGGAAGCGGAACAGACCGAGGTGGTACACGCCTTGCGAGAAGGTGACCGCCTCCATATCAAGAAAGGGCCCTTTGCCGATCTCGAGGGCCTGTTCGAACGCTACGACGGCGAAGAGCGGGTGATCGTGCTCTTCGACATGCTTCAGAAGCAGCATCGCTTGACGTTGGGCATAGGAGACGTCGAAAGAAAGTAAAGACTGAAAAGCGCCCTGGCTTTCTCCCCGCGGCAAGGTCCTCCGCAAGGAGGAGCCCGAGCAGGGCTCCCTTTTCTCCCCTTTTCAAGGGGAGAACCAAAGAGGGGTCGGGTTTTCTCCCCTTTTTAAGGGGAGAATTAAAGAGGGGTTCCCCAAGGGGAGCAGGCGCAGATCGCCCTCGGCGTGCCCTGTGGGTATCAACGCGACAGACCAGAGCACAACAAAAGCTGAATCAGGGTGTGGGAGGCGCGTCCCCGCGCCGATCAGTTCCAGAAACCCTGGAACAGGCTCGCGCGCAGACGCGTACCCTGGAGCAGCAGGAACACAGGCGACGGATGGAAACCTCCGGCTTGCCATCCTCGCCGGCCAAAATAGGAATGCATAGACCGCGCTCGGGGAAAAGCGGCAAACCCTGCGGCGGTAGCGTGTCCAGATCGAGCTTTTAGCGCCATAACTTTGGCAATAGCAATCGAAAATCCGAATCTGCCCTGTGG
>CAYPKI010000277.1:0-2763 GCA_964411265.1 uncultured Alcanivorax sp. | reverse complement strand
CTCATCCTGCCCTTGCACGAAGTTCTGGATCAGGCCCGCGAAGCCGCCTGCGGCAAGCGCAAGATCGGCACTACGGGCCGCGGCATCGGCCCGGCCTATGAGGACAAGGCCGCCCGCCGGGGCGTACGCCTGGGTGATCTCTTCCACCGTGAGCGCTTCGCCAGCAAACTGGGCGAGGTGCTTGATTATCACAACTTCGTCCTGCGCCATTACTACCAGGTCGAACCCGTGGACTTCCAGAAGACGCTGGATGAGTTTCTGGCGCTGGCGGAGGAACTGCGACCCATGGTCGCCGACGTTACCAGCCGGCTTCACGGCATCCGCGAGGACGGCGGGCGTATCATGTTTGAAGGCGCCCAGGGCACCATGCTCGACATCGACCATGGCACCTATCCCTATGTGACCTCGTCGAATACGACCGCCGGCGGCGCCGCTACGGGGTCGGGCTTCGGTCCGCTCTATCTCGATTATGTGCTGGGCATTACCAAAGCCTATACCACCCGCGTGGGTTCCGGCCCCTTCCCCACGGAACTGGACAATCATGTAGGTCGGCATCTCGCGGACAAGGGCCATGAATTCGGCGCCACCACCGGCCGGCCGCGTCGGTGTGGCTGGTTCGATGCCGTTGCCCTCAAACGCGCCATCCAGGTCAACTCCATCAGCGGCCTCTGCCTGACCAAACTCGATGTGCTCGACGGCCTGGATAGTGTCCATATCTGCGTGAGTTACCAGGACGCCGATGGCCGCGATCTCGGCACCGCCTGGGATGCGGACTCCTTCGCCCAAGTGGTACCCGTCTACGAAGAACTGCCCGGCTGGAAAGAATCCACCCTGGGCGCGCAATCGATGGCTGAACTCCCCGAAAAGGCCCGCGCCTATATCCGCCGCATCGAGGAAACCACGGGCGCGCCCGTGGACATCATTTCCACCGGCGCGGACCGCAAGGAAACCATTACGCTGCGGCATCCGTTTGAATAACCACTAAGCGATTCGTGCGCGTCGTCGTGAGCCAGTAGTGCAACCGCCTCCAGCGGTGTCCCGGGGCAGGCCTCGGCCCCGGTCAGCTGAAACGCCCGAGTACCCATGGTTAATAACCGATATCCAGATAAGCCCTCGAGATCTTGTGGATGGCGGTGACATAGGCGGCCATGCGCAGGTCCGTCACGGCCGGGTTGGAGCGGCGTTCTTCTTCCATTTCCTGAAAGGCGATTCTCATGGTGTCGTCCAGGCCCGACCGCACCAGGTCGAATTCGTCGGCGCCGCGCACGATTTCGTCGCGGATCCAGTCCGGCACTTCCACATTGCTCGCCATTTCGATGGCGGAAACAATGTGCGCGCCCCGGGATTCGTGGAAGCGTTTTTCGATCCGGCCGAAGCGCACATGCGCTAGATTCCGGATCCATTCGAAATAGGATACGATCACGCCGCCGGCGTTGCAGAACAGATCGGGGATGATCTCGACCCCTTTGTTGCGCAGGACGCGGTCGGCTTCAAAGGTGACGGGGCCGTTGGCTGCTTCGGCGATGAGCGGAGCCTGGATGTTGGCGGCGTTGTCGCTGTGGATAACGCCTTCGCGCGCCGCGGGGATCAGGATGTCGCACTCGTATTCCAGCCCGCGGGCACTGTCCCGGATGAATTCCGCGTCCGGGTAGCCTTCGACGCCGCCGTGTTCGCGTTTGTGGTTGAGTACGCGTGCCACGCTCAGCCCGTCCGGGTTTACCAGGGCGCCATCGTGTTCGACGATGCCGACAATAACCACGTCGTCCTCCTGGGCGAGGAAATGGGCGGCATGGCGGCCCACATTGCCCAGGCCCTGAATGATGACCCGTTTGCCGCTCAGGCCGTCGCTGAGGCCGGTGTTCCTGACCAAATCGTGGTGCCGGAAGAACTCCCGTAGCACATACTGCACACCGCGGCCCGTGGCTTCGTTGCGCCCGCGCACGCCGCCGAAGCCCACGGGCTTGCCCGTGACGGCGCCGATATAGTTGATGTCATCGGGGAAAAGCTGACGGTAGGTGTCCGCGAGCCAGCCCATTTCCCGGGCGCCTGTGCCCATGTCGTGCGCGGGCACATTCTTGGCCGGGCTGAGAAAGCCCTTGCCCGCCATTTCGCGTCCAAAACGGCGGGTAATGGCTTCCAGTTGATGGCCGGAATATTTTGACGGGTCGAGGCGGAGCCCGCCCTTGGAACCGCCATAGGGGACGTCCACCAGGGCGCACTTGTAGGTCATCAGCGCTGCCAGGGCTTCCACTTCCTGCTGATTCACGGCAAGATCGAAACGGATGCCACCCTTGGACGGTAACCGGTGATCACTGTGCACAGCGCGCCATCCGGTGAAGACTTCCGGAGTACCGTCCAGGTCCACGGGGAAGGATACTTGCAGCACGGAATTGCAGGACTTGAGGACATCACCCATGCCTTCGTTCAGGTCCATGATGTTGATGGCTTCGTCGACCATCAGGTCCACATTGTCGCGGAATGACAGGGCCTTGCGGTTTTCACTCATGGATGCTCCCGGCGACTGCACAATCAGCTTGTGCGTATTGTTGGTATACCTGGCGGCGCCTGGCCGCACGAACCTTGAACTTGATGATTACTCAAGCATAAACATAAACGGCGGGACGATGTAATGGAGCAGTGTCGAAGCTTCTGGGGATGGGGGTGGGAGTCGAAATTTCCGGATCGTCAGGAGCGCCGGAATATCGGTCAGCAGGCCCGGCAGTTGCTCGATATCGACGACTTCGATCTCCGGGAGCCACCGAC
>CAYPKI010000276.1:0-2766 GCA_964411265.1 uncultured Alcanivorax sp. | reverse complement strand
CTTTCTTTCGCCGCTGGGCTACCAGACCAACCTCATGGTCATGGGCCCCGGTGGTTATCACTTCACGGATTATCTGCGCGTGGGCCTGCCCATGACCATGACTACAGCTACAGTGGTAGTGGGGCTGGTGCCACTGGTGTGGGGTTTCTGAAGTCTTATTCCCCGCCAGCGGGGGCGGAGGGCCGCGTTAAGCCATAAAAACGGAATACCAGCACACTGATCAGCGCGCCGCCCAGCGCGGTCAGGATGCTCAGGATCAGATTCAGGCCCGCGTTTTCGCTCAGCGCGGACTGGGCAGCGCTTCCCACCAGATTGACCGCACTGAAGACAAGCAACGCCAGAAAAAGCAGGGCCAGCAGCAACTGCCACTGGATGGATCCGGCAGTGCGCTCAAAACTGGTCTGAACGGCCTGAATCGGGGAGAGCCCTTCCAGGGTCACCAGAAAGGCGGACAGGCTCAGGCGAATATAAAGCCAGACACCCGGCAGGATCAGCATCAGGAAACCGGCATAGACGCCCACGCCCATAATGGCGTAGGTCAGTAGCAAAGCCGGCGCCACGCGCGCGCCCACGAGCACGCAGTCGCCGAAGGTACGCTGAACATCCTGCTCAATGGCATCCAGGCGAGCGATCAGGGCGCCCTCGGAGAAGGGCTGCAGCAGCACCAGGGTTACCACACTGATCGCGGTAAAACCCTGGAACACGCCCTCATCATTGAGCTTCAGTGCCGGACCCTGCCACAACTGCATGGCTTCGCCGGCCAGGGCAAAGGGAGCGGTAATCCAGAGCAGCGGGCCCAGGCAGCTCCACCAGAAACGCAGGGCTTCGTGGACGCGGGTGAGAATCAAGCCGGGAGATCCTTGCAGCGGTTAGCGGGAATTACCACCAATAGCCCCACATTTCCGGGTTGGCCCAGAAACGCGGGTTATTCCAGGTGCGCACGAAGTTGTACGACGCCAGCTCGTAACTGTACAGGATCATGCGCCGGCCTTCATTTTCAAAGGTCGCCTCATGGCGCAGGCCCATGCCGAGGAAGTCGGTGCGGGACCAGCGCAGGCTCTCCGGTGCCAGCTGCGGCTGATACACCACCGCCAGGCTCTGAGTGTGCAGGTTGCGCAACCGGCCGATGAGTTCCTCAGCGGCGTGGTGATTCATGTACTCGAGCTGTTCCGCCACGATGGCCATGTCGAAGCGGCCATGTGTCTTGAGCTCGGGCAGGGGATCGACTTCCTGCACTTCGGTGAGGGCACAGCTGTGGTCCGCGCACCAGTGCTCCAGCAAGGGCACGGGTTGCTCCGACACGGACAACAAATGACCGGGTTGATGACTGTCAAGAATGGCGGCCAGGTATTCCTGGGGCGATTCGGTGGCGGCTGAACTCACTGCAGTATTCATGGAGCTATACTCTAACGCTTGCCGAACCGCCTTGTCATGGTCCACCGCCCGCCATGGGCAAATTCTGCGAAGGGACTTGACTTTTCCGATAAAAATGATAATCATTATCATATAAAGCGGTCGGAGGCGCTCATGACAAAGCAACAAGACGACGCTACGCGCTGGATTCCGGTGCATCGGCAGCGGCTGGACAGCCGCTATCTGTTCCGTTCTTCGAGCGCAGTGCTGATCGAACACGGCGCTGAAGTTTATCAGCTACGCCGCACCCGGGCAGGCAAGCTTATTTTGACGAAGTAGCGCCGGGAAAGGATCACGGTAAAAAACGTTCTCCCTGACAGGACCAGCCAGCCGTCGCCAGCCAGTCCTTTTTTAAACGGAACCGCCCGAGAGGGGCTGGAGGTGTGTATGCGAATCTTTCCCGAGGAATACGGTAGCGGTCCCGGCCGCGTCCGCGCCGGTATGCTATGGCATTGTCTGCGTGGCCTGGGCGATACGGTATTGCGGGTTCAGGCCGACCCGAGCGCGCTGACGCGCGCGCTCGGGTCGATGCCCTTGCTGGACATTCATGCCGGCAACCGGCTGGCGCACAGCGTCGCCGTCTGTTGCCCGCGCGAGAGTGGTCCGGACGAGGACGGGGCCTGGCTCTATGGCGCTTCGCTGGAACTGCATTACCGTCGGATGCCGGAACTGATGCTGGCTACGTTGCGGCCGCTGGATACGGAGCTATCGGCGCGCAGCCTGCTGTTTTTCGACCGCACGGGCGCGCTGGTGCAGGCCCTGGTGCCGGGCGAGCCCGTGACCGCCGGGCAACTGGACGCGCTGATCAGTACGCACCTGCACCCACGCCAGGATTGTCTGCCCGGTCTGGAAGCCGCGTCGGAGCCGCAACGGCTGCCTCGCCCCGGCGAACTCAGTGACCTGCAGCGTTACTGGTGTCAGTGCGCGACGGAAGCCGAATTCAGCCGGGAACTGGAACGCCGCAAGCTGGACCGAGCCCGGGTCTATCGCCGGATTGCCGATCAGTACGCCATGCCCGTGGCGCCGGAAACCCTGCCGTCGGTGCTGGCCTTGGCGCAGACGCGCCTGCTGACCGCGCGGCTGACCCAGGTGCTGGACCATGGCCGTCAGTATTTCAATGGCTTGCCCCATGCCCGCGCTTGGCATGGCCAGCGATTGTTTTTCTGTTTGGGGCTGTCCCGGCACGCGTGGTTCTGTCCCCGGGCGGGCTCGGTCTGGCGTGTGCGCCGGCCCGGCCTGCACGGGATTGAAACCAGTCTGGAAATACTGGATGACCATGGCCGGCTAGCACTCATCCTGGCCGCGGACGAGGAGCACCGCTGGCGCCACTTGTTGCGGGACGCGCTGTATCCG
>CAYPKI010000275.1:1230-2774 GCA_964411265.1 uncultured Alcanivorax sp. | reverse complement strand
ATCACCTCCTCCCGTTTACCCTTTTGCGGAGACCTTGCGAACAGGAGCCAGAAACCTTGTCGCGATCTTCACCACGGAGGCCACAGAGACCGCAAAGCCTCCTTGCCTGTGCTCTTTGTGTCCGCCGTAGTTATTTCCGGGTAGTCGCTACCGGATTCCGGGGATGCGGATCAGGCCGGGGCGCTGGCGCGTGCCTCGCGGAAAGTGACCAGACGCTGCCTGTGCTCGTCCCAGAGTCCCAGCCAGACAAGACGCAGGCTCTGGAACAGCGTCACACGGTTCACCTGACGCAGTTCCGGATAGTCGCGCAGCACCTCGGGCAGACGATAGCCGGGGATGCCGCTGCAAAGATGATGCACATGGTGGACGCCAATATTGGCGGTCAGCCAGCGCAGGGGACCGGGCAGATCATAATGGGAGCTGCCGTGCAGGGAGGCGTCGTGAAAATTCCAGGTATCGTTGTGCGCCCAGTAGGTGTCGTCGAACTGGTGCTGCACATAAAACAGCCACACGCCGGCGGAAGCCGCCAGCAGGCTGATCGGCAACTGGATCAGGAAAAAGGTGCCCGGGCCCACCAGCGTAATCATCCCGGCTACCACGCCGGCAATCGCCAGATTGGTGCCCATGGTACTCATCCAGGGCATCCAGCCGCCACGCATGAAACCCACAGGCAAGCGATGGACCAGCAGAAATACATAGGCCGGGCCCAGTCCGAACAGAATCAGCGGGTAGCGATACATGCGGTAGCGAAAACGCTGGCCGCGCGAGCAATGCTCGTACTCATCCACTGTCAGTGTGTTAATCCCGCCGACACGCGGACCGTCCAGGTTGCCATGGCCCGCGTGGTGCCGGGCATGGGTGTGCCGCCAGAAGGCGTAGGGCGTCAGCGTAAGCACGCCAATGATCCGACCCACCCAGTCGTTGGCCCGTTGGGAACGGAAAAACGAATGGTGACCAGCGTCGTGCTGGATCATGAAGAGCCGCACCACAAAAGCCGCCGCGGGGATTACCAGTACCAGGGCAACCCAGTACCCGGCACTCAAGCCAGCCCAGATCAGTGCCCAGAGCGCAACGAAGGGCAGGCCCGTGATCAGGACTTCCACCAGACTGCGGGGCGTACGCGGTCCCCGGTAATCGTTCAGCGCGCGTTTGAGCCGGCGGGGCTCCGCCGTCAGGCCCGGGTTCGGCATTGCTGTTGCTGTCATAAAAAAGCGATCCTGATGCTAACCCGACAACCGAAAGACTCCGGACGTGGCAAGCATTGGTGACACAGGACATTTCATTTCCGCGCGGGGACTGCGGGGCAGCTGGAAAACCCAGCCGGCGGGCAAGAGCCCCTGGACCACGGACCGGAGCGTCCTCCCCCCAGCCTACCACCCTGCGCCGGGGCGTATGTGCGGAACCGAGCATATTGGTCCCGCTCGGATTACCGCGCCGGCCAACGCCGGGAAAGCGCGGCGCCCGGTTGCCCTCGGCCTTCAGGCTGATGCGCTCAGGACGGCTCCAGCACCATGCCGACGCGCTGTTTGGGCGCCAGCGTAATC
>CAYPKI010000275.1:0-1220 GCA_964411265.1 uncultured Alcanivorax sp. | reverse complement strand
CCACGGGTTGGTTCGAAACCTGCCGCGGGCGGAAAGATTGCGCCAGGGTGGCCAGGATCAAGCGAGCTTCGGTCAGGGCGAATTCCGCGCCGATGCAGGCCCGCGGACCGCCGCCGAAGGGCAGCCAGGCCAGTTTCGGCATCTGCTCCAGTTCCTCGCCCTGGAAGCGTTCCGGGCGGAAGGTCTCGGGTTCCGGGAACCAGCGTTCATCGTGATGGCTCATGTACAGCCAGAGCACCAGCTCACTGCCTTCGGGCACCCGGTAGCCGCCCACTTCCGTGTCCCGGTCCGCGCGCCGGGCCAGCACATAGGCGGGCGGATACAGCCGCATGGCTTCCTTGAGGACCTGGTCCGTGTACGTCAGGGAAGGCAGGTCTTCATAACCCGGCATTCGGCCCGCCAGCACGGTGTCCAGCTCCTGGTGCAACTTGCGCTCGGCCTCCGGATTGCGCGCCAGCAGATACCAGGTCCAGGTCAGCGCATGGGAAGTGGTTTCGTGGCCGGCCAGAAAGAGCGTCATGAGCTGATCCCGGATTTCGCGGTCGCTGAGCCGGTTATCCGGATCCTCGGCGTCAACAGCGGTGAGCAGGCGTTGCAACAGGTCATGAGGTTGGTCGGTGGTGTCGTCGGCATTACGGCGCTGCTCGATGATGTCGTAGATGATGCTGTCGAGCAGGGCAATGGCGCGGTTCGCGCGCATGCGTCCGGGCGTGGGCAGCCATTCGGGCGTAAGGTTCAGGGTGGCCTGGGCACCGTTCAGGGCGCGCATGGCCCGGGCTACCTCGTCGGTCTTGTGATCAATGCGGTAGGAAAACAGGGTGCGGCAGACGATGCGCAGGGTGAGATCCACCATTTCCCGGCCCATGTCTACTTCGGTGCCGGGCTTCCACTCAGCGCGCACGGCCCGGGTCTCGTCGACCATCATCGCCGCATAGCCGCCCATCTGCTTGCGGGTAAAGGCCGGCTGGACCATGCGGCGCTGGCGCTTCCAGGTGTCGCCGTCACTGGTCAGCAGGCCGTTACCCAGCACCTGCGTCAGCGACTCGAGCGCCGTATGCTTCTTGCTGAAGTCATCGGCGCGGGTCATCAGCACTTCGCGGAAGTCATCCGGATGGCGCAGTACAAAAAGGGCCCCGTCCGGGTTGGGCGCGCAATAGAGATCGCCGTATGCATCGAAACGCTGCCGAATAAAGGCAAAGGGACCACGTAAAAAGTGCAGG
>CAYPKI010000274.1:229-2785 GCA_964411265.1 uncultured Alcanivorax sp. | reverse complement strand
ACGCGTCGCCAACTGCAACCCAACTGTTCACTTGTCAGCGATCCACCCCGCCCGCACCACCCCCAAACCCCTGCGCTCCGGCGCGGGGGTTTGTTTTGCGCGGTGTGCCGGGCATGGCCCGTGACTTGGAGGTGCAAGTCCTCTACGGACCTTGGTGACAGGAACCGTTAGCTGAACAGCAACTGCATCGTCGCGAGGCGTTGTGGGAAGGAAGCTGTAAGCAAAGCTGCGGCCTGACGAATAGCAACCGCATACGAGGCGGCGTCGCGTGGGCGAGGGGGCCGTGAAACCCAAAGCCCGATGTCACCCGGAGCGCGGCGACGTAGATGCGGCAGGCGTGCAGCGAAGGTCACGTGTCTTACCCCGGGAGGTCTGTCGATCTGCTTTTGGCTACGACGATGGCGACATCGTCGGAAGGGTCGGCAGAAGTCAGCCGAGGCCATAGTAGCCCCTGCTCACGGCGGGTGAAGGGCCGAACACGAGGAGCCAACCGTCACGGGAAGTGCGATGCACGATCGAGGCGCTGAAACAAGGGCTGGGATGCCCGGGCCACCCCGGAAGGGCGGCGACGGAATCGCCGAGGATACGGGCTTGGTGCGTCAAGGGTGCACGGGACGGACCGATTCTGACGGGGACGAGGCTTCGCTGCTCATGGAGCAGGTTGTGAGCCGTGAGAACCTTTTGTTGGCGTATCGACGGGTGGTTGCCAATAAAGGCTCAGCGGGTGTTGACGGGATGACCGTGGCCGAGCTGATGCCTTATTGTCGCGACCACTGGTCGAGCATTCGGGATGATCTTCTCAATGGCGCTTATGGTCCCAAGCCGGTACGGGAGGTGACGATTCCCAAGCCGGGCGGCGGTGAGCGTGCACTGGGCATTCCGACAGTGGTGGACCGCCTGATTCAGCAGGCGCTTTGCCAGGTGCTCACGCCCATCTTTGATCCCACGTTCTCGGACCACAGCTTCGGCTTTCGTCCGGGGCGTTCGGCGCATCAAGCGGTGCGTCAGGCGCGCGATCACATCGCAGCGGGTCACCGGTGGGTCGTGGACATGGACCTGGAAAAGTTCTTTGACAAGGTGAATCACGACGTGCTGATGGCACGGGTGAAACGCCGGGTCAAGGACAAGCGTGTGTTGAAGCTGATCAACCGCTATTTACAAGCGGGCGTGATGGCAGGCGGTGTGGTCAGTCCGCGGACGGCGGGCACGCCGCAGGGCGGTCCGTTGTCGCCCTTGCTCAGCAACATCCTGCTGGATGATCTGGACAAGGAACTGGAGCGTCGCGGGCACCGGTTCGTGCGCTATGCCGATGATTGCAACGTGTACGTGCAATCGAAGGCGGCGGGCGAACGGGTGCTGGCCTCATTGGAGCGATTCCTTCAACAAAAGCTTCGGCTGAAGGTGAATCGCGACAAGAGCGCGGTGGCGCGGCCGTGGCACCGCAAGTTCCTCGGCTACAGCGTCACGTGGCATCGCCAGCCCCGTTTGAAGGTGGCCCCCGAATCGGTGCGCCGGTTCAAGGCCACGCTTCGCCAGACGCTCCGCGCGGGCCGGGGCCGACGTATCACGACGGTGTTACGTCAGTTGGCCCCGAAACTTCGTGGTTGGGCGGCCTACTTCCGCCTGGCGGAAGTCAAGAACGTCTTTGAGCAACTGGATCAGTGGCTTCGCCGTAAGTTGCGCGCCTTGTATTGGCGGCAGTGGAAGCGTTGGCGCACCAGGCTCAAAGCACTTCACCGACGCGGGCTGGCCGCGTCGCGCGCCGCCGCTTCCGCGACCAATGGCCGGGGCCCCTGGTGGAACGCCGGGGCCCGCCACATGAACGAGGCCGTGCCGACGGCCGAATTACGCCAACTGGGTCTCATTAGCCTGCTCGATGCGCACCGACGCTTCAAGCGCTGCTCGTGAACCGCCGTATACGGACCCGTACGTACGGTGGTGTGGGAGGCAGGGGCCGCAAGGCCCCCGCCTACCCGATCCGAACCAGCCCAGCCGGTCGCAGCGCCGCAGCTTGCGATCGAGGTTTTCGAACCGCTGCAACGTCTCGGCCACCCGCTGGGTCTGGGTGCCTACCGCCCGTTCGGCCTCTCCCTGCGCCGTGCGCAGGGCATCGCGGATCCGGGTCGCGACACGCAGTCCCGGACCCGTGCATAAGTCGGTCACAGACATAACCGACCTCCTTTCATAAAAAACACGGGCCCCGCCCGGCACCGCACCGGACAAGGCCCGTGTGACCAACAATCCCAAATCTCGCTTACGCCTCGGTCAGCTGATGATTCAGCGCTTCGAGGCTTTTCATCAGGTGCGGCCCGATGCCGAACCGCACGGCCGTTGCCGCATGCCAGTCCAACGGCCCCTGATACGCCCACGCCTCGTAGTGGCCCTCCTCAGCGTTGTGCGTGAGCGTGACAAAGCCACGTTCCCGCAGGAACCGCTCGACGGTGCTCACTGGCATGAGCTCCGGTGACACGACCAGGTGGCGAGCGGTCACGAACGCCTCGTGCACGCGCTCGTGCTCTTTAACCCACCGCTGCAGGGCTCGGGCACCGTGAGAAC
>CAYPKI010000274.1:0-219 GCA_964411265.1 uncultured Alcanivorax sp. | reverse complement strand
CCGGCATACCCGTGGTTACGCTGCAGGAAGCTCAGCAGCTGCTGCTCCGCTTCCTGCTGCTACAGGTGCGCCGAGAGATGCGCCAGCGGACCATCCCACGTCACCGCGGCAAGCCAGGCCGTGATGGCAGCTTCGTCTTCAGCCATAACAATGCTCCTTTCGTGTCGCGCATAAAAAACGGGGCCCGCCCGACTGTCAGCAGCCGGACAAGGCCCCGCA
>CAYPKI010000273.1:0-2821 GCA_964411265.1 uncultured Alcanivorax sp. | reverse complement strand
CGTCAAAATCCAGGGTCGCACCCGTCACCGTGGTGCCGTTGCTGTTGATACCCTCGCCCACGTCCAGGCTTATGGCTTCATGACGCACACCGCCGCGGATCAGTGCGCGATCGCCCAGCGGCAGTTCCAGTTCCGCGAAACCGGCCAGCGCATCCTGATCCATGGACGGTGTGCCCACCTCGCCGTCCAGGCCTTTGGACGAGGTTTCGTCATTGAGGTAATCCGTACCCCAGGTGAGATTGAAGCCATAACCGCCCAGCGACAGCGGCGAATCCACGGTCACACGCGCGCCTGTCTTTTGCGATTCGTACTGGCGCTGGGTAAAGCCCGGAAACTTGGCGAAGCGGGTAAGCAGGTCACCGTGATAAACCTGCGCCCGAAGCTTCTGCCCGGCCATATCCTTGTGGCTGTATTTCACACTGGTCAGCGTGTTTTCCGTGCCCGGATCCTTGACGTTGATATTGCCCTCGGTGGGCTCGGATTTTTCGTCCGTGACCGGATCACCGCCGGTGGCCAGGCCGGCCCAGTCGCTGTCCTGGAACATGCGGAAGTGGTTGGCCATGACTTCCAGGCGCTGCACGCCGTCATCGGATTCCACGCCGGCCTTGCCCAGCACATTGTGTTGCTTGCTCTGGGGCAGCCCGCCCTGGGCGCCCAGCGGGTCCGGCGGAATCCGGTCGCCCTCGGCATCGAAATAACCGCCCCGCTGGCGCGCGGCGCCGCTGAGCAGATAATCCACATTGTCCTGACGGCCCGACACACGGTGACGCGTGTTGTAGCTGAGCGAATCTTCGGAATGGGTCCCCGAGCCCTTGAGCCCCACTTCCGAGCGGGCATTGATCTCGCCGTCATCGGGCCGCCGGGTAATGAGATTCAACAAGCCGCCGCTGGCGCCGAAACCGTAAACGGCCGTGCCGCCGCGCACCACCTCGATACGCTCAATGGCGTCGGAATCAATGGCGTTCACGGCGCGCCGGCCGTCACGCAGCGTCATGGTCTGGGGCACGCCATCGATCAATGTCAGAAACTTTCGCCCGCGCAGGGTCTGACCGAAGTTGCTCATGGCCTCGGTGGACTGACTGAAGCCGGGCACCGTTTTCGAGACAATGTCGTTGATGCTGCTGTCCAGTTGCGACTGCTGCTCGATTTCCTCGCGGTCCACCACCGTGACCGAGCGTGTCAGTTCGGATACCGGCGTTTCGGTGCGTGTGGCCGATACCGTTACCGGCTCCAGATCCGCGCCTTCGTCCCCGTTGGCCGTGGACTCCTGCGCCTGAACCGCCGGCGCCATCACCAGCGCAGTCAGCGCCCAAAACACCTCCGTCCGCATGGTTCGCATCATGACCCCCTGCATCTTTGCTGCTGAAACGGCCCGTCCGGGCCCTGAACCGAAGCGCCCGGCTCCGGCTTGGTGCGCATAATAGTTAGAACCATTCTCATTTGCAATAGGTATTCCCGGATCAGGAAACGACAGCGTCCCCTCGCGCCGGACTTTGCTCCGGAGCCACCGGATCGGTGCCCGCCTTGCGGGCCGCGCGAGTCCGGCGGTAGCGCCAGACCACAAAGCCCGTGATGGCGAAGAACAGCGGCAACAGCCCCGAAACGAGCACCACCAGCCGCCCCGGCATCCCCAGCGCCTGGCCGTTATGGATGGGGAAAAGCAGTTCATGCACATGGTCGCCGGCGCGCGCGTCCGTGCGCGCATCATAGGTCTGCTTGATTTCGCCGGTTTCCGGATGTATCCAGAGTTCCACATCCGGCATGGTGGTGTGCACCCGCTCGGGCGTGCGCAGCAGCACCTGCCACCAGGGATGGTTGCCGCCGGCGAAGTAGGTGTACTGGGTTTGTGCTTCGGGATAGGCGGCCAGCGCGCGTTCATGGATTTCGTCCACCGTGAGGGGGGTATCCGGGTCCGCCGAGACTTCCGGATCATGCTGGTGGCCGGTGGGCAGGGTGGCCTGGATAAGTTTTTCCGTGGGGCCGTGGAAGCTCAGCCCCACCCCCGTCACGGCGACGGGCAGCAGCAGGAAGAAGCTGTAAAAGCCCAGCACCCGGTGCCAGCGGAAACTCAGCGCCGCGCCGTTTTTGGGCCGGCCGGGAATCAGCGCCGGTGCCACGCGCTTGCGCGGCCACCACAGATAAAGCCCGGCGATCAGCATGAGCACCACGCCCAGGCCCACATAACCCACAGCTTCCTCCCCCGGCGCGCCCGCGAAAAAGGCCAGGTGAATCCGGTAGACAAAGGAGGTGAAATAGCTGCCCCAGTCGCGCACGGCCAACACCTCGCCGGTGGCCGGATGCACCGACGCGCGCGTGAACTGCATGCCGCCTTCGCCGTCCGGATAGAAGAAATCCACCACGAAAGTCTGGGCCTGTACGCCCGGGGCCAGCAGCCGCAGGGGCGTCACTCCCTTGCCCAGGGCCTCTTCCGCGTTCCGGCGCACCTTCTGTTCGGGCACCCACTCGGAACGGGGAATCTCGCCCACCGCCAGCTCCGGATTGAGCAGGGGATCAATATCGTCCTCGAAAACCAGAAGGGTCCCTGTGAGCGCCAGCACCACAAAGGGCACCATGAGCAGCAGACCCAGCCACCGGTGTAGAAGGCGCATGCTGTCTTCCTCTTGCTTCAAAAGTTTCATAGCGCTTGTGCGCCGCGCATGATAACCCAAACAAGAACGATTTGCATTTATTATAAAGAGCACCGGGAATGCCCTCCCCGGCCGGGCACCCCGGCCGAGACCTTCAGGGTCCACTCCTTTCATTCGTCGCATGTATTTCGCCGGCCCCGCGCCGGCGTTTTTTCCCCGTATTGACTTCATTG
>CAYPKI010000272.1:0-2836 GCA_964411265.1 uncultured Alcanivorax sp. | reverse complement strand
TGTCAGCCAACACGGCCCGGGGGAAGGGCCCGGCGCATAAACGTGCGAGTCATTTGTCCCCTGTTCCCAAAGACTCCAGGAGGGGGCCGCCGGGGAAGCTGGTTGTCGGGCAGTCTCTTGAAAAACTACTGGCGCTTCAGGCCACGCCCCGGGGCTGTCAGGCTGGCCCGCAACGGATTTTTGAACAGCCTGCTAGGGCGAGAAAATGGCTTCGTAAAAGTCCAGGGTCTTTTGCCAGCTCCGGCGAGCCGCCACCTCATCATAGGCGACGGGCATCTCAAAATCGCGTGCGTGTTGATCCGCCGCCGGGTTGGTGAAGGAATGCTTCACGCCCGGAAAGGTGGTCAGGGTCAGATCAACGCCCGCGTTCTGCATTTCCTGGACAAAGGCGGCAACTTGTTTCGCCGGCACGAACTTATCCGCGCCGCCGGTGAAAGCGCGCACGCGCGCCTTGACGTCGCCGGGCTCGGTAGCCAAAGCATCGCCCAGCGACCCGTGAAAACTGACCACCCCATCGAGATCCGCGCCGTCGCGGGCCATGTTGAGTACCACCGAGCCGCCGAAGCAGTAACCCTGGGCGGCAATTCGCTGCGGGTCTACGGTGCCATGGTTCATCAGGATCTCGCGGGCGTTATTAAACCGCCGGCGGGTCTTTTTGAAATCGCTGGTGGCTTCTTCCATGAAGGCCTTGGCATCGTCCGGATGCTCCGCTTTCTTGTCAGCGCCATACATATCCAGCGCGAGCGCGGTATAGCCCTCTTTGGCCAGCCTGTCCGCCTGTTTACGCACGAACTGGTTGTGCCCCCACCACTCATGAACCACCAGGACACCCGGGCGCTCACCTTCAACGCTGTCATCCCAGGCGATGTAGCCACTGAACGCCTTGCCTTTGACATTGTAGTTCACGGTCTCGGTCTGCAGCTCGGCGTGAACACCACCAGCCAGCGCGAGCAAGGCTACACTCGCGAGCAGTCGCTGTATCCAGTGCATGAGGATCTCCTTGTCATTGAACGGAAAAAGCAGCCGCGAGGATGCCGGATGGAACGGGACGGGACAATGCCCGGCCCATCAGGCGGGAACGGCTTCCCCGGAATAGATATGGCCCGCGACCTTGGGGGTCTTGTCCAGGTAGCGCGTTTCCATTTCCGTGAGCCGGAACCCGCCCTCGGTGAGCAATTCATCCGTGGGGCGATTCAGGTGACAACCGCCGGCGATCTTCTTCCAGGCGGGCGTGAGTCGGTCCTGCCAGCGTTGCACGCGGGCTTCGGGAGCGCGGCCATGCTCGCAGAACAGCAGGGTTCCAGCCGGCCGGAGGACGCGCCGCATTTCGGTTAATGCGGCGCGCCAGTCCGGGATGGTGCAGAGCGTGAACGTCAACACAACGGTGTCCACCGTGTTTTCATCCAGCGGCACCCGCTCGCCGGGCAAATCCAGCCATTCCACGGGCACAGACGCTGCCGCCAGATTACGGGCCGCCTTTCGGCGCATGCCTTCGGACGGCTCTAGTCCGTAGACCAGCTCAACGGCTTCCCCGTCATACAAGGGCAGATTGGTGCCCGAGCCCACGCCGACTTCCAGCACGGTACCCCTGGCGCGCGGCACGATGCGGGCGCGCTCTTTCATGACAAGCGGGGATCCACAAGCGCAGTCAATGAGATGCGGCAGGACATGGTTTTCGTACAAGGACATGGCAGCTCCGGTCATGAGGTCGATGCCTTCACTGGGACGGGAAGGCCGGAATGGCTTATAATCCTAGCAGCCAAGCCCCAAGCCCGCGACAAGGCCCGCAACCAACATGACACCCCTGATCGAGGCTCTGACTCAGCCGCAGCTTTATCCCCATCCGGTGGACCAGGTGGAGGTCATCGAAACCCATATTTCCTGGATCCTGCTCGCCGGTGACTATGCCTACAAGGTGAAAAAGGATGTCATCCTGCCCTTTGCCGATTTCAGCACCCTGGAAGCACGCCGCTACTACTGCGAACAGGAACTGGCGCTCAATCGTCGGCTGGCGCCGGAGCTCTACCTGGAGGTCACACCCGTTACCGGTTCAGCGGCCAGCCCCGTACTAGCGGGCGGGGGCGAAGTGATCGAATACGCCGTGCGGATGCTGCGCTTTGAACAGAACAAGATGTTTCATCAACTGCTGGCTTCCGGCGAGCTGACGCCCGAGCTCATGCGCCAGCTCGCCGAGCGCATCGCCGAATTCCATGCGCAACTGCCGCCCGCCTCCGACGAGTCCGGCTATGGCAGCCCGAAGGCCGTTTTGAATCCGGCACTGAATAATTTCCGGGAAATGGCGCAACAGCGCGCCCCCACGCGCACGGCGGAACTGGACGAACTGCGGCAATGGACGGAATCCGAGGGCAAGAAACTCCAGGCACTGTTCACGCAACGCCAACACGAGGGCTTTATCCGCGAGTGCCACGGCGATCTGCATCTGGGTAATATCGCCCGCGTGGACAGCCAACCCGTGGCTTTTGACTGTCTGGAATTCAGCGCCGAGCTGCGCTGGATTGACGTTATCAATGAAGTCGCCTTCGTGGTCATGGACTGTATCGACCGGGGCCGGGGTGATCTGGGCTATCACTTTCTGGACGAATACCTGCAGGTGCGTGGCGATTTCAAAGGTATGGCCCTGCTGCGCTTTTACATGGTCTATCGCGCTATGGTGCGCGCCAAGGTGCAGGGGCTGCACGCTGGTCAGGCGGAAGATGAAGGTGAACCCGAGCGTTCAGCACGGCTGCGCGAGGCGGCGGATGAGTACCTGAGCCTGGCGCAGCGCCTGATCCAGGGCGACCCGCCCGTTCTGATCCTGATGCACGGTTTTTCCGGA
>CAYPKI010000271.1:2418-2858 GCA_964411265.1 uncultured Alcanivorax sp. | reverse complement strand
GGATGGGAGATCAGCGCACAACCCGTTGATTGGGCATGGTGGGAGGACACGGTACACTGCCGCCTCCTCATGGCCACCGGGCGGCACGATGACCCTCGTATTTCAGTTCGGCTCCAATGTGCGCTTTGACCGGCTCAACTCGCCCCGGCGGTTGAACGGTGACGCGCGGCTGGTGGATGTGGTCTACACGCGCGAGCCCTTCGAGCTGGATTTCACGGTCTGGAGCGAGGGCAACGGCTGCGCGGCGGCGGATATCGTGCCCGGGCGCGGGCGCTCGCTCTGGGGCGTGCTCTATGAGGTGCCGGATCACCTGATCGCCACCGAGACCGCCGGCGGCCGGCGTTCCTTCGACGAGATCGAGTGCGAGTATGTGCGGCGTTCGATCACCGTGGTCCATGACGACGGCAGCGAAACCGAGGCACTTACCTATATGGTCCCGG
>CAYPKI010000271.1:1697-2408 GCA_964411265.1 uncultured Alcanivorax sp. | reverse complement strand
GAGAAGCGCTTTGATCTGCGCACCGGGCTGGAGTATGTGTCGCATATTCTCACCGGCCTCCGCGAGCGCGATGTGCTGGCCGAGTACATTAACTATGTGCACGGGCGGATTCTGGCAAACAATCCGGACCTTGAAGATCAGCTGAAAGCAGAAAGTTGAAAGGCGCGAAGCGCGAAGCGCGAAGCGCGAGCATAAAATGCCGGGCTATCCTCCCCCTGGCAAGGGAAAATTAGAGGGCCCATGGGGATCCAGGGCTCTGGGAGAAACCCCTCCTCGGTCCTCCCCTTGAAAAGCCGGCTGTTGCAAAAGGGATAAAAGGAAGAGGATGTGGGAGGCGCGTCCTCGCGCCGATTGATTTCAGAGGCTCTGGGAGAAGATCGCGGCGGGGACGCCGCTCCCACGGTGCCGGTATCCTGCTTATAATAGTGTTTATGATCCCCTTGGTTACTCATCCAGCCTACAGCTTTCCGTTTCCAGCGCAGCATCGCTTCCCCATGGAGAAGTTCGCGTTGCTCACGGACTATGCCCGCGAGCAGGGCTGGCTGACACCGGACAATCACTTCCGGCCCGGGCGCGCCCGGCGTGAGCTGCTCGAGCGCGCGCACAGTCCGGACTACATCGAACGCTTTCTGGGCAATGCCCTGACCGAAAAGGAACAGCGGCGCATGGGCCTGCCCTGGTCCGAGGGCCTGGTGCGCCGCACGTGCACCG
>CAYPKI010000271.1:0-1687 GCA_964411265.1 uncultured Alcanivorax sp. | reverse complement strand
GGGCTGGCTCATCGCACGCAGATTGCACCGGCCGGAACCCTGTTCACGGCCCAGCTGGCGCTCAGGCACGGGCTGGCCTGCCATCTCGCGGGCGGCACGCATCATGCGCATTATGACTTTGGCTCCGGGTTCTGCATCTTCAATGATCTGGCCGTGGCGGCGCGGGCGCTGCTGGACACGGGCCGGGTAGAGCGCTTGCTGATTTTTGACTGTGACGTGCACCAGGGCGACGGTACGGCGGCGCTGCTCGCGGATGAGCCACGCGCTTTCACCTGTTCCATTCATTGCGAAAAGAACTTCCCGGCGCGCAAGCCGCCCAGTGATCTGGATGTGGGGCTGGCGCGGTACACCACGGACGCGGATTACCTGGCCGTGGTGGACGAGACGCTGGAGCGGGCTCTGAGCGAGGCCGAGCCCGATCTGGTGCTCTATGACGCGGGTGTGGACATCTACAAACGCGACCCCCTGGGTAATCTGAATATCAGCACGGACGGCATTGTCGAACGCGACCGTCGGGTGCTGCGGCGTTGCCGCGAACGTCACTTGCCGGTGGCTAGCGTCATTGGCGGTGGTTATGACGATGACCGTCCGGCGCTGGCTCGCCGGCATGCGCTGGTCGTGCAAGCCGCGCGCGAAATCGCGGAGCCATAGGTATAAGCATGTCTTAATTTGGCAATCACGATCGGGTATCTTGAGCGTCGTTGCCACCAACCGCGGGAGATAAAAGCCTTATGGCGAAATGGCCGCACGCAGTTATTCCGGCCCGTGCCGCTGCCCTGACCGTGCTGGGGCTCAGCGTACTGTTGGGCGCCTGCGCCAGTCAGCCCTCAGCCGACCACCGGCAACCCTGCCCGGAACAAAAACGCGATGCCTGTACCATGAACTATGCCCCGGTGATCGGTTACACCTCGGATGGCGAGGATCGGGGCGTGTTCAGCAATCACTGTAGCGCCTGCCGGGAAGACCGGGTCGATTACACTGTGCCCAAGGACAAGGCCGAGCGCTGAGCCCGCCCGGGCGCACGCAACTGTAGTACCATTGTCCGCCGGATTGCGGAGAACTCATGTTGCGAGAGTGGATATAGAATTACCCGGAACTGGCGGCGGTGCTGGTTCTGACCGTGGGCATTGTGCTGGGCACGCTGGCCCACATGATCGCGCGCCGGCTGCTGGCGCTGGGCGACCGGCTGGCGGGCACTTATGGCCGCCGCGACCGGCATCTGGTGTCGCCGGTGTTTCAACAGGGCTTCGCGCTGCTGGTCTTTGCCACGGTGCTCGTGCTCTCGGCCGTGGTGGCGGCGCGGGTGCTGGATATCGATCAGCTCACCGCCTGGCTGGATTCCGTGCTCGCCTATGGCCCGCGCTTTGTGCTGGGGCTGCTGATCATCGGCATCGGCAATGTCGTGGGTGCGCTGTCGCGCAATCTCACCGCCGGGGTCATGAGCGGCGACACCAACGCCGCTCTGCCGCGGCTGGTGCACTTCGCCGTGATCGCCATTGCCGTGATTACCGGGCTGCAGCAGCTGGGCATTGATATCTCCTTTATTACCCGGATGGCGCTGATTGTGATCGCGGCCATGCTGGGCGGGCTGTCGCTGGCGTTCGCCCTGGGCGCGCGGGACTATGTGGCCAATCTGGTGGCGCATCCGGAGCTGGCCCGCTACGCCAGCGGGGAACGGCTGCGCATT
>CAYPKI010000270.1:0-2876 GCA_964411265.1 uncultured Alcanivorax sp. | reverse complement strand
GTGAGTGCTACTGCGAGAAACCGGCGCGAGCGCACTGGATGCCGTGGTCTGCTCGGGCGCGTCCGCACGTCGAGGTTTGTTCGAGCATAATAGAAACCATTTAGCTTACGGCTTTGAGCTGGCGGGGCTGGGTCAGTGGGTAGACGCATTGAGCGCCAGTGACCGCATTCTGTGTTTCGGGGCCTGATATGTTGTTGCTGGTTTGCAAATCGCCGCCGGACGACAAGGTCGTTCGAGAGTGGGTAGACATGGCGCTGATGACGGCGATGTTCCAGCAAAACCCTGCTCTGCTCTTGCTGGGGCCCGGGGTGCACAACCTGACGACACCTGATTCCGCGCTCGGCGACCTGGCCGGCCTTTTGCCCGAACCCTGTCGGGTGGATGCAACCGCCCTGCCCGACGCTGTGACTGCTTTTGACCCGGTCCTGGATTATCAGCTTCTGGATGGGGCGGCTATTCGGGAGCTCTTCGGACGCGCGCACCAGGTGATCACGCTATGAGTGCGCTGTTGCACCTGGTCGGGTTCAGCCCGGAGCGGTCGGATCAAACGGCCTTGCTGTACCAGGCTTGCAGTCCGGATGACACGCTGGTGCTCCTGGATGCGGGTCTAGACTTTGTCGGCAAGGACGCGCTGGAAGAACTACGCGTACTGGTTCCCGATGGTCGTATTCTGGTACTAGCCGACAGGCCCGGCGCCGGCGATTGGCCCACCCTGGATTACATCGGCCTGGTGGCGCTGACCGAGACCCACCGTGGCCCGGCCAGCTGGTACTGACGGACGTGGTGCTCAGCTCTCCGAGCGCTCAAACCAGCGATAGCGTGGATAGAGTTCTACCACGTCGCCGATAATGATCACCGTGGGCGCATGCACCTCGCGCCGGGCCACCTGATCGGGCAGATCCCCGATAGTGCCCACCACGGCCTCCTGGTTGTCCAGCGTACCGCGTGAAATCAGCGCCGCCGGCGTAGCGGCGTCCATGCCATTGCGGATGAGTCCGTCAGCAATCTCCGGCAAGCTTACCAGGCCCATGTAGAAGACCAGGGTTTCGGCGGGCCGAATCAGCGCTGCCCAGTCCAGTTCCGCCCCGCCCTTCTTGCGGTGGCCGGTGACGAAACGTACGGACTGGGCGTAGTCGCGATGGGTCAGCGGAATACCGGCGTAGGTGGAACAGCCCGAAGCGGCGGTGATACCCGGGACCACCTGGAAGTCAATGCCCGATTCCGCGACCTTTTCCAGTTCCTCGCCGCCGCGGCCGAAAATGAAGGGATCGCCGCCCTTGAGCCGGCACACCTTGAGCCCCTGTCGGGCATAATGCACCAGCAGATCATTGATGTTGTCCTGGGGCAGGCTGTGCTTGTCCCGGGCCTTGCCGACATAGAGCTTTTCCGCGCCATCCCGGGCGTAAGCGAGGATCTCGTCCGGGATCAGGCGATCGTGCAGGACGATATCGGCCTTCTGCAGCAGCCGCAGCCCCCGGAACGTCATCAGATCCGGATCACCGGGTCCGGCGCCGACCAGATAAACCTCGCCGCCGGACAGGCTTTCCGCCTCCGCAGCATCCACGGCCTTTTCCAGCTGGTTACGCGCGGCGCCTTCCTGACCGGCGAGCATCTGTTCCACCACCGGGCTGTGAAGGACTCGACGCCAGAAACGCTGCCGGTCGCTGCGCTCGGGCAGTCGGGCCGCAAGGCGCTCCCGGAATGCCCCGGGCAGCCGCGCCACCCGGCCCCAGCGTGCGGGCAACCAGGATTCGAGCTGGGCCCGGATCCATTCGCGCAGCACAGGCCCGGCTTCGCCGGTGTGGACGCCGATTACCAGCGGGTCGCGATCGATGATCGCTGGAAAATCGATACCGGACAGATCCGGGCGATCAACTACATGAACCGGGCAGCCGGTGTTTTCGGCATCACGCGCCAGCGCTTCGTTCAGCGCAGCATCATCGTCGGCGCCCACGGCCAGAACCATGTCGTCCAGATCAGATTCGCGGCAGGGGCGCTGCACGACTTCGCCACCGGTCTGAGCAGCCAGCCACTTCAGTTCCTCGTTGACCGACGGCGCCACGACCCGCAGACAGGCCCCGGCATCATGCAGCCGCCGGGCTACGCCCAGCGCGGCCTCGCCACCGCCTACGAGGAGCACCCACTGGCCGCGCAGACGCCAGCCCACGGGGAGGTATTCCATCTCAGCCCCCGGCCTCCAGGCGCTCTAGCCCACGCATGTACGGGCGCAATACCGCCGGCACGGTGACCGAACCGTCGGCGTTCTGGTAATTCTCCAGAATCGCCACCAGGGCCCGGCCCACGGCCAGCCCCGAGCCATTCAGGGTGTGCAGTGGCTCCGGCTTGCCCGTGTCCGGATTGCGCCACCGTGCCTGCATGCGCCGGGCCTGAAAGGCACCGAAATTGGAACAAGACGAAATCTCGCGGTAGCGCTGCTGGCTTGGCAGCCAGACCTCCAGGTCATAGGTCTTGTGGGCCGAAAAGCCCAGATCTCCGCCGCACAGCGTGACCACACGGTACGCCAGACCCAGCTGGTCCAGAATGGCTTCGGCATGGCCGGTGAGCTCTTCCAGCACCCGGGCCGAGTCTTCGGGCCGCACCAGCTGCACCAGCTCCACTTTTTCGAACTGGTGCTGACGAATCATGCCGCGGGTGTCCTTGCCGTGACTGCCCGCCTCGCTGCGGAAACAGGGGGTATGGGCCACATAACGCCGTGGCAGCTCGTCCGGTTCCAGAATTTCGTCGGCGGCCAGATTGGTCAGCGGCACCTCGGCGGTGGGAATCAGATAAAGCTCACGCTCGCCTTCCACCTTGAACAGGTCTTCGGCGAACTTGGGCAACTGGCCCGTGCCCTCGAGTGCTTCCGGGGCGACCAG
>CAYPKI010000269.1:0-2890 GCA_964411265.1 uncultured Alcanivorax sp. | reverse complement strand
TCGATTGCGAACCAGCCTGAAAGCCTGAGTACGCAACGGGTTTTTCAACAGCCTGCTAGCATAAAACCCTGTCTCGGGAAGTGGACATGGACGGTGCCGCAATCCTCTGTCTTGCGTGCCAGGATCCAGCGATCTTCCGTCGATGCCACCAGCTGCCCGGTAACGCCATGCCGACCATAGTCGCTCGGGGCGACCGTGACCGCTTTCCCGGACGAGGAATTCCGGCTTTCGGGTAGTGGACGTGGCTGGTTTTGGAACGCCTGATCCATTGCTTCGGCGGCATTGATTTCGTTCGGGCGGCCGTGGTGGAAAGCGGCAAGGCGGTCCATCCAGGCATTGACTTCGGGATAACCCGCGAGTCGGGCGGAATCGCTGGCGTCGCGGATAAACCAGAGACCGTGATAGGCGGCGAAATCGCCAATATTGGGCTGGGCACCGAAGAGGTAATCCTGCTCCAGCATGGTCTCCAGACGCTGAAGATGTTCGTCCAGGACCTGGTTCGCTTCTTTGGGCCCGGCCGCTTTCACCTTCGCCTTGCGCGCCATGTTGGCGCGATCCAGCATCAGCCGTGCCACATGCAACCAGGAGTGTTCCCGGCGCATGCGGCGCAGCAGGTTGCGGCTATTGGCCGCCAGCACACAGGCGAGAAAGACATCCAGATCCGCGCGGGCAACGAAGTCCTGAACCTCCTGGTCGCAGTTCTCCAGCGCCAGTTCCGGCTTGCCCGCGAGCCCGGCGATTTCACTGCTGATGGTGCGGCTATCACAGAAGATGTCCGCGCCCCTCTGGGCGACCGGAATCTTGCGGTACCCGCCGGTGAGTTGATCCAGTTCGGGACGGGGCGGGAATTCGCGCACGCTCACCGATTGCCAGGGTAGATGGGCGTAGCCCAGCAGGGCACGGATTTTCTCCGAGAAGGGCGACAACTCGTAATGGTGCAGGATTAAATCGGTCATGCAGGCTCCGGCGCAGGGATTCCCGCGCAAGGGTCGTCGCGGGCGCCGCCCGCGTCAAGCTGCCTGCCCGGGCGGTTGGTTTCGCCACCACGGCGGCTGCAGCAGCATTTCCAGCGGTCCCCGGGAGAAAAGCCGCAGCCAGATCATGGCCGCCAGAGCTGTGCCCACCGTGATCGCCAGGGCGATGCCGGCTGCTTCGACCGGTTGGTCTGCGCGCAGGGCCTCGGGCCAGCCCCAAAGCGCCAGGATATGGCCCACATAGAAGCTGAGCGCGATCCGACCCGTCTGCGTCAGCGGTCGCAGCCAGGTGTCGGCGCGCTCGCCCAGCCATAGCGCTGCCCCGAGGACGGTGGTGGCGCATGCCGTGGCGGCCCAGAGCCACAACAACATTTGACTGTGAGCATCGCGGCGCAGCAGCCAGAGCCAGCCGGGCTCGGCCAGGGCATCCGCTAGAATAACCCCGCTCACCAGCCCTATGGCGGTCAGGATCAGCGCGGCGATTCCGCCCACGAAGACCAGCAGGAACTGGACCGTCCGGTCATGCAGATCCAGTCGGCCCAGGATGACGCCCGCGAGAAAGGGGAAAAGCCAGGTAACCACCGGATGAGGGCCGGACAGCACGATGCCGTGCAGTATTGCGCCGGCTGGATCGTGGAGGCTGACCGGCGCATTGGCAAAAACGTCCGGTGCCCGGAGATAGCCCAGCAGAAAACCAGCCGGCCCCGCCAGGGCCGCGGTTGCGGCGATGCCCAACAGCACTGGTGTGGACAACCGCACCAGCTCAATGGCCAGCACAAACACAACTGCATAGGTGGGCAGGATGATCATGGGCGCACCGTCCGGCATCTGTAGCGCCAGGCCCAGGGGCAAAAGCAGCAGCGCGCGCCAAAGCATTCGACGCGCGCCGTCCTGCCGGTTCGTGGTCATCAGCGATACACCCACGCCGGCTACGACCATAAAGAGTACCGAGGCGCGGCCATGGGGCAGGGCATAAAACCAGCCGGTGGCGCCTTCTGCGTTCGTGGGGCCGACATGGACCATGAGCATGCCGATAAGGGCCAGCGCTCGCGCCAGATCCAGGCCTGCGAGACGGGTGTTGCGCGTTTGGTCAGTTGCAGTGACCACCGATTCATGCTGCCGCTGATTGCGGGTTCGGGGAACGGGACGGGCTACCAGGCCGTTGAAAAACCCGTTACGTACGCAGCTTTTCAGGCTGGTTTGCAATCCAGGCGCCGTTTTGAAGGCGGGTGTGTACCCGTCGAAAAATGGACACGATGAGAGCGGGCCAGCCTGAAAGCCCCGCAGGGCGCGACCTGAAGCGCGTATCTGCGGCACTTTGGCGCTCGGCAAGGGAACCACCCTGTCCATCGCAACAAAGTACAACAGCTGCAAGCTTCGGGCCACGCTGAGTGGGCAACGGTTTTTTTCAACAGACTGCTATGGCTGATCAGCATCGAGTGAAACAACCTTTGCCTGCTCGTGCTGCCCACTAGTGCCTTCCACCCGGCATGACCTTCATGCCCCGCCTTAGTCTCCATCCAAACAATAGCGGTCGGGCACAATGCACGGAAAAACAGAGCCATGCCGCATGAATGAGCCCCTCGCGTTTAGAAGCTCGGTGCTATTTCTGCAAGAGTTCTTCGATCTCGCTCGATCTCTCCGGGCGCACACTACGTGCGAGCTCCTCGCCGTCGCGCAGCAGGATCAGAGTGGGCCATTGCTTGATGCCGAAGGCGCGGCCCAGGGGCTGGCCCTTGCCGTCATGCACCTTGATATGGGGGACCTCCTGCCTTTTTGACAGGACTTCCTGCACTGCGGGCGCGGCTGCGCGACAATGACCGCACCAGGGCGCTCCGAACTCGAGCACGGCACGGCCGGCAAGTGCTCGAATTTCTTCCGGATCGGGCTCGTCCGCGCAATACTCCGGATTAACA
>CAYPKI010000268.1:0-2911 GCA_964411265.1 uncultured Alcanivorax sp. | reverse complement strand
CGGGCCATCGGCTGGGCCAGCCGACCCCAGAGTCCAGACCTGCGCCGCCGGCTCAATGAATATCTGATCAGCCACCGTGTACTGGCCTCGCGCTCGCGAACGGACAAACGGGACTGGTCGGCTATCAAGGCATCCGGCGAACTGCGTGTAATCACTTCCAACAACCCGGCAAGCTACTTTGTCTGGCGCGGTGATATCATGGGCTTTGACTATGAACTCATAAAACGCTTCGCCCAACGCCATGATCTGAAACTGAGCATGGTTGTGCGCAGCACACCCTCGGCCATGTTCGAAGCTCTGAAGAAGGGTCGGGGCGATGTGATTGCCGCTTCGCTAACCAATACCAAGGATCGCCGCAAGCGCGGCATCCGGTTTAGCCGCCGCTACATGGAAGTCCGGGAGCAGCTGGTGGGGCCGGCGGATGTGGACAATCTTGATGAACTTGAAGATCTGAACGGACGCGCGGTGGTGGTCAATCCGGAGACCAGTTATTACGACACACTGCAGGAGATTCAGGATCAGGGCATTGATCTGACCATCAAAAAGACGCCGGAGCTGACGACTGAACGGCTCATTGCGGGCGTGGATGAAGGGCGTTATCCGCTCACAGTCGCGGACAGTCATCTGGCGGGATTGGAATTGTCCTGGCGCTCTGGTTTGAAGGTGCTCATGGATCTCTCGGAAAGCCGGGATCTGGCCTGGGCTCTGCGCAAGAATCAGCCCCGATTGAAGGATAAGCTGAATCAGTATATCCGTGACGAATACCGTGGCACCTTCTATAACATCACCCACAAGAAATATTTCAAGCAGCGCAAGTCCATGCGCCGGCACCAGGAATATCGCCTCGAGCCGGGCGAGGACATTTCACCCTTTGATCATCTGGTCAAGAAATACGCGGACAAGCATGGTTATGACTGGCGCATCATTACGGCCCAGATGTTCCAGGAAAGTCGGTTCAACCCGGACGCACAATCCTTTGCGGGTGCCCTCGGGTTGATGCAACTCATGCCGCGTACCGCGCGCGAATTCGGCCATACTGATCTCGCTGATCCGGAAAACTCGATCGCCGCCGGGGTTCAGTACCTGGACTGGCTCTGGGAACGCTTCCCGGGCGATTTCCCACTGGAAGAACGCATCTACTTTACGCTGGCATCCTATAACGCCGGCTATAATCATGTCCGCGATGCCCGGCGTCTGGCTCGGCAGGAAGGGCTCAACCCGGACCGCTGGTTCGGCCATGTGGAAAAGGCCATGTTGATGCTGCAGAAACCGCAACATTACCGCCAGGCGCGCTATGGGTATGTCCGTGGTTCCGAGCCGGTGAAATATGTGCGCGAAATCCGTAACCGTTATATCGCCTATCTGGACGTCACGGAACGCCAACCATTGGGCGCCAAGGCCCCGGCGCCCGGCAAGCTGGTAGAATAAGCGCTCGAACCGCGGCGGCGTCCGCCACCGTTATCCACATACTAGCGCAGGAGCATCCGTGATCACGTATCGAATCGAGGCCGTACGGCCCGAGGCCCACCTCTACCGTGTCACCCTGACCGTGGCCGAACCCGTGCCCGAGGGTCAGGCTTTCACGCTGCCCGCCTGGATCCCCGGTAGCTACATGATCCGGGATTTTGCCCGGCATGTGGTGCAATTTCACGCCTGGCAGGGTGAGCGCGCACTGGATTGGCGCAAGCTGGACAAGCAGACCTGGCAACTGGATCCGGCCGGGGGCCCGCTCACCGTGGTTTACGACGTCTATGCCTGGGACTTGTCCGTGCGGGGCGCCCATCTGGATACCCGGCACGGTTCCTTCAACGGGCCCTGTGTTTTCATGGCAGCGCTGGGCCATGAGGATCAGCCCTGCGAGGTGGAGATCCTGCCGCCCGATGGCAGGCATTACACCGGCTGGCAACTGGCCACCGGCATGCCCCGGATTTCCGGTGAGGCCTTCGGGTTTGGCAGTTTCCGCGCGGACAACCATGACGCGCTCATGGATTATCCCGTGGAAATGGGGCCCTTCGATCATGCCGAGTTCACCGCCCGGGGCGTGCCTCATCAGGTGGTAATCAGCGGCCGCCACCAGACCGATCTCGCTCGCCTCTGCCGCGATCTGGTGCCCATCTGTGAGCATCATATCGATCTCTTCGGCGAGCCCGCGCCCATGGACAACTATGTCTTCATTACCCGGGCCACGGACAACGTCTATGGCGGGCTGGAACATCGCAATTCGTCCAGTCTGATGTGCCCGCGCAAGGAGTTGCCCCGGCGCCCGGACCCGCCCGGCGAGGTGAGTGCCGGTTACCGCAATTTCCTGGGGCTGTGCAGCCATGAGTATTTTCATACCTGGAACATCAAACGCATCAAGCCTGAGGCTTTCACTCCCTTTGATCTTTCCGCCGAGGTTCACACCGAACTGCTCTGGTCTTTCGAGGGCATTACCAGCTATTACGACGAACTGGCGCTGGCGCGCACGGATCGCATTACCGTGGACAGCTACCTGGAACTGCTGGGGAAGCTGATCACCCGCGTACATCGGGGCCGCGGTCGGTTCCGCCAGACCGTCACGGAATCCAGCTTCGATGCCTGGACGCGGTTCTACCAACAGGACGAAAACGCGCCCAACGCCATTGTCAGCTACTACGCCAAGGGCGCACTCGTGGCGCTGGCGCTGGATCTCAGCATCCGCGACCGCACGGACGAGGGCAAATCCCTGGATGACCTCATGCGGCTGTTGTGGCAACGCCACGGGCAAACAGGCGAAGGCGTGCCCGAGCAGGGCATTCAACCGCTGGCGGAAGAGCTCGTGGGCGCATCCATGGACGACTTCTTCAACCACGCGCTCTACAGCACCGAGGACTTGCCGCTGCAGGATCTGCTGGCGCCGCGGGGTGTGGAGCTGAACTGGCTGCCCGCGGAC
>CAYPKI010000267.1:1930-2920 GCA_964411265.1 uncultured Alcanivorax sp. | reverse complement strand
GGCGCGTGCGCGACCATGCTCCGTTCTGGTCGTGACGAGGACGGCATGAAAACGGCAAAACCCGAAAAAGCGGCCTCTCAAGCCCCACCCGACGACGAGCGTGCGCTGGTGGTCCGCAACCTGCACAAGACCTTTGCGTCCGGTTTCGAGGCCTTGCGCGACATCAACCTGGACGTGGATTACGGCGAGATCTTTGCCTTGCTGGGGCCCAATGGCGCGGGCAAGACCTCCCTCATCAGCATCATCTGTGGTCTGGTCAACCCGGGCCCGGGCCGGATTCTCGCCAACGGCTATGACGTCGTGCGCCAGTTCCGCCATGCGCGCCAGTCCATCGGGCTGGTACCCCAGGAAGTAGCGACGGATGCCTTTGTGAGCGTCTGGTCCTCGGTCACCTTCAGCCGGAGTTTGTTCGGCAAGCCCAAGGATCCCGCGCAGGTGGAGAAAGTCCTGCGCGATCTATCGCTCTGGGACAAGCGCGATAATGAACTGCGCACGCTGTCCGGGGGCATGAAGCGGCGGGTCATGATTGCCAAGGCGCTGGTCCATGAGCCCGACATTCTCTTTCTGGACGAGCCCACCGCCGGCGTGGATGTGGAATTGCGCCGTGAGATGTGGGCGCTGGTGCGCGAGCTGCGCGATCAGGGCGTGACCATTATCCTCACGACCCATTACATCGAGGAAGCCAAGGACATGGCCGATCGCATCGGCGTGATCAACCAGGGCGAACTGGTGTTGGTGGAAGAGACCCGCACGCTGATGAACCAGTTGGGCCGCAAGGAACTACGGCTGGATTTGCACGAGAGCCTCGATGGTGTGCCCAGCGCTCTGGAAGACTTGCCGCTCACGCTCGCCGCCGACGGCCATGAGCTCGTCTATACCTATAACACCCAACAAGAAGATGGTGCCATTCCCGAACTGTTGCGCCGGCTGAACGAAAACGGCATCGAATTCCGGGATCTTTATTCCCGGCAGAGTTCGCGTGAAGAAATT
>CAYPKI010000267.1:0-1920 GCA_964411265.1 uncultured Alcanivorax sp. | reverse complement strand
TCAACCTCGTGAGAAAACCGACATGAACGTCTACGCCATCGGCGCTATTTACCGAGCAGAAATGGCCCGCACGGGTCGCACCATTCTGCAAAGCGTCGCGTCACCCGTTATATCCACGGCGCTCTATTTCGTGGTCTTTGGCGCGGTAATCGGTCAGCGCATGGACTCCATCGACGGCGTGGACTACGGCGCTTTCATCATTCCGGGCCTGGCCATGATGACCCTGCTCGTGCAAAGCCTGTCCAATGCCGCCTTCGGCATCTACATGCCGCGCTTTCTGGGCACCATTTACGAAGTGCTGGCAGCTCCCGTGTCCAGCCTGGAGATCGTGATCGGCTATGTGGGCGCAGCCGCCACCAAGACCGTAATTCTGGGCCTGCTGATCATGATTACCGCCCGGTTCTTCGTGGACTACCAGATCGATCATCCGTTCTGGATGATGGGCTTTCTGATTCTCACCGCCGTGGCATTCAGCCTCTTCGGTTTTATCATCGGTATCTGGGCGGAAGGCTTCGAGCAGCTTCAGCTGATTCCCCTGCTGATCGTTACGCCCCTCGCTTTTCTGGGCGGCAGTTTCTACTCCATCAAGATGCTGCCCGACTTCTGGCAGAGCGTGACCCTGTTCAACCCCGTGGTCTACCTGATTAGCGGCTTCCGCTGGAGCTTTTTCAGTACCGCCGACGTACCCGTGGGGCTGAGTCTGGGCATGACAGCCGGCTTTCTGGTGCTGTGTCTGTTCGTGGTCAGCTGGATCTTCAAGACGGGCTACCGGCTCAAGAGCTGAATTCGCGTCCACAGCCTTTCGCTTCGCCGTCGTCATACTTTAGCCTAGCAAGCTGTTAAAAAACCTGTACGCGCTGGCCTTCAGGCTGGTTCGCAATCGAGGCGCTCTTTTGAAGGCGGCTGCCTGCCCCCGTCGAAAAAGAGCAACGACGTGTGCGGGCCAGCTTGAAAGCCCCGCAAGGCGCGACCTGAAGCGCCCGAAACCAAAGCGGAGCCCTCTTCATGACCGACTACATCACCGTGACCGCACCAGCCGAATTGGCGGAGAGCGTGGAAAAATACCTCCAGGCGGTAGACAACCGGGACGGGGCGTCAGCCGATTATTTCGTTACCCTGATGGACCATCTCACGGAGCGACTGCTGAATCTTTTCCTGGCCGAGCCGCGCGAGGCGCTGGACCTGTCCAGTAATAAGAGGCGGGTCATGGACTTTGCCATTTCGACCTCCAGCAAGGCCTCGCACATGCTGACCCGCCAGATCTACAAGAAAAAGACCCCGGACGAGCTGGCGCCCGTAGCGGCCAATGTGCGAGAGATGTACTGGCCCGCCCGGGACAGCGCTGACGGCCAGGCCTACATGAGCTTCGCCGTGAGCGAGAGCTTTGCCAACGAATTCCGCGACACGGCCGCGGCCTGCGCGCGCGGGGAAGGCAACCGGTATCTGGATCAGGTGGACCGAGTCATGGACGGCATTACCGACGGTATTATCGAAAACTTCTTCCTGCGCAACGCGCACGAAGTCAAAATGGGTTATGTGCTGCGTAAATCCCTGGACACCAGCATTGATGGCACCAAGAAGGCGGTTCACGCGGTCATCCACAAAGTGCTGCGCGACCTGGACGACGAACATCTGGGCCGGTTCATGGGTCACTATGCGCCCGTACTGCAGCAGAAATAACGGGATTTACTGTGCAAGCGCGAGCTGAGGGGTTTAACAGGCTGTTGAAAAACCCCTTGCGCACTCAGCGTGACCTGAAGCGTGCAGCTGTTGTACTTTGTTGCGACGGACAGGGTGGCTCCCTTTCCGAGCGATAAAGTGCCGCAGATGCGCGCTTCAGGTCGCGCCCTGCGGGGCTTTCAGGCTGGCCCGCTGTCATCGTTGCCATTTTTCGACGGGTAGACACCCGCCTTCAAAATG
>CAYPKI010000266.1:0-2921 GCA_964411265.1 uncultured Alcanivorax sp. | reverse complement strand
GCTGAGCATGGCCTGGTGCGATAGGTCACGCGCGAGACATGACGCCCCCCCGCGTGGCCAGTCCATGTCCAATCGCGCGGGCCCGGTATCCCGCCTGACGCTATTTCAGACGGTCGATACCGAGGCTCTTGAGGTTGTATTGCTCGTAGACGGGTTCGCTTTTGCCCTTGCGGACCTTGCGCAGGAAGTACCACTCATAGGCTTCCTTGGCCCAGTGGACCCACTTGCCCCGTTTCATCCAGTTGACGTTGCGCGGCGGCATCTAGCTGTGCAAGCGAGGCGTCCTTTTGAAGGCGTGTGCCCACACATCGAAAAAGGACAACGAAGAGTGCGGGCCAGCCTGAGAGCCCCGCAGGGCGCTGCCTTGCCGTCGAGCGTGGCGCGGATATTGTTCGCGGTAGCGGTAACCATGCTCTCGATCATGAAGCCGGTCCTGGGTACGCCCGTGGGCACAGGGGTGGGCTTGCGCGGGGCGATGGCTAGAGCTACACCGATGCCCCGGATATTGGGCCAGTCCGGGTTGCGCTGGTCGTCGTCGATCTTGATGAAAACGCCCGGATTGACCAGACCCTCCACGTCCTGAACCGCGTCGATGCCGTCAAAGGCCGGCAACATCTTGGCATAGTTGAACGGCAGCTCATGTTGTTTCTTGTTGTTGCCGTCCTCGTCCGCTTCAGTGACGCGCATGACGCCGTCCAGGCCGGCCAATACAGGGCCCGGGCGTGACGAAGGTCATGACACCTTGTCCCGGATCTTTCGAGTGCGCAGATCGCAATCCATGATGAACGCGAATTCGCAGGCGGGACCGAAGCAGGATGCGCCCTGCACGGCGCCGACCAACGCCGGACCCGGCTGCTGACAGAAGCTCTCACTTCTCGGCCGAACGCACCGAGGGGTCCAGGTGGCAGATCGACGGGGTCCAGGCATCCAGTCCCGGTCCCTCGACCCGTTCCAAGGCCAGCCGGGGCCCGGTCGAGATGATCAGGTGGTCATAGTCCCGAAGTGCGGCCGTCGGCCAGCTCAAGGCTGTTGGCGGCCGGATCCACCCGGCGCACCGCGCTCACGATGAACTTCACTCCGGCCTTGTCCAGCACTGGTGCCAGAACCACCTTGATGTCATCCGGCTGGCGCCAGCCCCCGCCCACCCCGGAACTGGACGGCACGAAATGGAACAATCCCGGTCACTGACCACCATAACCCGGTCCTGCTCCCGGGCCAGCTCGCGCATCTCGAGGGCCATGGGCATGCCGCCGAGGCCGGCCCCCATGATGACAATATCGCTCATGGCTAACCTGGTGTTTGCCCGTTTCCACAGGGACGGGCATCACAGGTGGCAATGCCCAGCATGGCGTAGGGCGGACAGCGGCGCGAAATGCCGGTAGCAAGCGGCACCAGGCCGATCAGTCCCCACCAGCTCTGGAAGTAAAGCCCGAGACCGAAAATCGCCAGGGCCACAGCCACACGGATGATCTGATCCGTCCGGCCTATATTGACACCCATCATAGGTTCCCCCTTTTACGCGCAAGCATCTGAAAAACTCCTTGCAGTGTGGCCGCTTTTAACGCTTGTGGAATTGATATCCATCAATTCATCGCCTAACAGGCGAATCCGGCCGGCGGCATTACCGGAAAGATGCTCCCCGCGACGATGCTGTTCCCGAGCGGGGATAGGAAACGGGTTGCACATCTAGCATAATGTGGTCATGGCTGAATCATCAGGTAGTGCGCAGCATCGAATCCCCCGGGCTCGCTCCTTCGGGGAAGTAACACGCGGTTTCCTGCGTTGCCCGGAGGCGCGCATCACCACCATTGCCCTTGTCTGTCTCTGGTTTGCCGCCGGGTTCGGCGGCAGCCGGCATGTGGGCGTGCCGCTGGTGGTGCTGGCCGGTTTCGTGCTCTGGTATCTGATCGAAATCCCTATCCACCGCTATATCCTGCACGCGCAACCGCAACAACCGGCGCTGCGCAAGCTCATGTACCGGCTCGACCATGCCCACCATGAGCAGCCCACGGATCCCGGTCTGCTGTTTCTGCCCGAGTGGGTGTCACTGCCGTCCATTGCCATTGTGCTGGGCGTGGCCGCGGGTCTGGGCGTATTCCAGGACGGGCTCTGGTTCATGGCGGGTTTCTGGACCGCACTGACCACCTACGAATGGATGCACTATGGCGTGCATTCACGCTGGCGACCCGACTGGGGGCCCATGCGGCGGACCTTCGCGGACCATCTACGCCACCATTTTCTTAACGAGGGCAACTGGTTCGGCGTGAGCAACCGCTTCATGGACCGCTTCTGGGGTACCAATCCGGATCCGCAGGGCGTGGAAAAGAGCGACACTGCGCGGAATCTTACGGCCGGCGAGCGCAACTCCGCCCTGTAGGGACAAGACCATCGACTCGAAGCGTTAGCAGGCTGTTGAAAAACCCGTTGCGAACTCAGGCTTTCAGCCTGGTACGCAATCAAGGCGTCCTTTTGAAGACGGGTCTTACCCGTTGGAAATTGGCAACCACGAGCGCGGGCCAGCCTCCAAGCTCCTCCGGGCGAGGCCTGAAGCGCCCGATGGGCTTTTCAATAACCTGCTAGGTCGTCGCGGCAAAGGTGAGCGCGGCGATGGCTCGGCCAATATCCTGTTCACCCGCCAACAGATCAAAACCGCGCTTAAGCGTGTGCCGGGCGGTCAGGGTCTCCACCAGGGCCCGCCCTACATCTTCACGCGGAATTTCGCCGAAATGATCCAGCCGTTCCGCCACCTCGACCCGCCCTGTGCCCGGCTCTTCGTTGAGCTTGCCGGGACGGACAATGGTGTACTCCAGGGAACTGGCACGCAGGTAATTATCCGCCTGCTGTTTGGCGTGGAAATAGTGCTCCATGTGTTCGGGGCCGGTCTCAGGCTTGTCGGCACGCATGGAGCTGACCATGCCAAA
>CAYPKI010000265.1:0-2943 GCA_964411265.1 uncultured Alcanivorax sp. | reverse complement strand
ACGGCATCTTCACGGACACGGAAGCGCGCTTGCTTAGGCTGGGCGAGAACAGCGGCGCCCTGCCGAGCCTGGCCGGGCGGCTGGCGCGCTTGTACGAGCAGCGCTAGCGGCTGCGCAAGCCGGTGCCCTGATACGCCGGCCCGGGAATCTGCGCATTCTGGATACGGTCAAGTTCAGCGGCAACCTGGATGAAGCCCTGCACCCTGGTGTGTCGATTCTGGATGAAGAGGCGCGCCGGCAGCTGGAGGTACTCCGCACCTGGACGCCCCGTCTGCTGATATTGATGGCCATCGCCTGGCTCGCTTCCGGGACCCTGACCGACGCGGGCGTCCTGCCTCCGGGGAGCGCCAGAGCCCGGCTCTCCATTGAGTCCGTCTGCGGGATTGGTATAGTGTCGCTCTTCGCGCCAATCCCCGGAGAACCAATGCTGGGTGCCGCCCGCCCGTTTTTTTCCATGCTGTCGCTGGATGCCCTCTCACGGGAATTCCTACTCGGTATCCTGAAACACGCGCTGGGCGGACACCGTTACCTGGGCAATAGCTATCGTGCCCTGGGGCCGCATCCGGTGCCGGACGATTTCGCGGGCATCTGTGTCGCGGCCGGTGCCGATCCGGCATCCGATGACTACCTGCTGGGCGAATTGCGCGCGCTGGGCATCCAGCGAGTGCGGCTCGATTTCACCTACGGCAGCGACGACGAGCCCACCGGACGCCTGCTCACGCGCCTGCTGGACGAGCACTTCGATGTATTGCTGCATCTGGTGCAGCCTTTTGATGAAGCAAGCCGAATGCACGAGGAGGCTGTCCAGCAGCGGTGGCGCGGATTCGTTCAGGCAAGCGTGGAACGCTATGGCGCGCACATCGCCCTGGTGGAGGTAGGTTCTACCATTAATCGCAAGCGCTGGGCCGGCTATACGCTCAACGGCTGGCTCACGGCGTGGCGTATTGCCCAAGAGGAAATTCGCGCGACTGAGCTAACCCTGCTGGGCCCGAACGTTACGGATTTCGAACCCATTTACAATGAAGCGCTGCTGGGAATGCTTCAGAGGCGCAACCTGTTACCTGATATTCACAGCAACAACATCTTCGCCGAACGTGCCATCGAACCGGAGGCCTGGGATCACAAGGTGCTCGGTGATTTCGCGAAACGCATGCTCAAGGTCAATCTGGTGGGCAAGGCACGCATCCTGCAACAACTGGGCGCGCGCTACGGTGTTGCGCACACGATTTCCACCAACGCCTTCTGGACCCTGCCGCGCATCCAGCGCATTCTCCCCGACGGGGAAGCCAAGCAGGCGGACTATATTGCCCGCTACATGATCCTGACGGCGGTTTCCGGCGCTCTGGGCCGGGCCTACTGGGGCCCCATGATCAGTCAGCGCGAAGGCGTCATCGACGATGGAACCCGTCATAACCCGGACCTCGATCCGGTAACCTTTTACGGGCAGAGTTTCGGCGACTGGCACCACTATCGTCGGCGTCCGGCCTTTGATGCTCTGGCGCAGTTCCAGCAGATGCTGCCCGGCTCCGACTATCTGGGCCCCTCGGCCACAACGGCCGGACTGGAACTGCACCGCTTCCGCGGCGCCGAGGGGGAAACCCATGTAGCCTGGACCACCAATGGCCGTTGCGCGGTACTCGAAAGCCTCTATGAACGCAGACAACTGGAACAGGCGGAGATCCGGCACCGGGACGGGGGGGAGGTCAACCAGATCCCGGCCCTGGTAACGGAATCGCCGCTGTATCTGCACTGGCGTGACCGGCATCCCGTTCAGGTGCGCGCCGAAGCGGGCGTGCTGCCTGAAGTGGCCATTCATACCCATCGCCGGGACGGCGAGCACTTTTATTTCCGTGACCAGGGCTGGCACGGCATGATTGTAGCCGCCGACGCGGACGAGGCGGACCGGCTTCTGCAGGCGCTGCATCCGGCACGCATTGGCGGCCCGCAAAAGGAACAATCATTACGATGGTCCCGCAATGCCATCTGGAGGATTGCCGACCCGCGCACGCGGGGCCACTGGCTTGTGGCCAAGCAGCCGGCGCGCATGCGCTGGCACAAGCGCATTCTCGACCGCCGTCATCCGTCCAAGGCGAAACGCAGCTGGAATGGCGCCTGTGAACTGCTGCGCCGGGGCATTGCCACCCCGGCGCCTGTGGCCTGGTTCGAGCGCGAGAACGAGACGGATCTCATGCGTAACTGGTATATCTGCGCGCTAGCCGACAATGTTGCGTCGGTGCGCGAGCCCTTTAAGGCGTTCTCGCGCGAGGAAAGCAGCTATCAGGGCATTACGGAAGAAGATTTCTATCGTCGGCTTTCGAACTTCCTGCTCGACATGCACAAACGCGGCGTCTTTTTCCGGGATCTCTCCGCTGGCAATATTCTGGTGCATATCGACGGGCAAGCCGGCTTGTGGTTTTCCCTGATCGATACCGGCCGGGCCCGCTTCAACAATACAGGCACGCCGCTTTTGCAACGCCTGTCGGACCTGCGCCGCACTTGCCACAAGCTGTACTGGCCGGGCCGCATGCGCTTCATGGAAATCTATCTGGGCTCACTGGGCAAAAGTTTCACCCGCCTCTACCGGTTGTATTTTTATCTCTACGATCTCAAGGCGGACTGGAAACGCGCTCTCCAGAAAAAATAGTCCCGGCCCGCAACCCACTTCCGGTCACTCCTGTTCGACCACTGACAGGCTGTTGAAAACGCCGCGCAATTTTCTGAACAATACGGTTGTTCATGATTCGCGGAAGGCGACTCCTCCCTTCCTCTACGTATTGGTACCTATGTTGGACTGCGCCAGGACGAAGACTGAACCACGACACCGGGTTTCGTGACACCACAACTTCCCTACCCCCCCTCTGGCTCCCCTGACACAGGGGATCGCAAAAGGAGATTGTACTTTGTGGGAGCGGCATCCCTGCCGCGACAATCCCCGGGACGTCG
>CAYPKI010000264.1:0-2949 GCA_964411265.1 uncultured Alcanivorax sp. | reverse complement strand
GTCAGCCAGCCGCCCAGGATCGGGCCCAGGATGGGCAGGCTGCCGCACAGCCACAGCAGCAGCGGATTGGATTGCGAGCTTAAAAAAACGACGTCCGTAAAACCGAAGTGCCAGATGGAGAGCGCCAGGAACACCAACAACGCCAGAGTGGGAAAAAACCAGATCAGGGCTACAAAAGCGAGGGATGCGCTGACATAGAGGCTGGTTAGAAGCGCCAGCCTGACCCGTTGGTTCGCAGCAAGACGCTTGAGGATCAAGGGATCAGCGCCGCCGTGAGAAAGGCCGAAAACGCCGATCGGCACCAGCACGATCCAGAATTGCTGTTCAATCGTTAATGCTGGCAACGCGATGGCCGTCAACACAGCCGCAAGGGCTGCAGCCAGTACACCCCATTGATGGCGTCGGCCCCCGTCGCTGCTATGAAGCCAGTCTTTAACTTTGCTTGTCGCTTCGTCGGTCATACCAGCGCTGCTTTCAGAAAAGGCGCCGGCGGCAAGGCGCTAGCGATGGTCAGTGCGTCTCGCAGGCTAGGCTGATCGTTCATGAACCGACTCATCTGGGAAGCCGTTGTCCGGGCGAAGATTGCCAGAAACCACTCGGGCGCCCGGTCAGGGTGGCGCCGCAGCGCCCGCAGGAAAACGCGGTCCATCCATTCAAGCCCCCGGCTGCGGACGGCGGGCGAGTGAAGGTGCCACCGGTTCACGGCCTGCGCGGCGAGGATCTGTTGCGCCAGCATCCGGCTGCCCCGCTGGCAGCTTACAAAGTGGTAGCCGGTGGCAGCGCGCATCCACCCTGCCCCAACGCCGGCTCTGATCACCCGGCCGGACGGGCGTTCGCCGGTAAACGGAATCATGGGCAGCATTGACGACTCCGACCGCAGAACCCGGTAGTCTGTAATGCCCTCATGGGCGAGCCAGTGCTCAAGCTGTGCCCGGCAGCCCTGGTTGTCCTTTTGGGGCTGAAACGCGGTCCACTCAACGAGCAGATGATGCTCATCCTGGGGCAACAGGTAGACGAAGCAGGGATGCTCGTCACAGGCCTGAAAATCCATGAGTCGAATGGTTGTAGTGTCATAGCCATGGTCAGGGCAATGGATCTCGATGCCCGTAAAAACCTGCCAGAAGCCCATGATGCTGGTCTCGGGCAGGTCTGCTGGCGGTCGGGTGTCCACCACGGCCCGGGCATGCAACTCGGCGGTATCCTCGGTATGCACCTGCACGGCGTCGTCATGCTCATTGATGGCTTCCACCCGCACGCCCTGCTGCAGGCTGAGTGCCGGGCATGCCTCGATGCGTTCCAGCGCATGCCGGTAAAGGGCGTCTGCTGGTAAGAGGGCGTAAGGGGTTTGCGGGTTGGACTGTACCGCGCGGCGTTCACCGGCGCTGACCTGCCAGTGGGGCCAACGGTGGGTAATGAGCTCACGGAAGGGGTGATACTCGCGATCCCAGAAGCACCAGGTGCGGTCATTGTCATAGGTGGTTCTGGGCTCCAACAGGCGAACCCGGGGCATGGCCTTGCCGTCGCGTTGCGCCAGTTCCTCCAGCCAAAGAGCCAGGCTCAAGCCCGTGAGGCCGGCGCCAATGATGACCACATCCGCGTCCGGTGCCCCCTTAGTTGTCATAGCCGCTCGCTGTCTGCTGGTCGCTTGCCGTTTGG
Organism: uncultured Alcanivorax sp.; assembly: GCA_964411265.1. Lineage (GTDB taxonomy): Bacteria > Pseudomonadota > Gammaproteobacteria > Pseudomonadales > Alcanivoracaceae > SLJS01. Next base: position 1,293 of record CAYPKI010000264.1, on the reverse strand, counting down.
GCGTGTTCGTGTTGCGGATTGGCTTCGAGACAAGTGGTGAGGCCCAGGTGCAAGCGGGCATCGTGTTCGCTCCCGGTATTGGCCGGGGGCGCCAATGCCAGCCGCACCACTGTCATCAGTGACACCTGAACCTTGCGGAGCGGCCCGACCACGCTGCGGCCCCGCCAATAGGTTGCCTCGCCCCGTCGCAGAATCCGACGCCCAATCTCGCGGTAAAGCCGGGCGGCCACGGCGATCGCCAGCCGGGGTCTGGGCGGCAGGTACTGAAGGCCCTGCCAGCCGCTGGCGTAATAGGCCTCAGCATGGGCAAGCAGCTCACGAGCACCGAGCCAAGCCTGATGGCGGGAGGGCGCATGCCCGTCCATCAGGGCACCGGGGTCGAGTGCACCAGCAGCGCCCTGCGCCGGAAGATAAACCCGGCCAAGCTCAGCATCCTCCTGAACATCCCGTGCAATGTTGGTCATCTGCATGGCCATCCCGAGGTCAATGGCATGAGGCAACGCCCGTGCCCGTGGTTCCGCCCCAAGAAGGCAGCTCATCATGACGCCCACCGTACCGGCCACGCCATAGCAATACTGCAGCAGTTCTGTTTGATCCGCCAATTGCACAGGCTTCAGGTCCTGCTGCACGGTGGAAATCAGCTCCTTCAGCGCCTGCAGGCCGACAGGATCTTCCGCAAGCAGCTCACAGGCCTGCTCGTACAGCGGCTGTAATGGCTCTGCCGGCGGCTCTCCCTGCGCCAGGGCTCGATTCAGCGCTTGAAGCTGCTCCCCGGCGGATTTGCGTTGTGAGGGGGTAACGGCCTCATCGGCCAGGTCATCGATCCTGCGACAGAGGCTGTAAAGGCTGGCGGCGTTGGTTAACTGATGGCCACTCAGCAACTGGCCTGCCCAATGGAAGCTTCGGCCGTTACGCCGTAACACTTCGGCACTGGTGCTCGACGGGCCTGCGTTCATCACCCGAGGCCATCAGGCGCCGTCGACTCAATCGTGCGCCCGCCCTGTTCCGGCTGCGCTCGCCAGCGATCGACCAAGCGCTCAACCACGCCGGCGGAAGAGACCACGCCCGGCACGCCGGCGCCCGGGTGGGTGCCCGCTCCGACAAAAAACAGGTTGGGATAGCGGGGCGACTGATTATGGAATCGCAGGCCAGCGGATTGCGTAAGTGTGGGCGCAATGGAGAAACCGCTACCATGGGGGCTGTTGAGCGCATCGTGAAAGTAGACCGGGGAGACACTGCGCTTCGCCCGGATCTGCTCATGGAGATCCGGCATGAGCCGACGGGCAAGGATGT
>CAYPKI010000263.1:0-2983 GCA_964411265.1 uncultured Alcanivorax sp. | reverse complement strand
CCGGCACCGGTATAGTCGGTCAACCGCTCTTCCAGCTCCCCTACCTCCGGGCCGAGTATGTACTTGCCGTGCTCGAGTACGCGCTGGATGTTGGCGTCGATATCGGCCTTGATGCGCTCCTGTTGGGCCGCCAGATCAATAAACTGCATTATTCGTCCACCCGGGTTACCTGGCCACTTTCCAGACGGTAGCGCGCGCCCGTGTGTGGTCAGCGCGTCTCACCGTCACCGCTCAGGGGCAAATCAAGCTGTTCACCGAATTCACTCATCCACCCCACCTGTCTGGCCGGAACCCCCACCATCAAGGCATAGGCCGGCACGTCGCGATTGATGAGCGCTGCTGCTCCGACAAACGCAAATTCGCCCACCGTTACACCACAAATAACCGTGCAGTTGGCGCCCAGGGATCGCGGTACTCATCCTTGCGCTCAATCAGCGAACGGGGATTGTACACGTTCGTGAAAACCATGCTCGGCCCGCAAAATACACCCTCTTCCAGGTATACCCGGTCATACACCGAAACATTGTTCTGGATCTTGCAGTTGTCTCCAATTTCGACGTCATTGCCAACGAACACGCCCTGCCCCATGCAGACGTTCTGGCCGATCCGGGCCCCGCCACAGACATGCACAAAGTGCCAGACCCGGGAGCCTTCCCCAATTTCGGCCCCTTCGTCGACGATGGCCGACGGATGAACCTTGTAGGTCATTCCAGAACCTCCTTGAGAACGGGGTGATACTCACCCTGCAGCCCCACCGGGCGCGCATTGCGGATCTCGGAAACCGTTTCAATAGCCACACGGCTCTCTTCAAGCCCGAACCCACGCCCTTCGAGAATCGCCTGATAGCTTTGTGTGTGAAGGTCCGTGAAGCCGCCGGAGAATTCGATTTCTTCGCCATCCACCGTGATCGATCGGTACGTGCGCTGGCCCTGGGCCTTGACGGTGTCGGGTACATGCGCGTAATCCACGGACAGGAACCAGCGCACCCGGGCATTTTCGTATTCCAGATAACCGGCAGCCGAGGTTGCGCTGGTGTGATGCACAATATTCTCTTGCAGCGCTCCAAATACGAAATGAAGCATGTCATAGAAGTGAACGCCAATATTGGTGGCAATACCTCCTGACTTATGCTCGTCACCCTTCCAGGACTGCAGGTACCAGTGGCCCCGTGACGTGATATAGGTCAGGTCAACCTCGTATTTTTCCGCCTTGTGGGCCTGTGCGACCTTGTCGCGAAGCGCGACAATATTGGGGTGCAGGCGCAACTGGAGGATGGTGTTTACCCGCTTGCCCGTATCGCGCTCGATTTCCTGAATGCCGTCAATATTCCAGGGATTAAGAACCAAGGGCTTTTCACAGATGGCGTCCGCGCCCGAGCGTAGTGCAAAGCGCATGTGCGAATCATGGAGATACGTAATCGACGCCATGGCCCTGATTAGCCCTGTGCAGTTTATCGATATGCCGATCAAAGCGCTCGAATTCCGTGAAAAAATCGGCATCCGGGAAATAACTATCCAGGATTCCCACCGAGTCATGAGGATCCAGCGCGGCCACCAGTTCCTGCCCGGTGTCGTTGATGCCACGCATGTGCCGTGGCGCTACGTAGCCCGCAGCGCCAATCAGTGCAAATCTATTCATCATCTTCAAGCCTTGATAATGTTGTCTTTGGGCTCGCGGTAAACGCCACGTGTATCCACGATGAGGCGAGCGTTATCGCGAATCAGGCTATAGTCAAAATCGTCGTGATGGGTGGCAACAATCACCGCGTCACAGCCGGAAAGGCTCTCCGCAGTGAGCGATTCGCTCGTCAGATCGAAGTCATGATTGCGCATCTCTGGAAAGGCTGGAACATGGGGATCGCTGTAGGCGATCTCGGCTCCCCGATCCCTCAGAAGCTCCATGAGTTCCACAGAAGGCGACTCTCGCGTATCACCAACGTTTTTCTTGTAAGCAAGCCCGAGCACGAGGATACGACTGCCCTTAAGCGGTTTTCCGTGGTCATTCAGTCCTTCCATGAGCTTGGTGACCACATATTCCGGCATGCTTCGATTGACTTCGCCGGATAGCTCGATAAAGCGGGTATTCAGCCCGTACTCTCGGGCTTTCCAGGTTAAATAGTAAGGGTCAATGGGGATACAGTGGCCACCCAGACCCGGCCCCGGATAATACGGCGTAAAACCGAAAGGTTTGGTAGCCGCCGCATCCACCACGTCGAAAATGTCGATGCCCATGCGATCGGCCACCACCTTCATTTCATTGACCAGACCAATATTCACAGCCCGGTGAATGTTTTCCAGGAGCTTGGTCATCTCGGCCACGCGGGTTGAGCTGACCGGCACCAGCTGCTCGATGGCGTTGCCATACAGCGCCAGACCCACCCGGAGACAGGCTTCCGTGTGGCCGCCAACCATCTTGGGAATACTCTGGGTGCCGAAATCGAGATTTCCCGGGTCTTCGCGCTCCGGGGAGTAGACCACAAAAAGATCCTCACCTGCTTTCAGGCCTTGCGCCTCGATCCGGGGGAGCAGTTCCTCTTCCACGGTACCGGGATAGGTGGTGCTCTCCAGTGCCATAACCTGGCCTGCCCGCAGCCAGGGCTTGAGTGCGTCGACGGTGTTGGTAACAAAGCTTATGTCCGGTTCCCGGTAGCGGTTCAGCGGTGTTGGTACACAGAGGATGAAATCAGTGGTAGCGCGCAGCCCCTTCCCGCGGGCTTCGGATACTTTTTCACTTAGGATATGGTCAATGTAGCTTTCGCCCGCGTTGAGCTTTGCCACCTTGGTCTCATCAATATCAAACCCGAGCACGGTGCACCCCACCTGGCTATAGCGTAATGCCAGCGGCAGTCCGACATAGCCCATGCCCACAATGCCGATGACGGCCTCGCCATTGTCCAGTTTTTGCGAGAGTGCTTGTTCCGTTTGCGTCATGCGTATTCAAGTTTCCGTTTTTGTCTCGTTTGGTCCAGGCGCCGACTTTGTCG
>CAYPKI010000262.1:0-2983 GCA_964411265.1 uncultured Alcanivorax sp. | reverse complement strand
TCTTCGCGTCGACGAATCGCTGGCCATATCGATGAGCGAGCCGTTCGTGCCTCGGACGCCCCTCCAGTGGAGTCACGATATCGATCAACGTTGCGTCTGCAGCCAGTTCGACGACCGGCCCGCTTGCACCGAGTAGCTTGGTGAATGCCGCTTCCACCAGGGGCACTCCACCCTCGATTAGAACGGGTCGATCTCCGAATGCATTCTCGCGGCCCGAAGGGTGACCGCCGAAGGCGCGCACAAAAAACGTAAGGCGCCCGCCGCGGCGCATCCCGGCTTGCCGCCCGAGGGGCGTCCCGGATGTGCGCACAGGCGTGATGAACTTTGTTCCTCATCAGGCCGTCGGCTTCGCCCGTCCCGGAGGTGGGGTAGTGTGACCAATTTCTGCTGAACACCAGCTAGTCAAAATGTGCCGACAAGAACGGGGCTGCTATACTTGGCTCCGTCGAGATCCCGAGGCCAGGCAGCCGACATGAAATTTGTGGATGACACGGAAATCCGGGCCGCTGCCGGTAATGGTGGTAATGGCTGCGAGAGCTTTCGCCGGGAAAAGTATGTGGAATTCGGTGGCCCGGATGGCGGCGATGGCGGCTCCGGTGGCTCCGTCTACGTCGAAGCGAGCCACAACAACAATACCCTGGTCGACTACCGCTATAACCGCTCCTTTCACGCCCGCAGTGGCGAGGCGGGCAAGGGCCGGAAGATGACGGGCAAATCGGCGGACGACGTCGTTCTCCATGTTCCGGTCGGCACCACAGTGGTGGAACAGGATACCGGCGAAGTGCTCGCCGATCTCACCCGGGACGGCGAGCGTGTGCTGGTGGCGCGTGGTGGTCGGGGTGGACTGGGAAATGTGCACTTTAAATCCAGCACCAACCAGGCGCCCAGCAGGACCATCCCCGGCAGCGAAGGCGAAGTGCGTCGACTGGGGCTCGAGCTGAAGGTGGTGGCGGACGTGGGCCTGCTGGGTTTGCCCAATGCCGGCAAGAGTTCCCTGGTCCGGGCATTGTCCGCCGCCACCCCTCGGGTAGCCGATTATCCCTTTACTACGCTCGAGCCCCACCTGGGCGTGGTGCGCGTGGATCCGTTGCGCAGTTTCGTGGTGGCCGACGTGCCCGGTCTGATCGAGGGTGCGGCCGCCGGCGCAGGGCTGGGTATCCGCTTTCTCAAACATCTGGCGCGGACGCGACTCTTGCTGCATCTGGTGGATGTCATGCCGTTCGACGACACAGATCCGGTGGATCAGGTGACCCTGATCGAGCGCGAAATGGAAGCCTTTTCCCCGGCGCTGGCGGAACAGGAACGCTGGCTGGTGCTTAACAAGACGGATCTGGTCAGCCCGGACGAGCGTGAGGAATTGCAGCATCAGCTGGTGGAGGCGCTGGGTTGGGATGGACCGGTGTTCCGCATTTCCACCGTCAGCGGGGCGGGGCTACCAGAATTGACTCGTGCCGTCATGGACGCTCTGGAGGATCGGGGCCGGCGCGAGGCGGAGGATCCGGACTATGCCCGCGCGCAGCAGACGCTGCGGGACCAACTGGAGGAAGAGGCGCGCGCTGCCGCCGGCACCGGCCGTTCCCGGCCGGACGAGGATGATTACGAGGACGACGACGACGAAGTTGAAGTGGAGTACCGGCGGTGACGCTGCAGGAGGATACGCAGCAGCGGCGCTGGGTGATCAAGATCGGCAGCGCCCTACTCACCAATGAGGGCCGGGGCCTGGACGGTGATCTGCTCAGCGCCTGGGTGGACCGGATGGCGGCTCTGCGGGCGCAGGGCATCGAGGTCATTCTGGTGTCTTCGGGCGCGGTGGCCGAGGGCATGACCCGGCTGAGTTGGGCGAGCCGGCCGGAGACGGTGCATGATCTCCAGGCGGCCGCCGCTGTGGGCCAGATGGGGCTCATTGAGGCCTGGGAGTCGCGTTTTCAGGGTCATGACCACCACACCGCCCAGATCCTGCTCACCCATGATGACCTGTCGGACCGCAAGCGTTACCTCAATGCCCGCTCTACGCTCATGACTCTGCTCAACCTGGGTGTGGTGCCTGTGGTGAATGAGAACGACACTGTGGTGACCGATGAGATCCGCTTCGGCGATAACGACACCCTGGCTGCGCTGGTGGCTAATCTGGTGGTAGCGGACCGGCTGATCATTCTCACCGACCAGCATGGGCTATACGAGCAGGATCCCCGTGTTCAACCGGACGCCGAGCTTATCCGCGAGGCGCGCGCATCGGATCCGCGACTGGTGGCCATGGCCGGTGACGACGGCGGTTCGCTGGGGCGTGGCGGCATGACCACCAAGGTACGCGCAGGCGGGCTGGCGGCGCGCTCGGGCGCAGCGACCACCATCACCAGCGGCCGCGATCCGGGCGTTCTGACGGAGTTGAGTCGGGGCGAGCAGCCCGGCACCACGCTGACACCGGATCTGTCCCCGCTGCGCGCGCGCAAGCAATGGCTGGCGGGCCATCTACAGATGAAAGGAACCGTCGTGGTGGATGCCGGTGCCGCCCGCCGCCTGCGCGAGGCCGGTTCGAGTCTTCTGCCTGTAGGCGTCAGCGACGTCCGGGGGCAGTTTTCCCGCGGCGATATGGTGGCGTGCGAGGACGACGCCGGCGAGCGCCTGGCCTGCGGCCTGATCAACTATGACGCCGGCGACGCCCGAACTATCCTGCGCTGCAAGAGCAGTGAAATCGCCCAGCGGCTGGGTTTTATCAACGAGGAAGAACTCATCCACCGGGACAATCTGGTAGTGTACTGAAAATCTTTGACGCTGCTCCGAAAAGGGTCCGGAGGATGGTCGAGCAGGCATGCTTCCGGGCTAACAGGCCGTTGAAAAACCACTTGCGCACTCAGCGCGGGCTGAAGCGTGCAGCTGTTGTACTTTGTTGCGACGGACAGGGTGGTTCCGTTTTGGACCGACAAAGTGCCGCACAAACGCGCTTCAGGTCGCGCCCTGCGGGGCCTTCAGACTGGCCCGCTGT
>CAYPKI010000261.1:413-3000 GCA_964411265.1 uncultured Alcanivorax sp. | reverse complement strand
ACAGGCCAGCGGTAACAGCAGGGCCCATTCCAGTATCCGCCGGCCGGGGAACGCATAAACCACCACCAGCCAGGCGCAGCCGGTCCCCAGCAAAAGGGTCCCGGACCCGGTGAGCAGGCACAGAACCAGGGAGTTCAGGGCATAGTTGCCCAGTACGGTGGTGAACAGGTGCGCCCAGTTGCCCGATGGCCCGGCCAGCCAGCTGGACAGCACCACCAGCAGCGGCACGGCGAACGTCAGTGCCAGCGCGACGAGTACACCACTGCGCCAGCGGGTTGCCGCCGTTAGCGCCACCCGGCGCGGTCCATCAGCCGCACAGCTTGATCGTTATACTCGCCCAGCCGCACCAGGGGCAGATCATCCGCCTTGAAATCGCCCCAGGCGCGCAAGGTTTTGCTGATGGCGACATTTCCCTTGACCGGATATTCGTGATTCGCCTCGGCATACCACTGCTGGGATGCGTCACTGACAAGGAATTCCAGGAGCGCGCGGGCTTGCTCCGGGTGGGGAGCGTGCCGGGCGATGCCGGCGCCACTGATGTTCACATGGGCGCCGCGGCCGTTCTGATTAGGCCAGCGCAGGGCCACCTCCCGGGCGGCCTCACGCTGAGCAGCATCGTTGCTGTTGCGCATCATGGCCAAATAGTACGTGTTCACTACGGCGATATCGCAGATGCCATTGGCTACGGCCAGGATCTGATCCCGGTCGCCACCCTGAGGCGAGCGCGCCATGTTTCCCACCAGCTCGCGCGCCCACTGCTCGGTGGCTTGCTTGCCGTTGTGCGCGATGAGACTGGCCACGAGGGACTGGTTGTAGATGTTGTCCGAGGAACGAATGCAGATGCGGTCTTGCCAGCGGTTATCGGCCAGGTCCGCATAGCGACTCGGGGCATCCGCGGGCACACGGGCCGGGGCCACCACCAGCACCCGCGAGCGCACCGACAGACCATGCCAGAACCCCTGGGGGTGGCGGTACTGCTCCGGTATCGCCTGGCGCAGGGTCCCGGTTGTCGCCTTCTGCAACAGGCCGGTCTGGCGCGCGCGATAAAGCCGGCCCGCGTCCACGGTCAGCAGCAGATCCGCCGGGCTGTGTTCGCCCTCCGATTCCATGCGCTCAATGAGCGCATCAGCGCCGCCGGTAATCAGGCTTACCTCCGTGCCCGTCTCTTTTTCGAACCTCTCCAGCAGGGGCTGGATCAACGCCTCCTTGCGCGCGGAATAGACGTTGACCTCCGCGTCCGCAGCCTCGGCGTCAGCGGACTCGGAAGCGGGTTCGTCACAGCCGGCCAGCAGGGTCAGGCTCAATATCGTCAGCAGCATCCAGCGCATGATGCACTCCGGTGATTAGCAACAGGGGTAACAGTGTAGTCCTTGGTGAGAATGTTTATCAATTGCGGGAAGAAGAAACTAGTTGCAGTTCACCTTGAAGGACGCCTCATCCTCCAGCCGCAACGCCGTCAGGCAACCGCCCCAGACACAGCCCGTATCCATTGCCTCCACCTGCTCCACAGGGGCATGACCTTCCAGCGCCGCCCAGTGGCCGAAGATGATGCGCGTGTCGGCGGTTTGTCGCCGCGGATGCTCGAACCAGGGCATGAGGCCGGGCGGTCTGTCGTCGAGCGAGCCCTTGGCGTCCAGATCCAGACGGCCGTCGCTGTCAATGAAACGCATGCGGGTAAAGTAATTGACGATCATTCGGACACGGTCGTAGCCGGCAAGCGCGTCGTCCCAGAGGGAAGGCTCGTTACCGTACATCTGCTCAAAAAAGGTGTCGTCGTCGGCGATGGCCACTTCCGCCTCACGGGCGCGTTGTCGAGCCTGATCCAGCGTCCACATGGGCGGCAGACCGGCATGGGTCAAGACGGCATCGAATTCGGGGACATCCACCAACAGGGGCTGTCGGCGGAGCCAGGCGAGCAGTTCCGGGCCGTCGTCGGCCGCGAAAATGGGCGCGAGGGTGTCCTTGCCCTTGGGCGAGGCCACACCCTGGGCCAGGGCCAGCAGGTGCAGGTCATGGTTGCCCAGCACCGTGTCCAGATGCTCGCGGTAGTGATAGACCAGCCGCAGCGCGCCCAGTGAATCCGACCCCCGGTTCACCAGATCCCCGGCCAGGAGCAGGCGATCCCGACCGGGGCAGAAGTCGATGGTCTCCAGCAGCGCCTCGAAGGGCGCGCGGCAGCCCTGCAGATCTCCGATGGCATAGGTGCCCATGCGCAGCTGCCTTAATGGACGGTATAAGGTGGCGCCAGCCGGAAGGGCTCAATCCGGGCGTCAAAACAGGTGCCATCCTCGGCCAGCATCTGGTAGCTGCCGTGCATGGTGCCAACCTGGGTCTCCAGCACAGCGCCGCTGGTGTACTGGTATTCCTGGCCCGGTTCCAGATGGGGTTGTTCGCCCACCACGCCCTCGCCATGGACTTCCTGGGTTTGCTCCTCGCTATCGGTGATCACCCAGTGGCGCGTGAGCAGTTTGGCGGGCTGAGACCCGTCGTTGCGGATGGTCACGTAATAGGCGAAAGCCCAGCGGCTGTTTTCCGCGTCGCTTTGCGAGGGCAGGAATTCACTTTCTACCGAAACGCTGATCCGGTA
>CAYPKI010000261.1:0-346 GCA_964411265.1 uncultured Alcanivorax sp. | reverse complement strand
GACGATTTTAAACTATTTCGTACCGTTTTGCGTCGCGGGGAGAAGGCTTGTCGAACCAGATCGGCCAGGCGCTGGTAATCCCGGGCAGCTGGTTCGGGCGTGCGGGGCGTGAGCCGGACCACGGCGGAGTGGACCTGGGGCGGCGGCGTGAAGGCGCCCGGTGGCACGGCAAAGAGAAAATCCGCGCGGCAGTGGTATTGCACCATCACGGACAGACGACTCCAGGCGCGGGTGCCCGGTTCGGCCGTCAAACGGTCCACGACCTCATGCTGAAGCATGAAGTGCATATCCCGGATCGCCTGCGGCGCTTCGAGCAGATGAAAGATCAGGGGCGTGGAAATGTTGT
>CAYPKI010000260.1:0-3003 GCA_964411265.1 uncultured Alcanivorax sp. | reverse complement strand
CCGGCATCTGGAAAGCGACGATCGGGCCATGCCCGTGGCGAAGAAGCTGGATCAACGGGTGGCGGACGCGGTGCGCAAGGGGCTGGACGCCACCGACGGCGATATTCTGGTGTTCCTGCCCGGCCGGGGCGAGATCCGGGGTGCGGAGCAGGCGCTTTCGAAGGTTCAGGCGGAGGTGATTCCGCTGCATGCCACGGTGCCGCCGAAGGATCAGCAGCGGGCCCTGAAACCGGCGGATCATCAGCGGGTGATCCTGGCCACCAATGTGGCCGAGACCTCGCTCACCATTCCGGGGGTGACCCTGGTGGTGGATTCGGGGCTGGAACGGCGCACCCATCAGCGCAACGGCCGCACCGTGCTCACCCTGGCGGCGATCTCCGAGGCCAACGCGGAACAGCGCCGGGGCCGCGCGGGCCGCACCCAGCCGGGCGAGTGCTGGCGCCTCTGGGGCAAGAACGCGCCCCTGGACAGCTTTACGCCGCCGGAGGTGAAGCGCGAGCCGCTGACCGAAATGATGCTCGCGGGCGCTGCGGCCGGGAAACGGCTGGAAGAACTGGAATTTCCCGACACCCTGCCCGACAAGGCTCTGAGCCAGGCGCGCGAGGCGTTGTTGGCCATGGCCGCCATCGACGAGGACGGCGCCATCACCGAACACGGCCGGGCCCTGTTCGCCCTGCCCATTGATACCCTCTTTGCCCATCTGATCACGGCCATGCCGGACGCGGCCGCGAAGGGCGCGCTGGCCGATCTCACGGCGGCGCTCAGCACCCGGCCGCGGGTGCTCAAGCTGCCCACCGACGAGCGTGCCCGGCGCGAGCTGGCCGACTGGCAGCCCATTCCCTGTGACGCCACTACCCTGATCCAGGCGATTCGGCAACAGCCACCATCGGAGCTCAACCCGGACCAGAAAGCCCGCAAGGAAACCCGCCGGCTGGCGAGCCAGATCCGCCGGGCGCTGAAGCTGGACGATATTCCCGAGGCCATGGATTTCGACCGCGAGTCCATGCTGCGCGCCTGCCTGGAGTCCAGCCCGGAGCTGGCCTTCGTGCGCCGGGAAAAGCGCCGCGAGGCCCTGGGCAACGGCTACCGCGAGCTCACCCTGGGCGAGGATTCGCGCATGGAGGACGACAGCGAGGCCGCGCTGGTCTTTGACGATCACAGCGTGCCGGGCAAGCGCGGGCACAAGCAGACCTTCACCATCGGCACCTGCATGGCGCCGGTGCCGCTATCCATGCTGGTGGACACGGATCTGGGCGAAGTAGTGCCCGGCCAGATCCAGTGGCGCGAGGGCGAGCCCCGGCTGGTGGCCGAACGCTGGTACGCCAACCGCCGCATCGACCGCCGCGAGACCCGGCCCGAGGGCGAGACCCTGCGCACCGCCCTGGCCCGCGAGATTCTGGACGGCCGTCTGCTGGCACCAGCAGGCGAAAACCTGCAACACGATCTCGCCCAGTGGGCGCTCTATGTGGAGCTGGGCCATGACAGCGGCGCGGTGCCGGAAGCCGAAACCTGGCTGGAAGATCGCCTGGCGGAGCTGGGCGTGGACCAGCCCGAAGATATCGAGCTGGTGGAACCCGACGACCTGAAGTTCGAAGGCATTCCGGACTGGGAACGCCGGCGCTTTGACGAAAAACATCCGCGCCGGCTCACCGTGGATACATTGCAACTGACCGTGGAATACGACGTCCGCCGCAAACGCGTCACCGTCGAGAAAACCGGTGGCGCCCGCAAGAACCCGCCCCAGCGCTGGGAGCTGCCCGCCTGGTCCGGGTGGAAGGTGCGGTATCGGGACGGGAGCAAGGTTGTAGACGTGAAATAAGTAACTAGCTGCTAATTGCGAGTTGCTAGCCCCTAGCCCCTAGCCCCTAGCACCTGCCTACTTCAGTGATGCTTACAACTTGCCTGTCACCGCCTCGACCTTCTCCGCGGAACTCTGATCCTTGTCCGTGCGGCTGTTGATCTTGAGGGTGGAAAACAGCCGCACCACGCCGCTGTCGTTGTGCAGTTTTTCGTGGCACTGCTTGATGGCATTGAAAACGGTGTCCCATTCGCCGGCCACATTGGTGCCGTTGGGGCCCACGTCCACCTCCAGACCCGCCTGTTCCAGAATGCGGCAGCATTCGGCGATATAGCCGGAAATGGATACGCCGGCGCCGATGGGAATCACACTGAGTTCCACGCTGACTTTCATGTCCGCCTCCGTGACGATTGAGTGTGTATTTCATTGTCGGCCCGGGGCCAGGGTTTTCCAAGGGCCGGCTCAGGCATGAACGGGCAAACCCGCCGCCTTCCATTCCGGGAACCCTTCCTCGAAACGCCGTACTCGATAGCCGAGTTCCGCCAGGCGTTGCACGACTTCATGGGAAAGGGCGCAGTCGGGCCCGCGGCAGTAGGCGACAATTTCCCGGTCCCCGGGTAGCTGGTCGAGCACCTGGTCCAGCCGGTCCAGGGGCGCGTTAATGGCGCCCGGCAGGTGGCCCGCGCAGTATTCGTCTTCCGGGCGCACGTCCAGCAGGGTTACTTCGCCCCGCTCCAGCTCGGCAAGCAGGGTTTCGCGGGACACGGGCTCCAGGGCGCTGTCGGCGTCGTCTTCCGCAAACAGCCGGCTGACCAGCCGTTCCGCCTCGGCCAGGTTGGTTTCGGCGATTTCCCCCAGCAGACGCACCAGGCGGACGACGCGCTCGTCCGTAAGGCCGTAGATTACCTGCCGCCCCTGGCGCCGGGCGGTCACCACGCCCGCCCGGCGCAGTTGCTGCAGGTGCTGGGAGGCGTTGGCCACGGACAGGCCCGTCGTTTCAGCCAGTGCATCGACCGGCGCCTCGGCCTGGGCCAGCCGTTCAATCAGTTCCAGACGGTTGCCATGGCCCAGGGCCCGGGCCACGCCCGCCAGGGTATCCAGCAATTCCTTTTTTGATTCAGTCATAACGGCCTTGACGGGATTCGGTTTGACGCCGGGGCACCCAGGGTTCAATATTCAATTGATTACTTGAATATAGCACAGGG
>CAYPKI010000259.1:0-3048 GCA_964411265.1 uncultured Alcanivorax sp. | reverse complement strand
GGTGGGTACGGCAGGCGAAGTTGCCGGTATCATCGACGCGGTGATCGACGAGGGGATCCTTGCCCTGGGCGCTCAGGCCGTGGGCGTGGCCGACCGCCTGCTGTGGGATACGGTCGGCTACACGAAGAATCGTGAACAGTTCGGCGTGCCCCTCAGCCGCTTCCAGGCACTGCAGCACCGCATGGCGGACATGTTCATGGCGGCAGAGCAGGGCCGTTCGCTATTGCTGGCGGCTACGCTCAAAACCGCCGAGGGCCATGCCGACGCCCATCAGGCCATCCACGCGTTCAAGCACTGGCTGGGCCGCGGTGGTCGACACATCGCTCAGGAAGCGATCCAGCTCCATGGCGGCATGGGCATGACCGATGAACTCGCCATCGGGCATTACTTCAAGCGCCTGACCGCCGCGGACCTGCTATTCGGTACGGCCGATCAGCATCTGAGTGCCTATGCGGAGAAGATGCCGAGCTAGCCCCCTTCCGGAAAAGGTTCTCTTCCTTCTCACCAGGTTGGCGGAGAGGGTTCCCCGGCGGTGTGCTCACGCCCTGGAACGATCCCGCCTTTGTTTTTGCTCCCCTTTCAGGGGTGTCGCAAAAGGCGTGGGAGCGGCGTCCTCGCCGCGACCTATTCCAGAGCCTCGGCAACGCATCCGCGCGAGGAGGCGCCTCCTACATCCGGTCTCATTTTACGACACCTTCCTAGCCAGGGGCAGGGAGGACGATTCTTTGTGCCCTCTTTGATCTCTGGTTTGCTTCAACCGGGTGGGATCATCCGGGGCCTGAAAAAAAACCACAGAGGCCACGGAGGTGGTCTCACCACCCTGGTGCGCTCTGTGGTTAATCCCCGGCCGTCGAAGATTTTCCTCAGCTGGTGTTCTTGCCTTCCTCAATCAGCTTGTCCACCACCGTGGGGTCGGCCAGGGTCGAAGTGTCGCCCAGGTTATCCAGTTCGTTGGCGGCAACCTTGCGCAGAATGCGGCGCATGATCTTGCCGGAGCGGGTCTTCGGCAGGCTGTCGGTGAAGTGGATGAGATCCGGCTTGGCGATGGCGCCGATTTCCGTTTTCACCATCTCGCGGAGGTCATCTTCGAGTTTGTCGCTGGGGGCGGCATGGGACATCAGGGTGACATAGGCGTAGATACCCTGACCCTTGACGTCATGCTCGTAGCCGGCCACGGCTGCCTCGGCCACGTCCTGGTGCAGCACCAGCGCGGATTCCACTTCGGCGGTACCCAGCCGGTGTCCGGAGACATTGAGGACGTCGTCCACGCGGCCGGTGATCCAGTAGTAGCCATCCTCGTCCCGCCGGGCACCGTCGCCGGAAAAGTAGTAGCCCGGATAGGGGTGGAAGTAGGTGTCCATCATGCGGTTGTGATCGCCCCAGATGGTGCGCAACTGGCCCGGCCAGGAGTGCTTGATCACCAGATTGCCGTGGCCGGCGCCTTCCATTTCCTGACCCTTGTCGTCCATGAGCGCCGGCTGCACGCCGAAGAAGGGACGGGTGGCAGAGCCGGGCTTGAGATCCGTGGCGCCCGGCAGGGGCGTGATCATGCCGCCGGTCTCGGTCTGCCACCAGGTATCCACAATGGGGCAGCGGCCGTCGCCCACGACGCGATGAAACCACTCCCACGCTTCCGGGTTGATCGGTTCCCCCACGGTGCCCAGAAGTTTGAGGCTCTGGCGTGAGGTCTTCTTGACCGGCTCGTCCTCTTTGGCCATGAGTGCGCGGATGGCGGTGGGCGCGGTGTAGTAGATGTTGATGTTGTGCTTGTCCACCACCTGCCAGTGTCGCGACGCATCCGGGTACGTCGGCACGCCCTCGAACATCACGGTCGTGGCGCCATTGGCCATGGGGCCGTAGACGATATAGGAGTGGCCGGTAATCCAGCCCACATCGGCGGTGCACCAGTAGATATCGCCATCGTGATAATCAAAGACATATTTGTGCGTCAGGGCCGTCTGCAGCAGATAACCGCCGGTGGTGTGCATGATGCCCTTGGGCTTGCCGGTGGAACCGGAGGTGTAGAGGATAAACAGCGGGTCCTCGGCATCCATGGTTGCCGGCGGGCAGTCGGCACTGGCGGCCGCCACGGCGTCGTGATACCAGACATCGATCTGGTCATTCCACTGGATGTCGCCGCCCGTGCGCTGGACTACCAGGTTAGTGTGTACGGTATCGCAGTTTTGCAGGGCCTCGTCGGTATTGGTCTTCAGCGGAATCTTCTTGCCGCCGCGCACCCCCTCGTCGGCGGTGATCACGGCGACGGCCTCGGCGTCCTGAATGCGGTCGCTCAGGGCATTGGGCGAGAAACCACCAAAGACGACCGAATGAATGGCGCCGATGCGCGCGCAGGCGAGCATGGCGAAGGCGGCTTCGGGAATCATGGGCATGTAGATGCAGACCCGGTCGCCCTTGTGGACGCCGCGGTCCTTGAGGCTATTGGCAAGCTTGCTCACCCGTTCGTGCAGCTCGCGGTAGCTGATGTACTGATGCTGGTCGGGTTCATCGCCCTCCCAGATAATGGCGGTCTGATCGCCGCGCTCGGGCAGATGCCGGTCAACGCAGTTATAGCACACATTGAGCTTGCCGCCGGTAAACCATTCAAAGAGGCCCTGGTGGAAGTCGTAGTTGCTGACCTGATCCCACTCGCGCTCCCAGTCCAGAAACTCACGCGCGCGTTCCGCCCAGAAGGCGTCCGGATTCTCGATGGACTCGCGGTACCAGCGTTCATAGGTGTCGGCGTCCATGAGTGCCTGGCGGCGGTAATCCTCGGAAACCGGATGAATCTTGCCCTCCGACATGCCTGCCTCCTTCGATTCTGAGATGCGGTTGACCCCTTACTATTGTCGAAAAGCGGCGCGGGGCGCAAGGGGCGAAAGGCAGGGTCGAGGAGCGAGGGTCGAGGGGCGAGCCAGTGGGCAAGCGGATTCGGAGTTTTCAGGTAACGAGGAACCGTAAGGGCTTGACATAAATGCGCGGATGAGCGTTTCCTTGCCTCGCGCCTCGCGCCTCGCGCCTCGCGCCTCGCGCCTCGCGCCTCGCGCCTCG
>CAYPKI010000258.1:0-3090 GCA_964411265.1 uncultured Alcanivorax sp. | reverse complement strand
ATGTAACGGACTTTCAGCCTAACGAAAAGAACGAGAAAGACCTGTCACAAGGCCCGTGATCAGTGTCATAGAACGGGGTGTAACCAAATCGTTGCACTTTGATGGGGCGGGTGATCCGGGGGCGTTTGAATGGCGAGACTTTCGCCGGCCTGCTAGAAACGCAGGCCCAGCGATAAGCCCAAGCGCCAGCTTTGGCTCCGGGGTTCGGTTACGGCCAGATCACCGCCCGCCAGCTCCGTGTTTGAGCGTCCGAAGCCCCAGACCGCGGCACTGGGTTCGATGCGCAGGGCAAGGCCGTTGTCGAGTTCGCGGGTAGCGGTGTAGCGCAGGCGGGCTCCAGCATTGTCGCCCAGGCGCAAACGTGTGTCGCGGAGGTTGCTGCCCTGAAGCGCGGACAGCTCCACCAAGACATCGCCGTTCAACACGCCGAAGCCCGCGGCCGAGATTTGATGGCCCCACCGCTGATCCTGTGGCCGGCGCCAGACATGACGCACGCCGGCGCCGATCTCCTTCCAGCGGTAGACCTCGAAGATGCCCTGGACATTCCCGGTGGGCTGAATATCCCGCTCCCAGCGGTGGTGCGCCAGGCGCAGGAAAAGGCCCCATTGGCGCACCTCGGGATTGATCCAGTAGCCCGGTTCGGCCGACACAGTGCGCAACAAGGTCTGTGTTTCGCTGATGACGGGCCTGCCCGCCTGGGTTTCGCCGTCGTAAGTGACAGTACCGTCATGTGCGCTTGCGTCGATGCGCGCGAACAGGCGCTCGCCGTCGGCATTCAGGCTCGCGCGCACGCCGGCTAGGGGGCCGAACTCGTGGTTCAGTTCGCGGTCGTCAAGATCGAATTCGCGGTAATTGAACTGTTGCAGGTCCGCGGCCAGAGTCCAGTGCAGTTCCGTGTCGCCTGCTGTCACAGCCCCCGGAAGCATGAAGGCAAGACCGGCCAGAAGACTGAGTGAAAGACCTCGCATGCTACCTCCACGGACAGCTCCGCCGTCGGCGGGCCCCGGGGCAGCCTAGGTGTTCCCCCGTTTGCGGTCCAGCCACAGCAAAAGTCGGGAAGGTGGAGATCTCCGCCATGTGTCGGGTGGTCAGTGCGCAGACCAGATCCTCGCGGCCGGGGAAGTGCTTGTAGAGCGTGCCCCGGGGCGTATTCGGACTTCTCCGCCAGGCGCTCCATGATGATGGCGTCCCGCCCGGCCCTGCTCCAGCATCCGCTTTTCGCGTTGCTGGCATTTGCGCGCGCGACGTCCCCGGGTACCCATGCTGATTATCCTGTCACTTTAGGACGGTTCGTCACAGTCCAGATGGCTTCGACCGGTGGCGGCAAAGCCGGCAGGGCCATGTATACTGTGGGGCCATGGCGAACCTGCACCCCTCGCTCGAACCGGCCCTGGATCGGCTGCCCGTGGACGCGTCGATCCATCTGCTTACCCGCCATTCCGTGCGCGAGGCGAGTACTACCGGTTTTGCGGATTACCGGCTCCAGCTCACGGATGAGGGTGTGGCGCTGGCGGAGCAATGGGGCGCGCGATTGAACCGCTCCATCAACCGGTTCACCAGCTCGCCGGTGCCGCGCTGCATGGACACGGCGCGAGCCATGGAGCGCGGCGCTCGGGCTCAGGGCTGGATCCAGGACGAACTCGCGGTAGAGGAGGCCCGGGTTCTGGTGGAGCCGGGTAGCTATGTCCAGGACATCAACGAGGCTGGCCCCGTTTTTTTTCGGCTGGGGGCCGTGGATTTCATCAATCGTCATCTGGGCGAAGGCCTCCGCGGTGTCCTGAGTCCGGCGGCCGGTCGGGATCAGTTGGTGCGGCACATGCTGGAGCAAGAGCCCGAGTCCGGATCGCTGGCGGTGCACGTCACGCATGACACCATTCTCGCTGCTTTTGTCGCCGGCCTACACGAGCATGGGCGTATTGAGGAACAAGACTGGCCCTGGATGATGGAAGGGGTCTGGCTCTGGCGCGTCGGGGATGAGCTCCACTGGATATGGCGCGGCGAGGCGACAAGTCGTCCGCTCGATCATGTGCTGGTGTCCTGAACCATTTACATGCATCCGCGGGATGCTCAATTTTTCGCTGGTCGGAGAACGCAAGTGACAGCGCTAGCCATCCGGGATCTGGCCAAGATCTATGGCGATCATACCCATGCCCTGCGCGGCATTGATCTGGATGTGGAAAAGGGCGAGTTCTTCGCGCTGCTGGGTCCCAATGGCGCGGGCAAGTCGACCACCATCGGGGTCATCAGTTCGCTGGTTAACAAGACGCGGGGCGCAGTGCAGATCCTGGGTCATGATCTCGACCGCGAACGCGCCTTCGCGAAGAAACTCATCGGCGTGGTGCCCCAGGAGTTCAATTTCAACCAGTTCGAAAAGGTCTACAACATTCTGGTGACCCAGGCCGGTTATTACGGCATCCCGGCGCCTATCGCGCGCGAGCGCACCGAAAAGTATCTGCGGCAACTGGGACTCTGGGGCAAGCGTGATGTGCCGTCCCGGGAACTCTCCGGCGGCATGAAACGGCGTCTGATGATTGCGCGGGCGCTGGTGCACGAGCCCGAACTGTTGATTCTCGACGAGCCCACGGCGGGCGTGGATATCGAGCTGCGGCGGTCCATGTGGGAGTTCCTTACAGAGCTCAATCAACAAGGCAAGACCATTATCCTTACGACCCATTATCTGGAAGAAGCTGAATCGCTCTGTCGGCGCATTGCCATTATCGATCACGGCATCATTGTCGAGAACACGGACATGAAGGGCCTGCTGGAGAAACTGCATGTGGAGACTTTCATTCTGGATGTGTCCACGCCCTTGAATGAAACCCCCACCGTTGAAGGTTTTACCGTACGACTACGCGATCCGGAAACCCTGGAAGTGGACGTGCCCAAGTCGCAGTCGCTGAACCAGGCTTTTATTGAACTCGATCGTCAGGGCATTGCCGTACTCAGCATGCGCAACAAGGCCAACCGCCTGGAAGAGCTGTTCATGCATCTGGTAGAGCGCAACCTGCCCGATGAACAGGCGATTGACACCGGGGAGGCCCCGGCATGAGCACGGCCGAAGCGAAAGCCCGCACCGACTACGGCGCCACC
>CAYPKI010000257.1:0-3112 GCA_964411265.1 uncultured Alcanivorax sp. | reverse complement strand
GGATAACGGAAAAGTCCGCCCAGGCCCGCGTCGTCCACCTGCCCCGTGGCGTTGGAAGCATAGACGGCGATCTGATCCGGGGGCAGCCGGTCTCGGACCCGGTCCCAGTCCATGCCCAGCATACCCAGGGTGTCCGAGGCGCCATAGACCGCCAGCTGGAGGGCCCGCGGATGGTTGCGCGAGGGGTAGAGTTCACCCGGGCGGAAACCGTCGGGTAGACGGCCCGCCGATTGCACCCGGCTGCGCTGCCCGGCGGGCATAAACAGCTCCGCCCCCGCGGGTACGCGGACCCGGCTCCGCCGGGCGTCCACCGCGCTTACATGCCAGGTCGCCGGGACCGGCTCGGGGAGATCCAGGTTGCGCACCTCCAGCTCCAGATCCCCGTCGCTTCGGGAGGCGACATTGATGGGCACCTGATCCGGATCAAAGAGTTCCCGGTCCAGCTGGCGCACCAGGCTGCCGTCCAGTAGCTCTGAACGCTCGCGTTGTCCCTGAAGGGCCGCCAGCGCCTGGAGCGTGTGTTGCTGCTCCGTCTCTGGCAGAGCGTCGAAAAGCATCCGCCGGGTGCCGTGGTGACAGGAGCTGCGTCCGGCCGGGTTGACGCCGCCAATGGCGGTGATGACGGGAAGACGGGGCAACAAGGACTCCGCTGGTTGGTGACTGGTCAGTCGCTATTCTAGCCAACCGGAGCCATCAAGGGCAGTCAAGGCGCGGGCTGGAAAGTGCAACCAAATATGTAGGGCCGAGGCTCTCCCACGGCCCCATTGGTGGCCCTGACTGCGCCTGTCTGACGCTGGCGCGGCAGCCCAGGTCCTACCCTAAAGGCGGCAGTACGGCGGCATCGGTGCGCCTTGATTCAGCGACAGCATGACAAGGCCAGCGCCATCGATGGGGCCGAGGGAGACCCCGGGGCCTGCGTCCCTCCTTTGCCGAGACACCGTGGGAGGGGCGTCCCCGCCCCGACTCTTCCCGAGCCTCTGGAAGAATCGGGGCGGGGACGCCCCTGCCACCAACCACATCGCCTTCAGGCAAATCCCGGGCGGCTGATCCCCCGCCGGCAGCGCTACCGGTTTACAGAAGCTCAATGGCCACGGCCGTGGCCTCACCGCCGCCGATGCAGAGGCTGGCGATGCCGCGGGTGCCGCCGGTACGCTTGAGCGCGTGAATCAGGGTCACGATGAGCCGCGAGCCGGTAGAGCCGATGGGGTGACCCAGGGCGCAGCCGCCACCGTGGATGTTGAGCTTGTCATGGGAAATGCCCAGTTCCTTCATAGGCATCATGGCGACCATGGCGAAGGCCTCGTTGATCTCGAACAGATCCACATCGTCCACGGTCCAGCCCAGCTTATTCATCAAGTTTTCGGTGGCGCCAATGGGGGCGATGGTAAATTCGCTGGGGTGCCGGGAGTTGGTCGCATGGCCCAGAATCCGGGCCTGGGGCGCCAACCCGCGCTCACTCGCTACCGATTCGCGCGCCAGCACCAGGGCGCTGGAGCCGTCGGAAATGGAGCTGGCATTCGCGGCCGTGACTGTCCCGTCCTTCGCGAAGGCGGGCTTGAGCTGGGGCACCTTGTCCAGACTGGTCTCCGCCGGTTGCTCGTCGGTATCCACCGTCACCTCGCCCTTGCGGGTGGCATGGGTGACCGGCACGATTTCGTCCGCGAACCAGCCCTCCGCAATGGCCTGCTGGGCGCGCTTGAGGGAGGCGATGGCGAATTCGTCCATGTCCTCGCGGGTAATGCCTTTGTCGTCGGCCATTTCCTGGGCGAAAGCGCCCATGAGCTTGCCCGTCTCGGCGTCTTCCAGACCGTCCAGGAACATGTGGTCCAGTACCCGACCGTGCCCCATGCGATAGCCAGCGCGCGCCCGGTCCAGCAGATAGGGTGCGTTGGACATGGATTCCATACCGCCGGTGACCATGACGTCGTTGGTGCCAGCCTTGATCACGTCATGGGCAAACATGGTCGCCTTCATGCCCGATCCGCAGAGCTTGTTGATGGTGGTGGCTCCGGAGCTGGCGGGTATGTCTGCCTGCAGCATCGCCTGGCGGGCCGGGCCCTGCCCCAGGCCGGCGGGCAGGACACAGCCCATGATGACCTCCTGGATATCAGCGGGCTCAAGCCCCGAGCGCCGGATAGCTTCGCTGATGCTGATTGCGCCCAGGCGCGGCGCCTGGACGGGGGCTAGCGTCCCCATGAGGCTCCCCATGGCGGTACGCGCGCCGTTCACGATAACCACTGCATCGTCGGCCATTGTTTACTCCTGCTGGTTGAGGGGTCTTGTGCGCGGTCGCTGCACGCCTGCTCTCTGGTGGTGCAGACATAGCACCGGCATCGCGGTCGGTTATGTTGTGAGCAACCACCCCGGCGAAATGCGGGGATTGTACTTGAGACACAGGGGCGTCGTCCTCACCTATCCTCTTGCTATCGGGGTTGCTATGATCAATCGGCGCAAGCCGGGGCCGAAACCCCGACAAGACATGAGGACATCCAAGGGCCGGCCCGAGCTGGGCCGGAAGACGAAGACGCAAACTGTCAGGGGACAAGAATATGGCTTTCGAACTGCCTCCGCTTCCGTACGCTAAAGACGCGCTGGAACCGCATATTTCTCAGGAAACACTGAACTATCACTACGGCAAGCATCACCAGACCTATGTCAATACGCTCAACGGACTGGTTGAAGGCACGGACAAGGAAAACCAGTCGCTGGAGGACATCATTCGCAATGCCTCCGGGAAGCTCTTCAATCAGGCCGCACAGGTGTGGAACCACACCTTCTACTGGAACAGTATGAGTCCGAATGGTGGCGGCGAGCCGAGCGGCGAACTGGCCCAGGCCATCGACAAGGCCTATGGCTCCTTTGACGATTTCAAGCAGACCTTCAACACCACCGCCGCCGGCAATTTCGCTTCCGGCTGGACCTGGCTGGTCAAGAACAGTGACGGGTCCGTGGAAATCGTCAATACGGATGACGCAGACACGCCCGTTGCCCATGGCAAGGGACAGACGCCGCTGTTGACGGTAGATATGTGGGAGCATGCGTACTACATCGATTACCGCAATTCCCGGCCTGACTATCTGGCCGCGTTCTGGAATCTCGTGAACTGGGATTC
>CAYPKI010000256.1:2375-3144 GCA_964411265.1 uncultured Alcanivorax sp. | reverse complement strand
GCCATCGAGCTGCCCGAGTCCACCACCACCGAAGAGCTGCTGGAGCAGATCGACCAACTCAACCGGGACCCGGACGTGCACGGCATTCTGCTGCAGCATCCGGTTCCGGAGCAGATCGACGAACGCCGGTGCTTCGACCGGATCGCTCTGGAAAAGGATGTGGACGGGGTCACCTGCCTGGGCTTTGGCCGCATGGCCATGGGCGAGCCGGCCTACGGCAGCGCCACCCCCCTGGGCATCATGCGCATCCTGGATCACTACGGCATCGAACTGGCGGGCCAGCATGCCGTGGTCGTAGGCCGTAGTGCCATCCTCGGCAAGCCCATGGGCATGATGCTGCTCCAGGCCAACGCCACCGTCACCCTCTGCCACAGCCGCACCCGGAATCTGGCCGAACACGTCCAGCAGGCGGATCTGGTCGTGGGCGCTGTGGGCCAACCCGAATTCATCAAGGCGGACTGGGTACGGGACGACGCCGTGGTGGTAGACGCCGGCTTTCACCCGGACAAACGCGGCGATATCGAACTGGAACCATTGAAAGACCGGGTAGCCGCCTACACCCCCGTGCCCGGCGGCGTCGGCCCCATGACCATCAACAGCCTGATTCTGCAGACGCTGGAGGCGGGGGAGCGCGCTTTCGGGTTGTAAGAGCGGCGGGGACGCCGCTCATACAACCCGAAAAGGTGCAAGGCGCAAGGAGCAAGAGGCAAGGACGAGCAGCAGGCTTTGGAAACACCGACTTCGCAGCAGCGGAGGTGTACCACCCGAT
>CAYPKI010000256.1:0-2353 GCA_964411265.1 uncultured Alcanivorax sp. | reverse complement strand
GCACTCCGTCGTGTTCGGGGGCAGTCCACCGCCTTTTCTTGCTCCTTGCTACTTGTTACTTGCCACTGCGATGCCGTCAGGCATCGCGCGGCCACGACTCCCGCAACCCCACGGTGAGATTGAACACGGGCGCGCCATCGCGGCTGTCCGGGTCCACGTAGAAATAGCCCTCGCGTTCAAACTGGTAGCGTGATTCCACCGTCGGCGCTGACAGGTTTTCTTCCACCCGGGCCTCGGTGAGCGTGACCAGGGACTCCGGATTGACATGATCGAGCATGTCCTCGCCTTCCTCGAGCCGGGTGGGATCGGGCACGGTGAAGAGCCGGTCATAGAGGCGGAGCTCACAGGTCTGGCTGCGCGGCGCTGAAACCCAGTGGATGACACCCCGCACCTTGCGGTCTTCGCCCTCGGGTTCCTTGCCCAGGGTATCCGGATCACAGGTGCAGCGCACCTCGATGACTTCGCCGTTGTCGTCATGCACCACGTCATGGGCATGGATGACATAGCCGTAACGCAGCCGCACTTCCTTGTTGTTCAGGACCAGACGCTTGAACTTCTTGTTGGCCTCCTCGCGGAAATCCGCCTGGTCGATATAGACCTCCCGGGTGAGCGGGATCTCGCGCGTCCCCATGGATTCATCCTGGGGGTGTATGGGCGCGGTGAGCATTTCCTCGTGGCCTTCAGGCCAGTTCTCGATTACCAGCCTGAGCGGGCGCAGCACGCACATGGCGCGGGGCGCGTTGGTATTCAGGTCGTCCCGGAGAGCGCTTTCCAGCATGCCCATGTCCACGACCGAATCCGACTTGGCCACGCCCACCATCTCACTGAACCGGCGAATACTGGCCGGGGTATAGCCCCGCCGGCGGAAGCCGCAAATGGTGGGCATACGCGGGTCATCCCAGCCACGCACATGGCCCTCGTCCACCAGCTGTTTGAGCTTGCGCTTACTGGTGACGGTGTAGTTGATATTGAGTCGGGCGAATTCGTACTGATGCGGCCGGGCGGGCACCGAGGTATTTTCGATGGCCCAGTCATAGAGGGGCCGGTGGTCTTCGAACTCCAGAGTGCACAGGCTGTGCGTCACGCCCTCCAGCGCGTCCGAGACAGGATGCGTGAAATCATACATGGGGTAGATGCACCACTGATCCCCGGTCTGGTGATGGCTGGCGTGCAGCACCCGGTAGAGCACCGGATCACGCAGGTTCATGTTGGATGCGGCCATGTCGATTTTCGCGCGCAGCACCGCCTCGCCCTCGGCGAACGCGCCCGCGCGCATCTTCTCGAACAGCTCGCGGTTTTCCTCAGCGGGGCGATCCCGGTACGGGCTGGGCGTGCCGGCCTCCTTCAGCGTGCCCCGATATTCGCGGATCTGCTCCGGCGTAAGCTCGTCCACATAGGCCAGGCCCCTGTCGATCAGCTCCAGGGCGAAGTCGTAGAGCTGATCGAAATAATCCGAGGCATAGCGCACCGGACCCGCCCATTCATAACCGAGCCAGCGCACGTCCTCCTGGATGGCGCGGATGTATTCGTCCTCTTCCTTTTCCGGATTGGTGTCGTCAAAGCGCAGATGACAGACGCCGCCATAGTCCTCCGCCAGCCCGAAGTTCAGGCAGATGGATTTGGCGTGACCGATATGCAGATAACCATTGGGCTCGGGCGGGAAACGGGTTACCACCCGGTCATTCCGGCCTTCGGCCAGATCGCGGTCGATGATCTGGCGGATGAAATGGCTGGGCGCGGTCTCACTCATGGGGGCTGCAGCGGTTCCGGAAAATGGAGCGCTAGTGTACAGTCCGCCCGAACCCGGTTAAAGACAGCGGAAGGACTCATGGCCTACTCTCTTCTGATCTCCGATCTGCACCTGGACCCGGAATACCCGGACCACCTGGAGGCGCTTGAGAACCTGCTCGCGCGCCACGCGGGCCACACGGATGCGCTCTATGTGCTGGGCGACCTGTTCGAAGCCTGGATCGGCGACGATGACGACGAACCCTTCCACCGGCGCGCCGTCGAAGCCTTTCGCCGTTTCAGCGACAGCGGCAGCCGACTCTATTTCATGCACGGCAACCGGGATTTCCTCCTGGGCGAGCGTTTCGCCAGGGAAACCGGTGGCGAGATCCTGCCCGAAGGCACAGTGACGGATTTCTACGGCCGCCCCACCCTGCTGATGCACGGCGACAGCCTCTGTCTGGCGGACACCCAGTATCAGGAGGCCCGCAAGCAGTTCCGCGACCCGGCCTGGCAAGAGAGCATGCTGGCCCGGCCGCTGGAGGAACGCCGCGCCTATGCCGCGCAACTACGCGAACAGAGCAAGAACAACCAGGAAAACAAGGCGGACAACATCATGGACGTG
>CAYPKI010000255.1:979-3147 GCA_964411265.1 uncultured Alcanivorax sp. | reverse complement strand
GAGGGCGTCTGGGAACTCCCGGATGGGCGGATTCTGGAAG
Organism: uncultured Alcanivorax sp.; assembly: GCA_964411265.1. GTDB lineage: Bacteria > Pseudomonadota > Gammaproteobacteria > Pseudomonadales > Alcanivoracaceae > SLJS01. The sequence goes on along the minus strand of CAYPKI010000255.1, from coordinate 3,107 downwards.
CGCGGCGCACGGAGGTTAATTCTGTCCAGTTTAATAGCGGTTCCAACCGCCGGGATCCGGCCGAAATCGAATTCAGCCAGCCATTCGAAGAGCCACCCGCGATACTCCATGGAGTCATGACTTTTAACGATCCTGCCTGGATCACGAGTGCGAGCTGGGGACCAAGGTTCGATACTAACCCGCCGAAACGGGGTAGTTTTACCTTGAGCCTTGAGGGAGTCGGGGTAAATACGGCTCACGAGCCCGAAACCGTCGGCTGGATCGCTATTTCTCCGGGCGAGAGCAGCATTGAGAGCATAAGCTACTCCGCAGGAACAACGGGTTATGACGTAGAAGGTCATGACGACGGCTGCTTCGATGTTACGTCGCCTTCTTTCGGAAACAGCGGATATACGCTCCTGGGCCAGAACACTCGTAATGGAGGCAATGGTGGCTGGGCTCGTTTCTGCGGCGATGAGTCGAACCAGCTGATTCAAGCGCATATTGACGAGGATCAGGTCATCAATGGCGAGCGCCGCCAAAACCCTGAAGTCGTCAGCTGGATCACATTCGACAGACCTGTATCCATGGCGTTATCGGGACCCTTTGGTAAAGGGGCGCTGGAGACCGGCAATGCAACGCTTGATCGACCGGTAGTGCCCAGACAAACCACCAGCGCGGAGGATGGCTCCTTTGATTTCCTTCGCGTGGGTTCGGGGCAGGGCGAGCTGCAACTAAGTGCATCGGAGTACCAGCAGCAGACCAGGCCCGGTTATGTTGCGGACACGAATACGGACCTTGGACAGGTGCGTTTGCGCCCGGAAGGTGCATTCAATGCACAACCGGATCTGCTCGCTCAGGGTGTATCCGGTCTAACGACCATGCGCACGGATGACGGTTTGCGTTATTCGGGCGAGGTGACCGCAGTCTGGGAGAATATCGGAGCTGTTGCCACGGAAGAGGCCTTCAGCCTGCGTGCCTTTGTGGATGTGGATCAGGATGGCGAATTCAACGAAAACGACCGTTTCCTGGGCAAACGGGAGATTACAGCGCCCGCGCGTATAGGTGACGAACAAACGACCTATATCTCCGTGTCGGGTGAGGCCGATTTCCCGGATGCACCCGTAGCGTTGGAGCTGGATTCGCAAGGAGATCTGATTGAGTCGGACGAGGGCAACAATGTTGTAACCCGCTCACTGGATTGTAGGCAGGAAACACCGGATCTGGCTAATCTGAAACCGGAGCTTCAATGGAAAACCCGCGCCGAGTTCGCGGGTCACAAGCATCCCACTGCGACCGGGCCGCCGGCTGTAGGCCAGTTTTCGGATGACAACAATGATGGCGTGATTGATGAAAACGATATACCGGATATTGTGCTGCCCATGGGGGCAGGCGGTAATAGTGACTCCGATACATTGCTCGGCGTATTCTCCGGCGAGGACGGGAAATTTATCTGGGCCTACCACGACGAAGCGGATGTGCGTGTTTCCAATCGTTCTACTCCGGCGATTGGTGATATCGACGGCGATGGAAAGAACGAGATCCTTGTTATCAGTTTTGATGGAAGCCGGTTGCTGCGGTTTGAACATGACGGCACATTGACCTGGAAGGTTGATTCCGGGCAACCGCGGCGCTCTAGGCGCAGCGCCTCTCACGCTCCCCTGATTGCCAATCTGGATCGACAGGGTAAGCCTGAAATCGTAGTGGGTAGCACTACGCTGGACCACAAGGGGAATATTCAGTGGTCAGGTAACAAAGATCGAGCCGATATTAAGCCCTTTACCTGGGGGGCCGTACCTGTTGCTGCTGATTTGCATGAATCTCCAGGCGTTGAGGTGAGTGCCGGTCGTACATTATATGCCGCGGATGGTAACGTCATTTGGCACCGTGATGACTTACCGGGAGACGGTGCCACGGCAGTGGCTGATCTGGATAAGGATTCAAAACCGGAAATTCTGTTAATTTCCAAAAGAAGAGTGATTTTACTGGAATCTTCCGGTGAAACGGTATGGAATGTTCCGCTGGGCACGCAGGGGCCAGGCGGTCCACCTACCGTCGCGGACTTTGATGGGGATGAGCGTCCGGAGTTCGGTGTAGCGGGTGGGGGAAGGTATGTGGTCTTTAATTTGGATGGAACGGTTGAGTGGAC
>CAYPKI010000255.1:0-944 GCA_964411265.1 uncultured Alcanivorax sp. | reverse complement strand
GCGCCACTGGTTCCTCGGTGTTTGATTTCAATGGTGATGGCCGTACCGAAGTTCTGTACGCTGATGAGCGCGAATTCCGCATTTTTGACGGCACTACGGGTGAAACCCTCACTTCGATTCAGAACTCATCGGTGACCAAGGTGGAATACCCGATTGTTGCCAATGTCGATAAGGATTCGGGTGCAGAGATTCTTTTAACGTCGAGTCCGAAACGCGGTGAAGTAGATGGCCTCCGCGTCTTTGAAGCCGCCAACGGCCAGTGGGCCCCCACGCGCTCCATCTGGAATCAGCACGCCTATCACATCGACAACATCAATGAGGATGGCTCAATTCCGGTCAAGGAGGAACCCTCCTGGGAGACCCATAACACCTGGCGCCTCAATACCTTCCCGGACCGCGATCCACTGGATCAGCCGGATCTGGTGGCCTCGCACTTCGAGCTGGTGGACAACGGCCGGGGCGAGCCGGCCGGGTTGCGCCTGCGCGTGGGTAGTGCCGGCGCCCGCGCCAGCGAGGCCGAGATCCCCGTGGCGTTTTATGACGGTGATCCGGCCGCCGGCGGCACCGAGCTGGGCCGGGTCACCGTGGACGCGCTGGCCCCGGGTGCGTTCAGGGACGTGGAACTCAGCGGCATTGATCTCGCCGGTCTCTCGGGCGATGACCTCCACGCGCGCATTGACCCTGGCGACGACATGATCGAGTGCCGCGAGGACAACAACAGCGCCACAACCGCCTCGGTCACCACCTCCACCCTGGGCTCCATCAATGTAAGCACGGACGCGCAGCGCTATACAGCACAGGATGTGGCGGCCTTCAGTGCCGAGGCGGTTAACGAAGGCAGCTTTGCCGGCTCCTTTAGCGCGGATCTGCGCATAGAGGACCGGGACGGCGACACCGTTACGCAACTGTCCTCCGAGGACCTGGGCGAACTGGATTCCGGCGCT
>CAYPKI010000254.1:0-3174 GCA_964411265.1 uncultured Alcanivorax sp. | reverse complement strand
CTCTGGAATGGGTCGGGGCGGGGACGCCCCTCCCACGGCGAGAAAGGGGTGGGAGGCATGCCCACGCGCCGATTCCCTGTATGTTCTGGCTCTGGACTGGAATCAGGGGAAGGTCGGGGCGGGGACGCCCCTCCCACGGGCGAAGAAGGGGTTTGTGGGAGGCGCGTCCTCGCGCCGACATTCGGTGTGCCGGGGCACCGAATTCTGGTTCGTTTTCTGGTCGGGGCGGGGACGCCTCTCCCACGGGCGGAGAAGGGGTTTGTGGGAGGCGCGTCCGCGCGCCGAGAGCGGTTTGCGCGCCACCCGATTTTTCGGGGTCAGTTCACACGGTTTTCTTGCGACTTGCCACTTTCCACTCTTCCAGAGCGGAAGATAGAAGGCACCCGGTCGAGCCGCAAACGCACAAGCAGCCCGGGTTACTCCTCCCACTGCCTCAAAACCAGCGATGCATTGGTGCCGCCAAAGCCGAAGCTGTTGGTCATGAACTGCTTGATCTCGCGGACAATGGGGTAGTCGGCGGCGTCCTCGTCCAGGTTGTCGATATGGGCTGAGCCGGCGATAAAACCGTCGCGCATCATCAGCAGGCTGTAGAGGGTTTCGTGCACGCCCGCGGCGCCCAGGGAGTGACCCGTGAGTGATTTGGTCGAGCTGACCGGTGGCGTCTGGTCGGCGCCGCCGAAGAATTCGCCCATCGCCTGGAGTTCAACAATATCGCCGGCCGGGGTGCTGGTACCGTGGGCATTGATATAGTCGATGGGGGTATCCAGATGGGCGGCGGCCTGTTTCATGCACCGCACCGCGCCCTCGCCGGAGGGCGCGACCATGTCGTCGCCGTCGGAGGTGGCGCCATAGCCGACGACTTCGGCGATGATGTTGGCACCACGGGCCCGGGCGGTTTCCAGCTCCTCCAGCACCAGCATGCCGCCACCGCCGGCGATGATGAAGCCGTCACGCGTGCTGTCATAAGCGCGCGAAGCTACCTCCGGCGTGTCGTTGTACTTGCTCGACAGCGCGCCCATGGCATCGAAGAGGATGCTCAGGGTCCAGTGTTCTTCCTCGCCGCCGCCGGCGAACATGCGGTCCTGTTTGCCCAGCTGGATCTGTTCCACGGCATTGCCGATGCAGTGTGCGCTGGTGGCGCACGCCGAGCCAATGGAATAGTTCACGCCCTTGATCTGGAAGGGGGTGGCCAGGCAGGCGGAGACCGTGCTCGCCATGACGCGGGGCACCATGTAGGGGCCGACCTTTTTGACCCCGCGCTCGCGGGCGATGTCCGCGGCCTGGACGGAGTCGTTGGATGAATGCCCGCCGGAGCCGGCGATCAGGCCGGTGCGCTCATTGGACACCTCGTGGTGTTCCAGCCCGGCCTGCTCGATGGCCTGCTGCATGGCGATATAGGCATAGGCGGCGGCGTCGCCCATGAAACGCCTGGGCTTGCGCGGGATATGCTCTTCAAGTTCGATATCGGGCCAGCCGGCGACGCGGCTGCGCATGCCGACATCCTCGTAGGCCTGCTTGTAGCGGATGCCACTGCGGCTATCCCGCAGCGCCCGGCTCACGGTGTCCAGATCATTGCCCAGGCAGGAAACCACGCCCATGCCGGTGACGACGACACGTCTCATCATATCCCTCGCTCAAAAATCGTCGGTAGAAGTGAACAGGCCTACGCGCAGGCCTGTGGCGCTGTAGATGTTACGGCCGTCCACGTCCACCCTGCCGTCGGCAATGCCGAGCGCGATCCCTCGCGAGACGGTACGTTTCATATCCAGTGTATACGTCACTTTCTCCGAGGTGGGCAAGACCTGACCGGCGAACTTCACTTCACCGCAACCCAGTGCACGACCCCGACCGGGATAGCCCTGCCAGCCCAGATGAAAACCCACCAGTTGCCAGAGCGCGTCCAGGCCCAGACAGCCCGGCATGACCGGGTCGCCGTCGAAATGAACCTGGAAGAACCACAGATTCGGATCGACATCGAGTTCCGCGGTGATTTCGCCCTTGCCATGGGCGCCGCTATCCGCGGTGATCCGGGTAATACGATCGAACATGAGCATGTTGGGCAGCGGCAGTTGGGCATTGCCTTCGCCGAAGAGCTCGCCGCGTGCGCACGCAAGCAGTTCTTCCCGCTCATAACTGTTCTTGGTTCCCTGCATGGGGGTACTCCGTTGCGGAGCCGGTCGGGCCGGCCCGGGATGGACACAACAGGCCTGCCAAGCCCGCGCGCGGCGCGCATCATAGCAGAGCCCGTTCGTGCCGGGGTGGGGAGGTTGTAACACTGCTTTGCAGCCCGCTGTCGGCGGGCCTGTGCCCGTAGCCCACCGAAGGGTATAATACGGTTGGTTTTGGATTCCGGATCACGACTCGCCGACCCGGTTACCAGCCATACCCATCCGTCGTGAACGGCTACGGCGCGACCAACCGGAGAACCCTCTTGATTGCGGAACTGGGACATTTGAGCCTCTGGGTGGCCCTGGTGCTGGGGCTGGCCCTGATGGTGCTGCCCCTGCTGGGCGCCTGGCGCGGGATCGCTACGCTGCAATTGCTCGCGCGGCCGTTGGCGTGGCTGCTGGCGCTGTGCCTGACGGTGGCGCTGGCGGCCCTGGCGTGGGCGTTCTACGCGCATGATTTCACCATCGAGTATGTCGCCAATAACTCCAACAGCGCCCTGCCGCTGCGGTATCGCTTGTCGGCGATCTGGGGCGGTCACGAGGGCTCGCTGTTGCTCTGGGTCTGGATGCTATCCGTCTGGGGCGCGGCCGTGGCCCTGTTCACCCGGTCCGTGCCGCGCGCCATGGTGGCGCGAGTGCTTGCCGTCATGGGCTTTGTCAGCGTGGGCTTTTTGTTGTTCATGCTGCTCACCTCCAATCCGTTCGCCCGGGCGCTGCCGTGGCCGCCCATGGACGGCGCCGATTTGAATCCGTTGTTGCAGGATCCCGGGCTGATCATTCATCCGCCCATGTTGTATATGGGCTATGTGGGTTTTTCCGTGGCCTTTGCCTTTGCCATCGCGGGCCTGCTCGCGGGCAAGCTGGACCCCACCTGGGCACGCTGGGCCCGGCCCTGGACCACGGTGGCCTGGTGTTTTCTGACGCTGGGCGTCGCGCTGGGGTCCTGGTGGGCCTACTACGAGCTGGGTTGGGGCGGCTGGTGGTTCTGGGACCCGGTGGAAAACGC
>CAYPKI010000253.1:1913-3185 GCA_964411265.1 uncultured Alcanivorax sp. | reverse complement strand
TGCCGTGGACATCCGGGTCCTGGTTCAGCTCTTCGATTTGGGTGAGCAGCTCCTCCGTGGTGGTGGAATCGGGCAGCTCAATGGCGCGCGAGTCCAGGCCCACCCGGCGGCAGGCATTGCCCTTCATGCGCACATAAGTGGCGGAGGCCGGCTCCGCGCCCACCAGGACGGTCGCGAGCGTGGGGTAGCGGCCACCCGAGTTTTCACGCAGGCGCGCCAGGCGGGTCTGCATGTCCGCCTCGAAGCGCTGGGCGAGTTCCTTGCCTTCCAGTACTAAAGCGCTCATGGATGCTCCCGCCGATCAGGGGCTTCAGGCCCCGGTTGCCAAAAACGGATTTTCGCATGGCCGGTGGATGGGGGCAAAACAGCGATTCGGGTTGCTGCCCCCCTATCTAGGCGGTTCGATCGCGTTGACCGGTCCCGGGGGCGCGGGTATCATGCTGATCGCTTAACGCGCTCGCTCCGGGGTGTGGCGCAGTCTGGTAGCGCACCTGCTTTGGGAGCAGGATGTCGGGGGTTCAAATCCCTCCACCCCGACCAATCCGGTGTTCCCGTCAGCAAGGGCGAAGCCGGAACCCAGAGCGGTACAGATCAATGCGCCTGTAGCTCAACCGGACAGAGCAACGGCCTTCTAAGCCGTAGGTTGCAGGTTCAAGTCCTGCCAGGCGTACCAGAACGGGAGCGCCGGCGGGGCCGACAAGTTCCGTGGTGGCTGTAGCTCAGTAGGTAGAGCCCTGGATTGTGACTCCAGTTGTCGTGGGTTCGAGTCCCATCAGCCACCCCAGTTTTAACAGGCTGTTGATTAGCCCCTTTGCGTACGCAAGCTTTCAAGCTGGTTCGCAATCGGGGGCAATCAACAGGCTTCCAAGCCCCGGATTTTCCGGGGTTTTTTATAGCACGGGCGATAGCGGGGTGCGCATAGGCAGTGTGCTCCGCTTTTGGTTATAATCGCCTTGCCTTCGCGGGAGCCGGCGCACGCCACGGGTGCCGGCGAGAAAAACGTTTTTTAAATGAGGGTGTTATGCAGGTTTCTGTCGAGACGACTGCGGGGCTGGAACGCCGGGTCACGGTGGGCGTGCCGGCTCAGGAAGTGGAAAGCGCCGTGGAAGGGCGCTTGCAGGAGGCCCAGAAAAACCTGCGCCTGGACGGTTTCCGCCCCGGCAAGGTGCCCATGCAAGAGGTCAAGCGACGGTATGGTGCGTCCGCGCGCCAGGAAGTCATGAATGAGGTGATGCGGGATCACTTCATCAAGGCGATGGAACAGGAGGAGCT
>CAYPKI010000253.1:0-1903 GCA_964411265.1 uncultured Alcanivorax sp. | reverse complement strand
AGGAGCTCCAGCCGTCCGGCATGCCCCAGTTCGAGACCACCAGGGACCAGCCCGGCGAGGATCTGGAGTTTACGGCTACCTTCGAGGTGCATCCCGAGGTAGAGCTGGCGGACTTCTCGCAAATTCAGGTAGAACGTCCGGTGTCCGAAGTAACCGAAGCGGATATCGACGAAATGATTGATACGCTGCAGAAGCAACGTGCCGAGTGGCAGGTGGTCGATAGCCCGGCGCAGATGGAAGATCGGGTCAATATCGACTATGAGGGCACCATCAATGGTGAGACCTTCGAGGGTGGCTCAGCGCAGGGCCAGAGCCTGGAGCTGGGCTCCGGACAGATGATTGCCGGCTTCGAGGAAGCGCTGGTGGGCCTGAGCGCCGGCGAAGAGAAAGACGTCGAAGTCACCTTCCCCGATGACTACAACGAAGCCGAGCTCGCCGGTCAGCCGGCGGTGTTCAAGGTCAAGGTTCATCAGGTGGAGCGCCAGGCGCTGCCCGAGGTGGACGCGGACTTCATGCAGGCGTTCGGCGTGGATAGTGGCGACATGGACGAGTTTCGCGCCGAGGTGCGCCGCAACATGGAACGCGAGCTGCGCAAGCAGATCCGTGAAAAGGAAAAGGAGCAGGTCATGGACGAACTGATCCGGGTCCATGATCTGAATGTGCCCGAGGCGCTGATTCAGCAGGAAATCGAGCGGCTGCGCAACCAGATGGTGCAGCAGTTCGGTGGCGGCCAGCAGTTCGACTCCAGCATGCTGCCGGACGAACTCTTCCGGGATCAGGCCGAGCGCAGCGTGCGTCTGGGCCTGATCATGCGCGCGGTTATGGACCAGTATCAGCTCCAGGCCGATCCGGAGCGCGTGCGCGAGCATGTCGAGGAACTGGCCAGCCAGTACGAGCAGCCGCAGGAAGTCGTCAACTACGTCTACAGCAACCAGGAACAGCTGCAGCAGGTGGAGGGGGCTGTTCTAGAAGAGCAGCTCGTCGAGCAGGTCAGGGACGAAGCCCAGGTGAACGAAAAGGAAATGGCCTACCAGGAAGCGGTCACGCCCCGCCAGCAGCAGGGCGGTTAACGCCCCTGGCCTGCCCCTTCGGCTCCGGCCCCGTGGTGTTACCGGTGCCCGCGCGGCACCGGTTAATGCCCGGAGCAAAACCGGGTCTGCCCATGGCGCTTATGGACGGGTTTCGTCGTTGCCCCTAATATGGCCGCATCCATTCCGTAGATGAACGAAGGAAGACCCTGATGATTAATCCCAGCGCCATGAACAATCCCACCCCGGAGATGCAGGAGCTTATGAACAATCCCCACAATCTGGGCCTTGTGCCGATGGTGATTGAGCAGACTTCGCGCGGTGAGCGTTCCTTCGATATCTATTCGCGGCTGCTCAAGGAGCGCGTCATTTTCATCGTGGGGCAGATGGAGGATCAGATGGCCAACCTGATTGTGGCTCAGCTGCTCTTCCTGGAGTCCGAGAACCCGGACAAGGATATCAACCTCTACATCAATAGTCCGGGCGGGGCTGTAACCTCGGGTATGTCGGTGTACGACACCATGCAGTTCGTCAAACCCGATGTTTCCACCATGTGTGTGGGGCAGGCGGCGAGCATGGGCGCTTTTCTGCTGGGCGCAGGTGCTCCGGGCAAGCGCTTTGCCCTGCCGCACTCGCGCATGATGATCCACCAGCCCCTGGGCGGCTTCCAGGGCCAGGCCTCTGATATCGAGATCCACGCCCAGGAAATCCTCAAGATCAAGAAGCAACTCAACACGCTGCTTTCCGAGCACACGGGCCAGCCTCTCGAAAAAGTGGAGCAGGACACCGATCGGGACAACTTCCTGGATGCCGAGGAAGCGCGTGAGTATGGTCTGGTGGACGAGGTAGTCCGTAGCCGGACTGTCTAAGTTCTT
>CAYPKI010000252.1:2456-3214 GCA_964411265.1 uncultured Alcanivorax sp. | reverse complement strand
GCCTGGGCGAGCGCGCCCAGCACCACGTCCACGATGCGCGAACTGGTTTCCACATTGCCCGCCGCCACGGCCGCGGGCCGGCGGGCGTTGATCAGCGAGCCCTCGGGCGCGCTCAGGGCAATGGGTCGGAATAGGCCATCGCAGGCGGGCACGTCGTCGGGCATGAGACACCGAAAGCAGTAATAAGCGGCGGCCGCAGCCACGGACAGCGGGCAGTTGATATTGCCCTCCACCTGATCGCCGGTGCCACTGAAATCCAGATCCACGGTTTCCTCGCCCACGGTCAGGGTCACCTGGACGGGAATGTCCAGCAGTCCCTGGCCGTCATCGTCCATGTAGTCGCGGAAGCTGTAGCTGCCCTGGGGAATCTCGCGGATGAGCGCCCGGGCGCGCTGCTCGCCATAGTCGTTGAGCGCCGCCAGGCCCTGCTCGAAGGCATCCGCGCCCCGCTCCGCCAGCAACTCCCCCAGGCGCCGTGCCCCGGCCCGGCAGGCACTGGACTGAGCCACGAAGTCACCGAAGCGCGGCGAGGACCAGGGCATGAGGCCATCCTCGTCCGATTCGCCCGCCAGTTGCCGTGCCAGTGGGCGGTTCCATTCGCCGTTGCGATAGAGCCAGGACGGCGCTATCACCAGGCCCTCTTCCTCCAGGGTCCGCGAGACGGGCATGGACCCGGGGCTGGCCGCACCGATATTGGCATGGTGCGCACGGGTTACAGTAAAGGCCACGGGCGCGTCCCGGCCCGAGGCGAACACCGG
>CAYPKI010000252.1:0-2391 GCA_964411265.1 uncultured Alcanivorax sp. | reverse complement strand
CCCCCAGATAGGGGTCGTTGAGCACCAGCAAATCATCCGGATACCAGTCGCGGTCGGCCACCACCGCTTCCATGGCATAGGCCATGCTGCCCAGGTGCACGGGAATGTGCGCGGCCTGGGCGCAGAGCCGCCCGGCGGCATCGAACACGGCGCAGGAGAAATCCAGCCGGTCCTTGATATTGGGCGAGAAGGCGCTGCGCTTGAGCAGGGCCCCCATCTCGTCACAGACCCCGGACAGGCGGTTGGCGAAAATGCTCAACTGAACCGGATTCATGGACTTTTCCCTCTCGGCGAAACGCGATTGCGTGGCTGTCAGCGGGCCGCTATTATTGCCCGTTTTTCCACGGTGACGGAACCATGGCCGACGACCATTTGATGGCCACCTACAAGCGCCGCGCGCCGGGCTTCGAGCACGGCCAGGGCGTATGGCTCTATGATGCCGACGGGCAGGCCTGGCTGGACGGATTGTCCGGCATCGCGGTCTGCAATCTGGGCCACGCACATCCGGCGGTCACCGAGGCCCTGTGCCAGCAGGCACAGCACCTGATGCACACCTCGAATCTTTATCCCATTGCCGCCCAGGAGCAGCTCGCCGAACGGCTGTGCCGGCACGGGCAGATGGACAAGGTCTTTTTCTGCAACTCCGGTTCGGAAGCAAACGAAGCCGCCATCAAACTGGCCCGCAAGCATGGCCATGAACGCGGGCTGAACAACCCGAAAATCGTGGTCATGGACAACGCCTTCCACGGGCGCACCCTGGCGAGTCTGGCCGCCACCGGCAATGCCGCCGCCCAGGCCGGTTTTGACCCCCTGCCCGAGGGCTTTGTACGTGTTCCCTTCAATGATCTGGACGCGCTAGCAGCGCTGGGCACCGAGGACGATATCGCCGCCGTGCTGGTGGAGCCCATTCAGGGGGAAGGCGGCGTCCGCATCCCGGATGCGGATTATGTCGCCGGCCTGCGCCGGCTCTGCGACCGGAACGGCTGGCTGCTCATGCTGGACGAGGTGCAGACGGGCAATGGCCGCACGGGACGCTATTTTGCCTGTGAGCACTATGGCGTTAGGCCGGATGTCATAACCACCGCCAAGGGGCTGGGCAACGGCTTCCCCATCGGGGCCTGTCTGGCTCGGGGCGAAGCGGCGGATGTGCTGGGTCCGGGCAGTCACGGCAGCACTTTCGGGGGCAATCCGCTGGGCTGCGCCACCGCCCTGGCGGTGGTACAACAGCTGGAAGCGGTTATGCCGTCGGTCGAGGCCCGGGGCCAACAATTGCGCCACCTGCTCACCCAACGGTTGGCCGACCACGACATGGTACGTGAGGTACGGGGGCTGGGCCTGATGTGCGCGCTGGAGCTGGACCGCGGCTGTACCGACCTGGTGGGCCTGTGCCACGAACGGCATTTGCTGGCCAATGTCACCGCGAACGAGGTGGTCCGTTTGTTACCCCCGCTGATTATCAATGACGACGAAATCATGATGCTGGCGGATCGCTTCGGCGAAGCCCTGCAAGCCTTTACCCGTCAACAGGAGGCGGCATGAGCAAAAGGCATTTCCTCACGCTGACGGACTTTGGCGCCGACGAGCTGCGCTATCTCATCCAGCGCGGCGCCGAGCTCAAGACCATGCTACGTAGCGGCCAGATTCACGAGCCGCTGAAGGGCAAGAGTCTGGGCATGATCTTCGAGAAATCCTCCACCCGCACCCGGGTGTCCTTTGAAGTGGCCATGACCCAGTTCGGCGGCGCCAGTGTCTTTCTTTCGCCACGCGATACCCAGCTGGGCCGGGGCGAGCCCGTGGAGGATTCCGCCCGGGTCCTATCGCGCATGGTGGACGCGGTCATGCTCCGCACCTTCGATCACCAACAGGTGGAAACCTTTGCCGCGCATTCGCGCGTGCCGGTGATCAATGCGCTCACCGACGACTATCATCCCTGTCAGTTGCTGGCTGATATGCAGACGTTCGCGGAGCATCGTGGTTCCATCCAGGGCAAGAGGGTAGTGTGGGTGGGCGACGGCAACAATATGTGTAATTCCTATATCACAGCGACCGCGTGCGGGTGGAGCCGGACGTGCACAAGGCGGTCGCAGGAGCCCACCTGCTGGTTACCGATGTCTGGGCGAGCATGGGTCAGGAAACGGAACAGGATGATCGGGCGGGAGCCTTCGAGGCCTATCAGGTAAGTCCGGCGCTCATGGACGAGGCGGATGTGGACGCGATCTTCATGCATTGCCTGCCCGCCCACCGGGGCGAGGAAATCAGCACGGACATGCTCGATGATCCCCGTGCCGTGGTCTGGGACGAGGCCGAAAACCGCCTCCACGCACAGAAGGCGTTGCTGGAATTCCTGTTGAGTGGGCAGAATTAGGCGCGATGTGCTAGGTGCTAGGTGCT
>CAYPKI010000251.1:719-3260 GCA_964411265.1 uncultured Alcanivorax sp. | reverse complement strand
TCGGCTTGACGTGCCGCCGGCCCGGCCCTAGACTCTTGCTCCTCTTACGGGAGCGGAAGGGGCCGATCAGCGGCCTTTTATCACCAAACAGTAAGCGTGGAGCGGTAGTTTCATGGCAACGGCAAATCAACTCGTGCGCAAGCCGCGCAAAAACAAGGGCACGCGCAGCGACTCGATCGCATTGCAGGGGTGTCCACAACGGCGGGGTGTGTGCACCCGGGTGTACACCACCACGCCCAAGAAGCCCAACTCCTCGCTTCGGAAAGTGTGCCGTGTGCGCTTGACGAATGGTTATGAAGTAGCGTCCTACATCGGCGGCGAGGGCCACAATCTGCAGGAGCACAGTGTGGTCCTGGTTCGTGGCGGCCGAGTCAAGGACCTGCCGGGTGTGCGGTATCATACCGTCCGTGGTGCACTGGATACCGCCGGTGTTCAGGATCGCCGTCAGCGGCGCTCCAAGTACGGCACTAAACGGCCCAAGAAGTAATTCCAGGACCACCCGTCGCGGCGCGACGGGTCGGATGAGTAAGGCCGGGCACGGTCCCGGATCGACCTGAAGCTTTCCCCGCCCCGCGGGGCCGACAAAAGGAACGCATCCATGCCGAGAAGGCGTATTGCAGCGAAACGCGAAATCCTGCCGGATCCCAAGTATCAGAGCCAGTTGCTGGCCAAGTTCATGAACCATGTCATGGTCGATGGCAAGAAGGCTCTGGCTGAGAGCATTGTCTATGGCGCGCTGGACATTGTGCAGCAACGTCGTGGCGCCGAACCTCTGGACAGCTTCGAGCAGGCGCTAGACGCCATCCGTCCCATGGTGGAAGTGAAATCCCGCCGCGTGGGCGGTGCCACCTACCAGGTTCCCGTGGAAGTGCGCCCCAGTCGCCGCACGGCGCTGGCGATGCGCTGGATGGTGGACATGGCGCGCAAGCGCGGTGAAAAGAGTATGCGCCAGCGTCTGGCGGGCGAGATCATGGACGCTTGTGACGGCAAGGGCGCAGCCGTGAAGAAACGCGAAGATGTTCACCGCATGGCGGAGTCGAACAAGGCGTTCTCGCACTTCCGTTTTTAAGCAGCGGATCAGCATCCCATAGACCGGCCTGCGTAACGGCCGGTATTTGTATTCAGCAACAGTCGAGGAACTACCGTGGCACGCAAGACAGCCCTGAATCGTTACAGGAATATTGGCATTGTGGCGCATGTGGACGCCGGCAAGACCACTGCGACCGAGCGCGTGCTGTTCTATACCGGTGTCTCGCACAAGATCGGGGAAGTGCACGACGGGGCCGCCGTCATGGACTGGATGTCTCAGGAACAGGAACGCGGCATCACCATTACCTCGGCTGCCACCACCTGCTTCTGGCAGGGCATGGACAAGCAGTATGACCAATATCGGATCAACATTATTGATACTCCCGGTCACGTCGACTTCACCATCGAGGTTGAGCGTTCCCTGCGTGTGCTTGACGGGGCTGTAGTGGTTTTTTGCGGCACTTCGGGTGTGGAGCCGCAGTCCGAGACAGTATGGCACCAGGCTGATCGTTACCAGGTTCCGCGCATTGTCTTCGTCAACAAGATGGATCGGGCCGGCGCGGACTTCGAGCGCGTAGTGCAGCAGATCCGGGATCGTCTGGATGCCAAGATTGTGCCCGTTCACCTGAACATTGGCGCCGAGCACGATTTCAAGGGCATTGTCGACCTCGTGCGCATGAAGGCGATTTACTGGAACGAACAAAACATGGGCATTTCCTACCACGAGGAGGAAATTCCGGATGAACTCAAGGAACGCGCCCAGCAACTCCATGAAGAAATGGTTGAGCACGCCGCGGAAGGCAGCGAAGAACTCATGGAGAAGTATTTCGAGGAGGGCGCGCTCACGACCGAGGAAATCAACGCGGGGCTGCGCGCGCAGGTGTTGAACAATGAGATCGTTCTGGGGCTGTGCGGCTCGGCCTTCAAGAACAAGGGTGTGCAGGCCATGCTGGACGCCGTGGTTGAATATCTGCCGGCGCCGGACGAGGTAGCTGCGATTCGCGGTGTGGCCGACGATGCAGACGAAACTGAAGTAGAACGTCACAGTGACGATAACGAGCCTTTTGCGGCCCTGGCTTTCAAGATTGCTGCTGATCCCTATGTAGGTCAGCTGACGTTCATTCGTGTGTATTCCGGGGTGCTCAAGTCCGGTGACGGTGTCTTCAATTCGGTCAAACAGAACAAGGAACGGGTCGGCCGGCTCCTGCAGATGCATTCCAATTCGCGCGAGGAAATTAACGAAGTGCGCGCGGGCGACATCGCCGCTTGTGTGGGCCTGAAAGACATCACGACCGGGGACTCGCTTTGCGATCCGAATAACAAGGTGATTCTGGAGCGCATGGAATTCCCGGATCCGGTGATTTCCGTGGCCGTGGAACCGAAGTCCAAGGCGGACCAGGAAAAGATGGGCACGGCGCTGGGCCGGCTCGCGCAGGAGGACCCCTCCTTCCAGGTACGCACGGACGAGGAATCCGCCCAGACGATCATCTCCGGCATGGGTGAGCTGCACCT
>CAYPKI010000251.1:0-709 GCA_964411265.1 uncultured Alcanivorax sp. | reverse complement strand
AGCCTTCACCAAGCCGGTCGACGCGGAAGGCAAGTTCGTCAAGCAATCCGGCGGCCGCGGCCAGTACGGTCACGTCAACGTGCAGTTTGAGCCCATCGACCGTGAGCAGCAGCTGGAATTCGAAGAGAAAATCCATGGCGGCGTTGTGCCCAAGGACTACTTCGGAGCTATCGAGAAAGGCATTCGCGAGCAGATGGAGTCGGGCGTGATCGCCGGATATCCGCTCGTGGGCCTCAAGGCAACGCTCTATGATGGCTCCTATCACGAAGTGGATTCCAACGAGAACGCTTTCCGTATGGCCGGCTCGCTATCTCTGCGGGAGGCGGCCAAAGACGGGGCCGTGGCGCTGCTCGAACCCATGGTGAAAGTCTATGTGGTCACGCCCGAGGAATTCATGGGGGATGTCATGGGCGATCTGAACCGGCGTCGCGGCACGGTCCACGGTATGGATGACGGCCCGGCGGGCAAAGAACTCACAGCGGAAGTGCCGCTGTCCGAGATGTTCGGGTATGCGACCGATCTGCGTTCCATGAGCCAGGGCAGGGCGTCTTACACGATGGAGTTCGTCAACTACGCTGAAGCGCCGCGCAGTGTTGCCGATGAAGTTATCAAGGGCAGATAGCCCGGAATCCACCGAGACAACGAGGGGTTGAGTCGTGGCAAAGGAAAAATTCGAACGCAGTAAGCCGCATATTAACGTGGGCACGAT
>CAYPKI010000250.1:0-3282 GCA_964411265.1 uncultured Alcanivorax sp. | reverse complement strand
CCTCAAGCCGCTCTACGAGATCCTGGAACGCGCGGAGCGTTTTTATCGGCAGCAGCTGAAATCCGCCCGCGAGCGCGAGAAGGCGGTGAACTACCTCAAGAATCGGGGTTTGACAGGCGAAA
Source organism: uncultured Alcanivorax sp. (assembly GCA_964411265.1). GTDB lineage: Bacteria > Pseudomonadota > Gammaproteobacteria > Pseudomonadales > Alcanivoracaceae > SLJS01. The sequence continues at coordinate 3,160 of CAYPKI010000250.1, read as the reverse complement.
TCGCCGCACGCTTCGGACTCGGTCTGGCGCCACCGGGTTTCGATAACCTGATTACCGGGCTGTCTCTGGACGAAAGCGGCATCGAGCAAGCCCTGGGTGCCGGGCTCCTGGTCCAGCGCGAGGATACCGGTCGTGTCTATGACAAATTCCGCGACCGGATCATCTTTCCCATTCGGGATGCGCGCGGGCGCACCGTCGCTTTCGGGGGCCGGCTGCTGGGCGACGGTAAGCCCAAGTACCTCAATTCGCCTGAAACGTCCGTCTACCACAAGGGCCGCGAACTCTACGGCCTGCATGAATGGCGCCAGAGCCGCGACCGCAGCGGTCGGCTCTTCGTCGTGGAAGGCTACATGGACGCAATCGCCCTGCACCAGTTCGGCATGCCCAATGTCGTCGCCACCCTGGGCACGGCCACCACGGCCGACCACGCGCAGCTTTTGTTCCGCCAGGTGGATCAGGCGGTGTTCTGTTTCGATGGCGACGACGCCGGCCGCCGCGCCGCCTGGCGGGCCCTGGAATCGCTTCTGGAACAGCTCGAGGATGGCAAGGAGGCACGCTTTCTCTTCCTGCCCGAAGGCTATGACCCGGACAATCTGGTGCGCGAGCGTGGTCCGGAGGCCCTGCAAGCGGCCGCCGAAGAGGCCCCCGGGCTCACCAGTTTCCTGTTCGAGCGCCTGAGCGAGGGCCTGGACACGGACACGGTGGACGGCCGGGCCCGCCTGGCGCGCCGCGCGGCGCCGCTGATTCACCGCCCGCCGGGGGATTTCTACCGCGCATTGCTGCGCCGCGAGCTGGCGGAACGCACCCGGCTGAGCGAGGAAGAACTCGAGCGGCTGCTGGAAAAGGGCCGCGCCGAACGGCCCGCGCCGGCCGAAGAACCGCCCACGCCGGAACCACCGCCCGAAGCGGAGGAGCCGGCCGCGCCCGCGCGGCGGCGCGGCAGCGGGCGGCGCATGCGCGTGGAGCTGCTGGAGCGGTTGCTGCTCACCCTGGTGCACTACCCGCATCTGGTCACGGAAAAACCTTTGCCTGAAGCGCTGGAGGAACTCGACCATCCACTCGCAGATGTGCTGGTCCGCATGACCGAGATCATCCGACAGGCGGACACCGCCCCTCCCACGCCCGCGCTGCTGGGCCACCTCATGGCCCTGGATCAAGGCGAGCTCCTGGCCGAAGTGATCCGCTCGTCCGAGCAGGTGGCGCGGAGCCCGGAAGCGGCCCGCCAGGAGTGGTTTGGCGGGCTCAACCAGCTGGATATCGAGCGCCTGGAAGCGGATATCGGTGCCGAGGAGCGGGCCGACCAACCTGATGTGGAGCGCATCGCCGCGCTGACCCGCCAACTCCACGAGGCCCGGTCCCGTCAGGATTCCCCCTTGCAATAGGTGGCTTGAGGCCCCATTTCCCGCTACAATACAGAGTTTTTCAGGCCCGTGCTTCGGGCCGGACCTCTACGCAGGCAACCACGGACCCGGATACGCATGGCGACCAGTAAAGAGCAACAACAGTCCCAGCTCAAGCAGTTGATCGCGGTCGGCAAGGAACAGGGCTACCTGACCTATGCCGAGGTGAACGACCACCTGCCGGAGTCCATTACGGACACCGATCAGGTGGAAGACATCATCCAGATGATCGCCGACATGGGCGTTCCGGTGGTGGAGAAAGCCTCCGATGCCGAACAGCTGCTGATGGATGAAAATCCGAGCAGCACCACCGACGAGGTGGCTGCGGAAGAGGCGGCCGCAGTGCTGGCGTCGGTGGAAAACGAGCCCGGCCGCACCACCGACCCGGTGCGCATGTACATGCGCGAAATGGGTACGGTGGAACTGCTGACGCGCGAAGGCGAGATCGAGATCGCCAAGCGCATTGAAGAAGGCATCCGCGAGACCCTGCATGCGCTCGCGTTCTGGCCCGGCTCGGTGGATACCGTGCTCAACGAATACAAGCGCATCAAGGACGAAGAGCGGCGGCTGACCGACATCATCGCGGGCTATCTTGACCCCAATGATGACGGTGCCGCCGCGCCCAAGAGCGCGGAAGCCAAGGAACAGGCGCGCAAAGCGGCCGAGGAAAAGAAAGCAGCCGAAGAAGAGAAAAAGGAAGAAGAAGCCCCGGAAGAAGCCGCCGGCGACGCCGACGAGGAAGAGGAATCCGAGGGCGGCCTGGATCCGGTGCTGGCCGGCGAGCGTTTCGACCAGCTGGACAAGCTTTTCAACAAGGTCGAGCAGTCCATCCAGAAAAACGGTCGCGAGCACGCGACCACGCAAAAGCATCTGGAAGAGCTCGCGGATCACTTCACGCTCTTCAAGCTGGTGCCGCGCATCTATGATGACCTGCTCAAGCAGGTGCGCAGTGCCCTGGAAGCCGTCCGTCGCCACGAGAAGGAAATCATGACCCAGGCCGTCAAAAAGGGCGGCATGAAGCGCAAGGACTTCATCGAGCACTTCCCGGGCAACGAGAACAACCTGCAGTGGGTCGACAACTTCGCGCGTACCAAGAAGGGCCAGCCCTACGCCGAAAAGCTCAAGGGCGTGAAGGAAAACATCCAGCGCGAGCAGAAAAAGCTGATCCAGCTGTCGGACTGGATCGGGCTGTCCATCGGTGAGGTCAAGGAAATCAATCGCCGCGTATCCATCGGCGAGGCCAAGGCCCGGCGCGCCAAGAAGGAAATGGTGGAAGCCAACCTCCGGCTGGTGATCTCCATTGCCAAGAAGTACACCAACCGCGGCCTGCAATTCCTGGATCTGATTCAGGAAGGCAACATCGGCCTGATGAAAGCCGTGGACAAGTTCGAATACCGGCGCGGCTACAAGTTCTCCACCTATGCCACCTGGTGGATCCGTCAGGCCATTACCCGCTCGATCGCCGACCAGGCGCGCACCATCCGCATTCCGGTGCACATGATCGAGACCATCAACAAGATCAACCGCGTCCAGCGCCAGATGCTGCAGGAAATGGGCCGCGAGCCCACGCCCGAGGAACTGGGCCAGCGCCTGGAGATGCCCGAGGACAAGGTGCGCAAGGTGCTCAAGATTTCCAAGGAGCCCATCTCCATGGAGACGCCCATTGGCGACGACGAGGATTCCAGCCTGGGCGATTTCATCGAGGACGTGACCATCGAATCCCCGGTGGAATCGGCCACGGCCCTGGGCCTGGAAGAATC
>CAYPKI010000249.1:0-3292 GCA_964411265.1 uncultured Alcanivorax sp. | reverse complement strand
GGGTGGTTCCCTTTCCGAGCGGCAAGGTGCAGCAGATGCGCGCTTCAGGCGGCCTGCGGGGCCTGTCGGGCTGGCGCGCCATCGTCGTTGCCATTTCTCGGCGGGGCGTACCCCCCATCCAAAAGGGCGCCTCAATTGCGAACCAGCCGGAACGCCTGAGTACGCAAGGGTTTTTCAACAGCTTGCAACAATATTGCCTGAAGAAATGGGTACGCCGGGTTGGCGTCAGGCTTTGTCATCGGCATATTGGAACTTGGGGAATCCAGGAAAGGAGGGAGTCATGTCCAGGTCGTCTTCAGAGGCTGTGAACGGCCGGAGCGGCAGCACGGGGCCCCGGCAGGCCTTGTCCGGGGGGTCGTCGCGCGCGGTTGACCGCCGCATGCTGCAGACGTTGTCGCGTATGGTGGGCTCGCCGCAGGTGCGCATCGAGCTTTGGGACCACGTGGGCGTCGGTCCCCTGGGGGGTGAGGGTCGAATCCGGATCGAGGACCGGGGCGCGCTCTATCGGCTGGCGGCTCAGCCCAATATCGCCTTCGGGGATCTGTTCAGTGCCGGGCGCATTCACATTGACGGGCGTTTGCCTGACGTGCTGGAGACGCTGTTCAGAAGTCTTAATCAGGCCCGTGACGAGCGGTCCGCTTTGACCAACCGGTTCCTGGAGCCCCGGCCGCAATCGGGCGCGAGCCAGCGGGCCGCGCGCGAGAATATCCACCACCACTATGATCTGGGCAACGACTTCTATCAGCTCTGGCTGGACTCCGAGGCCATGCAGTACACCTGCGCCTACTTCGAGACCCCGGAACTGACCCTGGAAGAGGCGCAGCGGGCCAAGATGGAGCATGTCTGCCGCAAGCTACAGCTCCAGCCCGGCCAGGAGGTCATCGAGGCGGGTTGTGGCTGGGGTGGTCTGGCGCGCTACATGGCCCGCGAATACGGCGTCCAGGTGCGTTCCTACAATATCTCCCGCGAGCAACTGGACTTCGCTCGGCGAAAAGCGAAGGAAGAGGGCGTCGACGATCGCGTCGAGTACATTGAGGCTGACTACCGCAATATCGAGGGCCATTGCGATGTCTTTGTGTCCGTGGGCATGCTCGAGCATGTGGGGCCGTCCAACTACGCGGAGCTCGCGCGGGCGATCGAGCGGTGCCTCGACCCGGCGGGCCGCGGTCTGATTCATACAATTGGTCGTAACAGTCCGGCGGGCATGAATGCCTGGATCGAGAAACGCATCTTCCCGGGTGCACATCCGCCCGCGATTGGCGAGTTCATGAATTTGTTTCAGTCTGCGAGCCTCTCGGTGCAGGATGTGGAGAATCTGCGCCTGCATTACGCGCAGACGCTGGAACACTGGCTGGAGCGTTTCGATCAGCATGCGGACCAGGTGCGCTCCAAGTATGACGAGGAATTCGTGCGCGCCTGGCGGCTCTATCTGGCCGGGTCCATAGCCTCGTTCCGGGTGGGAACATTACAACTCTTTCAGGCCACCTTCACCCCGGCCGACAACAAGGAACTACCCTGGAACCGTCGGTATCAGTATCAAGAACCGGCGACCTCACCCGGAGGTCAGCGTTGACGGACTATGATCTCATCATTGCGGGCGGTGGTCCCGCGGGCTCGACCCTGGCGCGTGCCCTGGTGGCGCAGGGCTGGCAGGTACTGGTCGTGGACAAGGCGGAGTTTCCCCGGGACAAGACCTGTGCCGGCTGGGTGACCCCGGCGGTGATGCGCTATCTGAATGTGGACCTCCACGACTATGCGCGTGAGCGCGTGCTCCAGCCCATTCACCGCTTCCGCATTGGTCTTATGGGGCAAAAGCCCGTGGAAAACTTTCACGGCGATGAGCCGGTGAGCTACGGCATTCGCCGTTATGAGCTGGATGAGTATTTGCTACGCCGTTCGGGTGCCGAGCTGGCTACGGGCGAGAAGGTCAAATCGCTGGAGCGCGCGGATGGCTACTGGACGGTCAATGGTCGTTATCGGGCGCCCCGACTCGTGGGCGCCGGCGGCCATTTCTGCCCTGTGGCGAGCCGCCTGGGCGAAGGCCCGGGCGGACACGAGCGGGCCGTGACCGCCAAGGAAGTGGAGTTCCCCATGAACGCCGACCAGGCTCGCGCCTGTCCCGTGCCCGAGGATCAGCCCGAATTGTGGTTCTGCCGCGATCTCAAGGGCTATGCCTGGATCTTTCGCAAGGGCGACTGGCTGAATGTGGGGCTGGGCCGCGAGGATAATCATCGGCTGGGTGACCATCTGGACGCCTTCGTTCAGGACATGACCGACAGCGGGCGTTTGCCGGTCGAAATGCCCGAGCGCTACAAGGGCCACGCCTATCTGCTCTATGACCATGCGCTGCGGCCGCTGGTGGGCGACGATGTGCTACTGGTGGGCGATGCTGCCGGCTTGGCCTACACCCAGAGTGGCGAGGGCATTCGCACAGCCGTGGAATCGGCGCTGCTGGCTGCGAATACCCTTGCCACGGGCGCGTCCCTGACGGACTATAGCCAAAAGATGGAAGCCCGGTTTGGCCAGCGCGCTCGGCGTGAGCCGGGCGGCGCGGCCCCGCCCGGATTCAAGCAATGGCTCGCCCGGCCGCTTATGCGCACCCACTGGTTTACACGGCGTGTGGTGACCGAGCGCTGGTTTCTGCACAGTCACGTGCCGATGCTGCCGGCCTCGGCCTGATCAGGGGGTATGCCAAAAGCCTGCTGGTCGCGCTCAGCACAGAGAGTAGAGAGAGCAAAGCGACCGCGAAGCCACTCCTCTGTGGTTATCTTGGGCTGTTTGCCGTCTGATCGCGGGTTGCTCGTACCCGCTGCGGGCACAAACGCTTAGGGGTGAGGTTTTATCCGGAGGGCAGGGTGTGCCCCTCAGGGTGCTCGTACCGTTTGAAAAGGTTTTTGCCAGAGCCCCGAGAACAGCCGGAGAAACGCCTTGGAGCGGCCGGTTCAGGGTGTCCACTCAGGCCGCGACGTTGATTCGGTGGTCGTAGTAGACCAGGGCCATGGTGATCCGGTCCGTGATATCGGCCTTTGCGTGGCCGGGGCCCTAGCTCGCCGGTCACCTCCTCGAATTTGCCGGCGTCCCGCTCCGCCAAATCAACCGCCTGCTCGAACACGCGCCGGGCCTGATCCACCAGGGTGCCGAAATACACGCCGTCATCGAATAACGCCAGCGCGGGGAAGACCGCTTGCTCCGGGTCCACACCCTGTTGTCGAAACCAGTCCACGACGCCGGGATGCTCCACATCCGCGGCGCGCACCCGCCGGGTGGTGTCCTCGACCTGATTCCAGGCGTT
>CAYPKI010000248.1:0-3295 GCA_964411265.1 uncultured Alcanivorax sp. | reverse complement strand
TCGGCCTGGGCCTGTCCGCCACCTCCCTGGTGAGCCAGGCGCTGGGGCGCCAGGAGCCGGCGGACGCCTACCGCTGGGGCTGGGACGTGACGCGCCTGGCCGTGGCCCTGTTGTTCCTGCTCGCGATCCCCATGTGGCTCTTCCCCGACCAGATTCTGGGGTTGTTCCTGCATGAACAGGCGCTGGTGGAGCTGGGCCGGGCGCCGTTGCGCATTACCGGGGTGCTGGTCTGCCTGGACGGCATCGCCATTGTCTTTACCCATGCCCTGCTGGGCGCGGGCGCGGCGCGCTCGGTGATGGTGGTCACGCTCTGTGTGCAGTTCTTTTTCTTCCTCCCCGCCGCCTATATCATCGGCCCGGTCCTGGGCTTCGGGCTGCTGGGCATCTGGCTGATGCAGGCCACACAGCGGCTGATCACCGCCGGCTGGCTGGGCTGGCTCTGGGTACGCCGGCACTGGATTCACATCGAGCTGTAGAGGAATGAAGCATGCAAGACGATGATGGCAATCCCCGGGACGCCACGGACCCGAAGCAAGAGAGCAAACCCGGCTTCGTGCAGGTCGTGATGAGCGTGCTGGCAGCCCTGTTCGGCGTGCAGAGCGAGCACAACCGCCAGCGCGATTTCAAGAAAGGCGACCCGGGCGACTATATCGCCGTCTATGTAGCTCTGGTGATCGCGCTGGTCATCGGCATGATCGTGCTCGTGAACATGGTGCTGGAAGCAGCCGGAGCCTGACCTTAGATAACGCCGCTCCATATCCATATAAAAAACTATTCGTTTTCTGTATAAGAACCCTTTGCTAGAGTTTCAATCACTGGCGGACCCAGCCGGCCTGAATACACGCAAGTCAACTGACGAGATGCCATGTACCTCTATCAGGCGCACGACCAACGTATTGTGGAAGAACGGGTGGCGCAGTTTCGCAGCCAGACGCAGCGCTATATGGACGGCGAACTGAACGAGGACGAGTTTCGGCCCCTGCGCCTACAGAACGGGCTGTACATCCAGCGCTACGCGCCCATGCTGCGCATCTCCATCCCCTACGGCATGCTCTCCAGCGAGCAGCTGCGCATGATGGGCCACATCGCCCGGGACTACGACAAGGGCTTCTGCCATGTCAGCACGCGTCAGAACGTGCAATATCACTGGCCCATGGTCGAGGAAGTACCGGATCTTCTGGCTGATCTGGCCAAGGTCGAAATGCACGCCATTCAGACCAGCGGCAACTGCATCCGCAATATCACCACGGATGAATACGCCGGCACCAATCCCAACGAGGTGGCCGACCCGCGCCCGTGGTGCGAGATCATTCGCCAGTGGGCCACCTTCAATCCCGAATTCGCCTATCTGCCGCGCAAGTTCAAGATCGCGGTGAACGCCGACCCGGATGCCGATCCGGCGGTGATCGGCGTTCATGACATCGGTGTACAACTCAAACGCAACGACGCCGGCGAGCTGGGCTTCGAGGTCTGGGCCGGCGGCGGCATGGGCCGCACGCCCATGACGGGTCAGGTGATCGGAGAATTCGTCGAATGGCCTGATCTGCTCGCCTATCTCGAAGCGATCATGCGGGTATACAACAAGTACGGCAACCGGGAAAACAAGTTCAAGGCGCGCATCAAGATCCTGGTGAAAGCGCTGGGCGTGGAGCGCTATCGCGAACTGGCCAACCAGGAATTCGCCGAGCTCCAGGGCGGCCCCATGACGCTGACCCAGGAGGAGATCGACCGGATCAACGAGCATTTCACCGTGCCGGATTACGCGGACGAGCCGGCCATGCCCGAGGAACTGGAACAAGCGCTGGAGAGCGACGAGGACTTCCGGCGCTGGTACAAGGTGGATGTGCGGGACCACAAGGTGACCGGCTATTCCTCGGTGACCCTGACGCTGAAAAAGACCGGGCGTGTTCCGGGCGACCTCTCCGACGAAGAGCTGGAAGAGCTCGCCGATCTCGCGGACCAGTACAGCCATGGCGAGGTTCGAACCACCCACCAGCAGAACCTGGTCATGGGCGAGGTGCGCAAGCGCGACCTCTACGCGCTCTGGCAAGAGCTGGAGAAGCTGGGCTTTGCCACCCCGAATCTGAATCTGCTGACAGACATTGTCGCCTGCCCCGGCGGCGACCTGTGCTCACTCGCCAATGCCAAGTCCGTGCCCATTGCCGAGGCCATTCAGCGGCGTTTCGAAGACGTCGACTACCTCCATGATCTGGGCGAGCTGGACATCAACATCTCCGGCTGCATGAACGCCTGCGGTCATCACCATATCGGCCACATCGGCATTCTGGGCGTGGACAAGAAAGGTGAGGAGTTCTATCAGATCACCGTGGGCGGCCGCGGCGACCGGGTGACCCGCGTGGGCGAGAAACTCGGCCCCTCCTTCAACGCCGAGGACGTGCCCGACGTGGTGGACCGAATCGTCAACGTCTATGTGGAGAACCGCGTGGCCGAGGAGCAGTTCATCGACACCTATGAACGGATCGGGATCGACCCCTTCAAGGAGAAAGTCTATGCCTGAGCAGTACATCCTAGACGGCCGGATTCAGAACAACCCCTGGCAGTTGGTCTCGGCCGAGGACTGCGAGTCCGCTGTGCCGGAAGCTCGCCACCTGATCGTGCCGCTGAGTATCTGGCAAGAGCACCGCGAAGAACTGCTCCAGCGGGACGGTCCCCTGGGCGTGTGCCTGGAACCGGGCGAGGAACCGGCGGATCTGGCCCATGATCTGGATCAGCTGGCCGTGGTGGCCATTCACTTTCCCAGGTTCGCCGACGGCCGTGGCTACTCCTATGCCCGCGAGCTGCGCACGCGCTACCACTTCGAAGGCGAAGTGCTCGCTACCGGCGACGTACTGCGCGACCAGATGTTCTATCTGCGCCGCTGCGGCTTCAACGCCTTCCAGCCGCGCGAGGATCGGAACATCGAGGACGTGCTGGCAGGCCTGAGCGACTTCAGCGTCACTTACCAGGGCGATGTCCACGATCCACGCCCGATTTACCGGCGCCCCGAGGAAGAAATCCGGCTCCGTGAGAGCGCCTGAAGCTCCTGGTGGTTTGGGCCGGGTTTCACCACAGAGATCACGGAGGATGCGTAGTCCCCATCTCTGTGGTTATCCGCTTACTTAAGAAGTAAAAAAACGGGAGCAACAAACGCCATAAGCTCTGGTCGCCCCGGATCAGCTGCCGCTGCCCTATGCCCCCAACAACCTCCGCTGCAATAGTGCCTGCATATCACGACGACCGTCCGTGATCACCATGATATAGACCTGATCATCCAGAACACGGTAAATCAGTCGAT
>CAYPKI010000247.1:0-3296 GCA_964411265.1 uncultured Alcanivorax sp. | reverse complement strand
GGATCAGTGGAAGATTGACTATCTGCCCTTTTCGCGCCCCGAGAATGTCGACAAGCCGGCCTTGCTGGTCGTGGGCGGGGCCTTTCAGAATTTCACGTCCTACAAGTACTGCGTGGAGTGCATTTACGACGATTACCCGGTCATCCTCCTTGATTTGCCCTCGCTGGGCGACAACGACCAGCTGGCACCGGATCTGGGCATGGAAGATCTTGCCGATCTCCTTTATGGCTTCGTAGCCGACGCCGGGCTGAATAAAGTGCACCTCATGGGGCTATCCCTGGGCTCGGCGATCGCCAGCACCTTCGCTTACAAGTATCCGCAGGTCACGGAAAAACTGATTGTGGCCGGTATCGTTACGCGACCGCGCAAGAGCTGGCGCATGCTGGTGGACGAATCCGCTCGGGTGCTGGAGCAGGGCCGCATGGATGAGTTCAGCCAGGCCGTGGTGCTCTATCTGGTGAATTACCAGCACCTGCGCGAGACGGGTATTACCCCCACGGCTCGCAGGCTCTTCTACAAGCAAATGAAATCCCTGACGGAAAACGAACAGGCTCGCTATACCATCAATGGCCGGCGACTGCTGTCCGTGGAAGGCATGATCGGGTATCCCGAATGCGACACCCTGGTCATGACGGGTGAATACGACAGCTTTACGCTGCCCTGGGAAAATGCCAGCTTCGCTGATCAGTGCCCCAATGCGCAGTTTGTGCTGGTCAAGGGCGCGGATCATCTGCCCCAGCTGGAAAAGCGTGAGGTGTCGCTGAATCTTTTCTCCAGCTTCCTGCGCGGTGAGTCCCTGGAACAGGTGGACGGTATTCGCCTGCTGCCCAAGGGTTGCAGTCAGACCATTGAACGCCGGCGGAGCGAACGTTTGATTCCCAGCAACCCGCGCGGGCGCGTGGTCAGCGAATCCCGGGTCGGGGATCAGTTCCGCTTCGATCAGGCGGTGACCGTCATGGATATCAATTTCTTCGGCTGCTTGATCAAACTGGAAAAAGCCGGTTTTTCGCTGGCGGATCACGCTCGCGACTGTACCCTTCACATGGATACGCCCGAACTCAAGCTGGAGTTGCTAGCTTTCGACTACGAAGACGAAGGCTATATCCGCTGTCTGTTCAAGCACGGTAATATCAAACAGGCCGAGCGCTTTGCCGATCTGCTGCGTGACCGGGAGTATTTCCAGCCACCGGAAAAGAATGAGCGTCCGGCCGTGCGTCGCATCTACGGCTGAACCATTCCGTGTCCGCAGCGGTGTTGTATCCCGTGGAGAGCCCGATTTGAAGTTGCGTGTCCTGGTCACCATTGTCCTGCTGACACTCACGGGATGCGAGAAGACGCCTACCGGCCGGAAACAACTGGCTCTGGTCCCGGATCAGGTCATGGCCGAAATGGGGGCACAGGCCTTTGCCCGGATGAAGCAGGACCAGCGCACGGTTTCGGAAACGGGCCGGCGAGCCCGGGTGGAATGTGTCGCGCGCCGCGTGCTGGATCAGGTGAATGCGGTCTATCCCGGCGCTCGCACGTCCGAGCACTGGCAGGTGGTCATTTTGGACAATCCCGCGCCCAATGCCTTCGCTCTGCCGGGTGGCCGGATCGGCATTCACACCGGCATGCTGCGCGTCGCGGAGGGGCCGGACCAGCTCGCCGCGATCATGGGCCACGAAGTGGGTCATCTGCTGGCGGATCACGGCAATGAGCGTCTTACGCAGAAACTCGGTCTGCGGATCGCGTTCATGCTGATCGGGCTCTTCGGCGAAGTGGACAATGAGCAGGCCCTGCAGGCGTTGGGCCTGGGAGCGAAGCTCGGGGTAACCCTGCCGTTCAGCCGCGCCCATGAGCGTGAGGCGGACGCAATGGGGCAGCAGCTCATGGCGGCCGCCGGCTTCCGCCCCGAAGAGAGTGTGGCTTTGTGGCGCAACATGGCCGAGGCGGGTGCCGGCCAACCTTTGGAGTTTTTGTCGACCCACCCGGCCCACGACACGCGCATTGAGCATCTGCGCGAGCAGTTGCCCGCCGCCCGACGCCGCTACGAACAGGCGGAACCCGCGCGTTGTGCGCAGGCGTGAGATTCAACAGCCTGTTAGTCCTGATCGCCGGGCTGCTGCGTCTCCGCCTCGATGACGCGCACGAACGACCGGCCCCGGCTGCGGGGAATGGAAAGGAGTTCGTAGAAATCCGCCGGATCATGAATGGTTACGTACTGGAAGCCCAGGTTCATGAAGGTATTGCGCGCCTCGTCATCGCTTTGAAAGTGAAAGCTCACCTGGCTTCGCGATACGGATCCCAGGAGCCCGCCCAGCATGCGTAGCGTGCGCAGGAAGGCCATGTCGTCGTAGAGCGGATAGTTGTCGGCGATATAGAGGCCGCGCGGGAAGGCGTGCAGCGCCAGCGCCAGCCGTTCCCAGAAGCTCGAAATGGTTTCCAGGTTGAAATAGTTCACCAGTCCTTCGGTAATTACCAGCACAGGTTGCGACAGATCAAAGTCCGCCAGCACCTTCTCCAGTGAATCCTGTGTCTCGCGCGCGAGGATATTGCACTCGACCACATAATGATGGTCGCTAAGCCGGTTTTCCCGTTCCAGCAGTGCCTTTTTGCGCGCGGCCATGTCGGGCAGGTCTGCTTCCACATAGGTGATACCGGGATAACGCTCCGCAAAGCGCGCGCCGCGCGGCGACAGCCCGCAGGCAATTTCCAGGACCTGGGTCACACCCCGCTTTTCGATGGCGTCCGCTACGCGGTCGTCGATCACCTGATGGCGCTGCAATAAAAAGGTGCGGATATTGCCGCCCACCAGCTTCCCGCCGATGTACTCGAACGGCGTCATGGCGTGGTAATAGAACCGGCCCCGGGGCGTGGCAAACCCCGGGGCCGAAAGCCCGTGCTGGTTCCAAACCTGGCCTGTGTACAGAGCGGTAAAACTGATGGAAGAAGTGTCGGTGCTGTCGCGTGCCATGGAACCCTGATCCCGGTGTGATGAAACGGCGCTAGCCTATCACATACGACATCCGCGCGATGGTCGTTTGAAGTCATGTCGTGCCCGGAGCGTGGCTCAGAGCACCATGGGCGCGCCCACTTCCTCGCTTTTTTGCGCACCGAAAAGCGCTTCCACCAGCGCGAGGGCATATTCCAGGGCCGTTCCCGGGCCCTGGCTGGTCAGGCAGTTTTCATCGCGCACCACCCGTTCCTGGAGCCGGTCCTGATGGGGCAGCGGGTCCTGGAAACCCGGATGGCCGGTGGCTGCGACATTATCGAGCAGACCATGGGGAGCCAGGGCCACGCCCGGGCTGGCGCAGATG
>CAYPKI010000246.1:0-3302 GCA_964411265.1 uncultured Alcanivorax sp. | reverse complement strand
AATTACACTCAAGGGGAAGGTGAAAACGCGGTGCCACAGCAGATCTCGTTAGCAAAGTTTGTCCTAGTGTCTTACCCGGTTATTGTTGCACTTGGAGCATTCTTCACTGCTATGCTCTGGCTGCCTTGTGCGTTTTCGCTCTGGGTGTGGTCGAAAATTTCTAAGATGACTATTTCCTACTATGAGGCAACAGATGAAGAAACATAACAATAAGCAGCAGGCCGACCTTCAGCGGCTGTGCTAGGCGTTAAATACTCACAACAGTTTATACGCCTCCACAAAAAAACGGGCCCAGACGGGCCCGTTTTTGATCAAAGCCTTGTGCACCAGCACAGACTTTTACTTCCGCTTCAACACCCAGATTTCAAGCATGACCCACTCCTCGCCCGGATAGTTGTCGCGCTCGATCTGCGACATCAGCCGGTGGCGGCTGGCCATGGAGCCGACAAACTCGAAGCGCTCGAGCAGGGCGCGCTTGGCGCTGTCCGCGGCTTCCAGGGCAAAGGGGTTGAGGAAGTTCACCAGCAGATAGCCTTCGCCGTCGCCCCGGGCGAAGGTATCCAGCACGCGCTCGACAGCCGCGGTATCAAGATAGACCAGCGCGGCGGTGGAGATCATGATCTGCGCTTGGCTGATGGCCTTGTCCAGCTGCGCCTGCTTGTCCCCGTCCGGGTTGTTGAGGTCGGCGTCGATGGTGTCGTCATAGATACCCGCGCTTTTGCCATAGGCGAGTGCGTTTTGCGAGATATCAATGCCGGTGACCCGGGCATCGAAGCGGCGCGCCTGGTTGACCTGCCTGGCGGCGTCGGCATCTTTCCAGTTCGCGCGGATGGCGTCATAGTCCATGCCGTTAACACAGGCCATGGTAGTGTTGCCGAAACAACCCGCCAGATCCACCAGGTTGACCGGGTTTGAGCCGGCCTGCTCATTAGCCCAGTCCAGGATGAGCCGGTCAAAGGTCTGGCGGTTGAAGTTGTCGGAGACGTACTGGAGTTCGTCGAGGATGCGCTCCTTGAAGGGCACCGGGTCCTCGGCGACATAGATGTCGTCGAAATGCTGTTTTTTTTCGTCGGTCTTGACGCCGGAATCGCTCATGACGCTTGTTCCCCTGTTAAGAAAGGACTGCGGATGATCCGCGTGCCGCGGCCTCGGGTCAAGTTCGCCCTGCCGGAATGTTATGGGACAACCTTTATTAATTTTGATAAAGAATAAAAGCTAAAGCGTAGCCGGCACTGGACGGAGTGCACCAACCCCTGGCAAACGCGCGGGTTTCGGGAACCCGTTGTCGCCCCGGCGCCGGCGTGCGTCCACATGGCGGCCTGGCCGTTCCGCAGCGTCTGTATTGACTTCGGACGCAGTCTGCCTGCGGCGGCTTTATCCGGCCTTTGATCCCGTGCCCCCGGAGGTTGCTACCTGCCGGGGCAAGGCGAGGTATCCGCGCCACGGTTGTCCGGGGTGCTGGCAGCAGATCAGATCGCGCGGCCGGGCAGGTTGTGGGGGTAGGAGGGCGTGTTTGTGTGCCCACTCACGATGGTCGTGCTAAGCTGGTCAATATCCGCGTAGGCGCGCGGGGTCAACCATCCAACGGGCCGTATTGAGGGAGAAGATGCTGACGCTGATTCCATTTGAGGCCGATGCTGTGATCGGCCTCCGCGTTGAGGGCAAGATCAGTACGGGTGAATTCGAGGACGCCAAAAAGGTCATTGAAGAGCGCTTCGGTCGCCACGAGAAAATCAGTCTGTATGCGGAAATCTTGTCGTTTGGCGGTATCTCGCTGGAAGCGCTGCTCAAGGACATCCAGTTCAGCCTGGGCCACTGGCTGGGCTTTGAAAAGGAAGTGATTGTTACCGACAAATCCTGGTTGCACAAGGTGGGTTTTGCCGCGGACAAGGTCTTTCCCGGCATGGAGGTCAAGGTCTTTCCGGTGGAGGAAAAGGAAGCCGCGCAGCAGTATGTGCTCTCCGGGGAAAAGGACGCGAAAATGGGTTGAAGCGCTTGCTCGGCCGGCTTTGTTTTCCTATTCTCCCGTGCGGGGAGAAGGGACAAGAACTCTCTTCCGTCTTCACCAACGATAATAAATCCAGACGAAAGAGGGACGCTATGAATTTCATGAAGATGGTAACCGTATTGTTGTGTGCCGTCTGGTTGACCGGATGTGCGACCGCATCCGCTCCCACTGCAGGTGCGCTCTTCACCGACGTCCAGGGTCCGGTGAACTCCAACCCGGGTAGCGCAACCAGCAAGCAGGGCTCGGCCTGCGCCAAGAATTTCCTCGGCCTGCTGGCCCAGGGGGATGCGTCCATCGAGGCCGCCAAGGAAGACGGTGGCATCAGTGAAGTGACCACGGTGGATCACAAGACCACAACGATTCTGGGCCTTTATGCTCAGTTCTGCACTGTGGTCCACGGCCAGTAAATCGTTCAGTTCACAAGCTGAACGAGCACGCGGGGTCCTTCAGGGCCCCGTTTTGATTCCGGCGCCTGTCTTGTTCCGTTTCTGCCTCTGTTCCCCTGACTTTTTCCTCCAGCCCGGTGGTGCCTTGCGTCACTGCCGATAGAATCGGAGCGTTCTATTCTGACGATCCGATGGCTCATCGAAGGGGACCGCCATGGATTTGCAAATGCCCGAGCATCTGGAGGCCTTCCGCCGCGAGGTACGTGATTTCCTGGCCCATGCGCTCACGCCGCGCATTCGCGCGGCGGGTCGGTTGACCACGTCGGTGTTTCCGCCGGTGGCCGAGGCTCTGGATTGGCAGCGGATTCTGTACGAACGGGGCTGGGCGGCACCGGGCTGGCCCGTGGAGTACGGCGGCACCGGCTGGAGCGTGAGCCAGCGCGCGGTTTTCGCGGAGGAACTGATCCGCGCCGAGACGCCGCCGCTGATCCCCATGGGCCTGATGATGTGCGGGCCCTGCCTGATCGGTTTTGGCACACAGGAGCAGAAGGACTATTACCTGCCGCGGATTCTCTCCGGCGAGGATTTCTGGTGCCAGGGTTACTCCGAGCCCGGGGCCGGTTCGGATCTGGCCTCGCTCAAGACCTTCGCCGCCGACGACGGCAACGACTACATCGTCAACGGCACCAAGATCTGGACCACCTATGCCCAGCATGCCAACCGCATCTTCTGCCTGGTGCGTACCGACCGCGAGGCCAAACCCCAGAAGGGTATCTCGTTCCTGCTGATTGATATGGATACGCCCGGCATTACCGTGGAGCCCACCACCGGTCTGGACGAGGTGGAGGAACAGTGTCAGGTCTTTTTCGACCATGTCCGGGTACCCAAAGCCAACCGCGTGGGTGCCG
>CAYPKI010000245.1:2300-3328 GCA_964411265.1 uncultured Alcanivorax sp. | reverse complement strand
GTTCTTCGCCGGCCAGATCAATGGTACGACCGGCTATGAAGAGGCGGCCGCCCAGGGCCTGATTGCCGGCCTGAACGCCGCCCGCCAGGCGAAGGGCGAAGAACCCTGGACGCCGGGCCGGGAAGAAGCCTATATCGGCGTGCTCATTGATGATCTCATCACCATGGGCACGCAGGAGCCCTACCGCATGTTCACCAGCCGCGCCGAGCACCGGCTGTTGTTGCGCGAGGACAACGCCGATCTGCGCCTCACGGAAAAGGGCCATGAACTGGGGCTGGTCAGCGACGCCCGACTGCGCGCCTGCCACGACAAGCGCGAAGGCGCCGCGCGCGAAACCGACCGGCTTAACAAGACCATGGTTCAGCCCAAAAGCGCGGCGGCGGAAGCGATCAACATGCACATCGAGAAGCCGCTCAACCGGGCCTATTCGCTTATGGAATTGCTCAAGCGCCCGCAGCTGGACTACGCCACCGTCATGGGCGCCGCCGAGCTCGACCCGGCGCCGCCGGCGGTGGCCGAGCAGGCTGAAATCCAGGCCAAGTACTCGGGGTATATCGAGCGCCAGGAGCAGGAAGTCAGCAAACTGCGCGAGAGCGAAGACACGCCTCTGCCCGAGGACTTTGACTATAACGCCGTTCAGGGTCTGTCCAACGAAGTCATCCAGAAGCTCAACGAAGTCCGCCCCGAAACCCTGGGCCAGGCCGGGCGCATTCCGGGCGTGACGCCGGCGGCCATCTCCCTGTTGCTGATCCAGCTCAAGAAGCAGGGCAGCGACGTGAAAAAGGCGCGCGCATGAGCGTCGCCGCCTGGCTGGATGCGGGGCTGGCGGAGCTGGGCACGGAACTGCCCGACAGCGGCCGGGCGCAATTGCTGCAACTGGTGGACCTGTTGGCGCGCTGGAACCAGGCCTTCAACCTCACCGCTGTGCGTGAGCCCGAGGCCATGGTTCCACGCCATCTGGTTGACTCGCTCGCGGTCCTGCCCTGGCTCCATGGCGAGCCGGTTATTGATTTCGGCACCGGCGCCGG
>CAYPKI010000245.1:446-2290 GCA_964411265.1 uncultured Alcanivorax sp. | reverse complement strand
CTGCCCGGGCTGGCGCTCGCGATTGCCCGCCCGGATCAGGCGTTTACGCTGGTCGACAGCAACAGCAAGAAAACCCGCTTTGTGAAACAGGCCGTGCTGGAAACGAAACTGGCCAATGTGGCGGTTGTACAGTCCCGCGTGGAACAGTACCGTAATAGCTCTCCGGGGGTAATCAGCCGGGCCTTCGCGGCCCTGCCGACCATGATCGAGCAGGCCGGCCATCTGGTGGCGCCGGGCGGCCGCCTTCTGGCCATGAAGAGTGCTCTGAGCGAGGGCGAGTGGGCCGGTGTTCCCGCGGCCTGGCAAGCAAGTGACCACACACTGTCGGTGCCCGGCCTGGATGAGCCGCGCCGGCTGGTTGTCCTCCAGCGCGCGCACGATTAAGGAGAGCCAAGGTGAGCAAGGTTCTGGCAGTAGCCAATCAGAAAGGCGGCGTGGGCAAGACCACCACCAGCGTCAACCTGGCGGCCTCCCTCGTGGCCACCCAGAAGACGGTCCTGATGGTGGATATCGACCCCCAAGGCAACGCCACCTCGGGCGCGGGCGTAAACAAGAACGACCCCGACACCACCATCTATGACGTGCTCATGGAGGACACACCCGTGGAAGAGGCCATCGTCCAGACCGCCGAATCCTCGGGCTTTGACCTTGTGCCCGCCAACGGCGATCTCACCGGGGCCGAGGCTCAGCTGCTGGACATGAACGTCAAGGAATCCCGGCTTCGCAATGCCCTGGCGCGGGTGCGCAACAACTACGACTATGTCGTAGTGGACTGCCCGCCGTCGCTGAACATGCTGACCGTCAACGGCCTGGTGGCGGCGGACTCGGTGATCGTGCCCATCCAGTGCGAATACTATGCGCTGGAAGGTTTGACGGCGCTGATGAACACCATCGAAAAGATCCGCACCGTGCTTAACCCGCGCCTGCATATCGGCGGCATCCTGCGCACCATGTACGACCCGCGGAATACCCTGTCGAACGATGTCTCCAATCAGCTCATCAATCACTTCGGCGACAAGGTCTACCGCACCATTATTCCGCGCAACGTGCGCCTCGCCGAAGCGCCCAGCCATGGCGCGCCCGTGATCAGCTACGACAAGAAATCGCGCGGCGCCATGAGCTATCTGGCGCTGGCGGGCGAGCTGCTGCGGCGCGAACACGAAATCGAGCAAGAAAAGGCCGAGGCTGAATAACACCACGCGCAATCAGGGGGGAACAAGGCACCATGGCGGCAAAGCGCAAGCGTGGACTGGACAAGGGCCTCGATGCCCTGCTGAGCGAAAGCAACGCTCCGGCCGAGGAAGTCAGCGTCGACGCGGGTGAAGACACAACCGAAGCACAGGCCGCGGACGGCCAGCTGCGCCAGATCCCCGTCGATCTCATCCAGCGCGGGCGATACCAGCCGCGCAAGGACATGTCCTCCGAAGCCCTGGAAGAACTGGCCGAATCCATCCGCAACCAGGGTGTCATGCAGCCCATTGTGGTGCGCCCGCTGTCCGGCTCCAGCAACTACGAACTCATCGCCGGTGAACGCCGCTGGCGCGCCGCCCAGATGGCGGGCCTGGAATCCATCCCGGCCATCATCCGCGACATCCCGGATGAAACCGCCATCGCCATGGCGCTGATCGAAAACATCCAGCGCGAAGACCTCAACCCCATGGAAGAAGCGGGTGCGCTGGCCCGGCTGAAACAGGAATTCGAACTCACCCACCAGCAAGTGGCCAACGCCGTGGGCAAATCCCGCGCCATGGTGAGCAACCTCCTGCGCCTGATGAGCCTGGAACCGGACACCCGGACCCTGCTCGAACACGAAAATGAGACCCTCGTGGAGAAGGCGGTCCCTC
>CAYPKI010000245.1:0-436 GCA_964411265.1 uncultured Alcanivorax sp. | reverse complement strand
CGGCGATCTGGAAATGGGCCACGCCCGCGCGCTACTGGCCCTGGAAGGCACCCAACAGATCGAAGCCGCCCGCACCGTGGTCAACAAGGGCCTGTCCGTCCGCCAGGCCGAGGAACTGGTGCGCGACTTCGACAAGAAGAAGGCCGCGAAGAAAAAGCCCGAACCGGCCGAGGACCCCAATGTGAAGCAGCTGGTGCAGGATCTGTCCGAACGGATCGGGGCGCCGGTGCAGGTGAAGCAGCAGGCAGGGGGGAAGGGGAAGTTGATTATTTCCTATAACTCGTTGGACGAACTCGACGGGATTTTGGGGCATATTAAGTAAATTTTACCGCATGGCATAAAACTTGCTTTAATGAACCCATAAGGTTCTCGCCACTAGGAGATTTTAATGCATCCAACTGCAATTAGCTTGTTTTGCGGAGCAGGAGGCTGCTCC
>CAYPKI010000244.1:0-3368 GCA_964411265.1 uncultured Alcanivorax sp. | reverse complement strand
GCCTCTATGATTTTCTTGACCGCGCCTTTACCGCCATGAAACCGCTCGACGGCGTGGGCGAGCTGCTGGAGGCCATCGCCGATGACGAGCACGAAATCCTGGAGCGCGTCCTCAATGGCCACCCGAGCCCCTTTTCGCCCACCGATTGGAGCTGGAATTCTTCATGAACGAGCACAAGACTCACTTCGGCTATCAGCAGGTAAACCCCCAGGAAAAATCCCGCCGGGTGGGTGATGTCTTCCGTTCGGTGGCACCGCGCTATGACCTCATGAATGATCTGATGTCGTTCGGGATCCATCGGCTCTGGAAACGCTTTACGCTGGAACTGGCGGGCGTGCGTCCGGGGCAGCAGGTACTGGATCTGGCCGGCGGCACGGGCGACCTGGCCATCAAATTCTCGCGCCGTGTGGGCGACAACGGCCGGGTGGTCCTGGCGGATATCAACGAGGCCATGCTCGCCGAGGGTCGTGACCGGCTGGTCGATGCCGGCTGTGCCCACAATACCGAAACAGCACGGGTGGACGCCGAGGCGCTGCCCTTCGCCGATAACCACTTCGACTGCATCTCGATCGCGTTCGGGCTACGCAACGTTACCGAGCAATCCCGGGCGCTGGCATCCATGCTGCGGGTCCTCAAGCCGGGCGGACGCCTGCTCGTGCTGGAGTTTTCCCGACCCGTCAGCGAGCCGCTATCCAGGGCTTATGACTTCTATTCGTTCGCCGTGCTGCCTCGTCTGGGTCGGGCCGTCGCCGGCGACGAGGACAGTTATCGCTATCTGGCGGAATCCATCCGCATGCATCCGGACCAGAAAACCCTGAAAACCATGATGGAGGAGGCCGGTTTCGCCCGGGTGGAATACTTCAACATGACCGGCGGCGTCGTGGCCCTGCACCGCGGGTTCAAGAGCTGATGAGCCTGCGCGACGACGCCCGTCCACCCAATGCCTTCGAGGCGGCCTGCATGGTCGCGCCACCGCCCGCCCGAGGCGGAAATCGCTGCGGTGGAGCGCGCCATCAACGCGGCTCTGCGCAATGACCCTGCCACCCGTGAACACCTGGCCCGGCATATAGGCCGGCTGGTGGCCGTGCATTTCACCCTGCCGCCCCTGACGGTCTATGCCCTGGTGGTGGAGGACGGGATGGAGCTCTACCACACCAGTGACGCCCGCCCCGACATCCGGCTGCGCGGCAGCCCCCCGGAGCTGGCGGCGCAACTTTTCAACGGCGACGACGAGTCGCTGATCGGTAGCCGTGTACGAATCCAGGGCGATCAGGGCCTGTTGCAGGAACTCGTCGCCATCGGTCGGCAACTGGATCTGGACTGGGGCGCTCTCTTTGAGCCCCTGCTGGGCCCGGAGCTGGCTCAACAGCTGGATCACGGCGCCCGGCAGTTTTTCGGCTGGGCTCGCCAGGCCTGCACGCGGTTCGGCGAGCAGATGGGCGAATACCTGCGCGACGAGTCGCAGTTATTGGCGTTGCGCCGCGATGTCTATGAATTCAATCAGGACATAGACGAGTTGCGCATGGACCTGGATCGGCTGGATGCCCGGGTGCAACGCCTGCAGCACCGCCTGGACACGGAGGCTGAATGCTGCCGCTGGGACGTGTTCTGAAGGTGATCCATGTGGTTTGCCGCTACCGCGTGCTCTCGCTCTTTCCAGCCCATCCGCTGACCACGCCCCTGGTCTGGCTCCAGTTTCTCTGGCCCGCGGCCTGGCTGGGTACCGCCGGGCACAGCGAGGGCGAGCGCCTGCGACTGGCACTGGAGCGGCTGGGGCCCATTTTCATCAAAATGGGCCAGCTCATGGCCACGCGCCGGGATCTCATGCCGCCCAGGTGGACCCGGGAACTGGAAAAACTTCAGGACGATGTGCCGGGTTTTCCGGGCGAGCAGGCCCGGGCTCTGGTGGAGGCGGAGCTGGGCCGGTCCGTGAACGAAGCCTTTGGGTCTTTCGACGTCGAGCCCATGGCCTCCGCGTCAGTGGCTCAGGTTCACCCGGCTGTGCTTCATGACGGCACCGAGGTAGTGGTCAAGGTGCTACGGCCGGATGTTGCGGGGGTCGTGGAACGGGATCTGCGCGTGCTGGGCACGGGCGCGCGCTGGATCGAGCGCCTCTGGCGGGATGCGCGCTATTTCCGCCCGGCACGCATTGTCGACGACTACGCCGAAATCATCCGGGGCGAGCTGGACCTGGAGCGCGAGGCGCGCAATAGCGATGCCATGCGGCGCAACCACGAGTTCAGCCCGCTGCTGTCCATCCCGCCCATGTATTTCGACTTCGTTACGCCGCGGATGCTGGTGCAGCAACGCATTTACGCCATTCCGGTGAACGACACCGAGCGGCTCCGGGCGGCGGGTATTGATCTCAAGCAGCTCGCTGAGCGGGGCGTGGATATCTTCTTCTCCCAGGTGTTCCGCTACAACCTCTTCCACGCGGACATGCACCCGGGCAACATCTTCGTGCTGCCGGATAGCCCGGAATCGCCGCAGTACACCTCCGTGGACGCGGCCATCGTGGGCCGGCTTTCGCCCGATGACCTGCACCTGCTGGGGCGTCTGGCGCTCATGGTCATGCGCGAGGACTTCACCGGCATGGTGGATCTCATCATCCGCGCCGGCTGGACCACGCGGCCCGTGGACCGCCAGGCCCTGGAAAAGGCTATCCGGGAACTGGTCGAGCCCATCCTTTCACAGCCCCTGGATCAGCTGGAATTCGCGCCCCTCGTCATGCAGCTTTTCGATACCGCGCGCAGCTTCCATATCGAGGCGCCCGTGCAATACATCCTGCTGCTCAAGACGCTGATCCATGTCGAGGGGCTGGGCCGGGCCATCTATCCGGAACTGGATATCTGGACGCTGGGCCGACCCAAGCTGGAGGCCTGGATGATGGAACAATACGGGCCGTCGGCGACCGTCAAGAAACTGCGCCAGCGCGCGCCCGAGTGGGCGGCTGTACTGCCGGACATGCCCGATCTGTTCCGGGATGCCCTGGAGAACCTCGCCCACGAACCGGCCCGCATGCGGGAACAGGAAGCGGAATTCGAGCGCTCGCTAACGCGTCACCGACGCAAGCTCCTGGCCGGTCTGACCGGCCTGGGACTGGGCGGTGGCGCCGTGCTGCTCACGACCCCGGTCCAGGCCGGCGCAGCCGCCGGTGCGGGCGCCGTCCTGTTGCTGTGGGGTTTGAAGCGCTAGCAGGCTGCACGACCAAACTGGCATCGAATCGGGGCGAAGACGCCCATCCTACAGCTGCCTTCCCCGCTTCAAGGTGCCGCCCGGATCTCCCAACCCGCTCACCACCGGTTTTTTGATAGACTTGGATCATGAACGAAGTACTGGAACAACTCCATGAAGTGCTCGAGGCGCGC
>CAYPKI010000243.1:0-3396 GCA_964411265.1 uncultured Alcanivorax sp. | reverse complement strand
CAGCACCTGGAGCAGAACGTTGAATACGTCCTGATGGGCCTTTTCCACCTCATCGAGCAATAAGAGCGCATAGGGCTTGCGCCGGACCGCCTCGGTCAGATAACCGCCCTGCTCATAGCCCACATAGCCGGGCGGCGCGCCGATCAACCGAGCCACGGAGTGTTTCTCCATGAACTCCGACATATCAATGCGCACCATGGCGTCTTCGGTATCGAAGAGAAAAGACGCCAGGGCCTTGCACAACTCGGTCTTACCCACGCCCGTGGGGCCCAGGAAGAGGAAGGAGCCATTGGGCCGTTGCGGGTCGGACAACCCGGCGCGCGAGCGGCGCACGGCGTCGGCAACGGCGGAGACAGCTTCGTCCTGGCCCACCACGCGCTCGTGCAGCGCATCCTCCATGCGCAGCAGCTTGTCCTTTTCGCCTTCGAGCATCTTGGTCACGGGAATACCCGTCCACTTGGACACCACCTCGGCCACTTCTTCCTCGGTGACCCGGGAGCGCAGCAACCGGGTTTCCTCGGTCTGCTCATGCTCCTGGGCCTGAGTCAGCTTCTTCTCCAGATCCGGAATCCGACCGTACTGGATTTCGGACATGCGCGTGAGATCGCCGGCGCGCCGCGCCTGCTCCATTTCCACGCGCGCGTTTTCCAGGTCCGCCTTGATCTGCTGCGCGCCATGCACACTCGCCTTCTCGGCCTCCCAGATCTCGCGCAAGTCCTCGTATTCGCGCTCCAGTTCGCGAATGTCGTCTTCCAGTTTCTCCAGGCGCTTCTGGCTGGCCTCGTCCTTCTCCTTGCCCAGGGCTTCGCGCTCCATCTTCAACTGGATAAGACGGCGGTCAATCTTGTCCATCTCCTCGGGCATGGAATCGATTTCCATGCGGATGCGGCTGGCCGCCTCGTCGATCAGATCAATGGCCTTGTCGGGCAGATGGCGGTCGGTAATGTAGCGCTGCGAGAGCTTGGCCGCGGCCACAATGGCGTTGTCGGTGATCTCGACCCCGTGATGAACCTCGTAGCGTTCCTTGAGCCCGCGCAGGATAGCGACCGCATCCTCTTCGGTGGGCTCGTCGACCAGCACTTTCTGGAAACGGCGCTCCAGGGCGGCATCCTTTTCAATGTTCTGCCGGTACTCCTCCAGCGTGGTGGCCCCCACGCAATGGAGTTCGCCCCGCGCCAGGGCCGGCTTGAGCATGTTACCCGCATCCATGGAGCCCTCGGTCTTGCCCGCGCCCACCATGGTGTGGAGCTCGTCGATAAAGAGAATGATCCGGCCCTCTTCCTTGGCCAGCTCCTTGAGCACCGCCTTGAGGCGTTCCTCGAATTCGCCACGATACTTCGCGCCGGCGATCAGCGCCGCCATGTCCAGCGACAGCACGCGCTTGTCCTTGAGCCCTTCCGGCACTTCACCGTCGACAACGCGCTGCGCCAGACCCTCGACAATGGCGGTCTTGCCCACGCCCGGATCCCCGATCAGCACCGGGTTGTTCTTGGTCCGGCGCTGCAGCACCTGGACGGTACGGCGGATCTCGTCGTCGCGGCCGATGACGGGATCCAGCTGACCTTCCTCGGCCCGGGCCGTCAGGTCCAGGGTGTACTGATCCAGCGCTTCGCGCTGTTCTTCCGCATTGGGATCATCCACGGTTTCACCTCCGCGTACCGCTTCCACCTGTTGCTCCAGCATCTTGCGTTCAACGCCGGCGCGCTTGAAGATCTTGCCCACTTCGCCCCCGGCCTCGCAGGCCGCCAGCAGCACCACCTCGGTGGAGATGTACTGATCCCCGCGCTGCTGGGCCTCGCGGTCCGCCAGGTTCAGCAGATTGCCCAGGTTGCGCGACATCGTAACTTCGCCGCTGAACTGGCCCGCTTTCGCGAGCCCGTCCATGGCGACCGCCAGTGCCGTATCCAGGTCATCCACGTGGACGCCGGCTTTCTCCAGCAGGGGCCGAGCCGAACCGCCCTGCTGACGTACCAGCGCCAGCATCAGGTGCTCCGGCTCAATCGCTGTGTTGCTCTGGCCCACCGCCAGGGACTGTGCCTCGCCCAGTGCCTGCTGGAGCCGACTGGTTAGTTGCTCCATGTTCATATGCGTGCCTCTAAACCCATCGCTTGCAAATCTGCCACAATAAATAAGGGTATTTTGGAGGATTTCAAGTCGGGCCAGGTGCGGTAAGTGAAATCAGGTACGCGCCGAAGCTATTCCAGCCATATGAGGGAAGCGAAACGGCCGGTCTGGCCTTCATGGCGATGGGAATAAAAAAGCTGGTTGTGACAGACCGTGCAATGTCCGTCGTATTCAATGGCTTCCACACCCGGTTGCCGTAATTCATGGGCGGCCAGATAGGGTAAATCGGCGTGCCAGCGACCGGGTTCCGGATCCGGGTCAAAAGCGCTGGCTGTAGCCGGATCCCGAGCAACGAAGGCCTCACGGACATCCGCGCCCACCTGATAGCAATGCCGGCAGATGGCCGGGCCCAGCCAGGCCGCCAGAGCCTCACCGTCCGGCGCCAGGGCCGCTACGCCCTGGCTCAGTATGCCCGCCTGCAAACTCCGCCAGCCGGCATGGAAAGCCCCCACGGCGGTGCCATCACAGCGCGCCAGCAGGACCGGCAGACAATCCGCCGTCAGTATGCCGCAGGGCTGCCCCGGCTCCCGGGTCCAGACCCCATCGGCCCGGGACTCGCTGGCGCCCGCGGGTACCACGCGTGTGCCGTGTACCTGACGCAGCCAGGCGGGCGCATGGCGGGTGGCCAGCTGGTCGTGTACGCGTGCGCGGGCCGCGCGAACGCGCTCCGGATCATCACCCGTATTCAGCCCCAGGTTGAAGCCCTGCCAGGGCGGCGGCGAATAATCCCCGCTGCGTGTGGTAACCGTCACGCGAACCCGGGGATGGGGCCGCCACTGCGGCCACAGCCAGTCCTTGGGATCCGGGCTCGTCATGAAGCCATCCGGTAATCGCTATCCAGTACCGTCAGCAGATTCTGAAAATCGTCGGGGCAGGGAGCCTGCCATTCCCGGTAGGCGCCATCGTCCGGATGTTCCAGTCCCAGCCGGTGGGCGTGCAGGGCCTGGCGGGGAAAGGCACGCAGGGCCTTGCGCACGGATTCATCCGCGCCACGCGGCAGTTTCAACCGACCGCCATAAACCGGATCCCCCACCAGGGGATAACGCAGCCAGGCCATGTGGACCCGGATCTGATGGGTACGGCCGGTTTCCAGCCGTGCCCGTACGCGCGTATGCCCCCGGAAACGCTGCTCCACCCGGTAATGCGTCACCGCCGGCTTGCCGTCCTCGACCACGGCCATGCGCTTGCGATCGACCGGATGCCGGCCCACAAGCTGCTCCACCCGGCCGCCGGCGGTCACGTTCGGGAGGGGGATGCGGTCCTCGCCGTCGG
>CAYPKI010000242.1:2309-3405 GCA_964411265.1 uncultured Alcanivorax sp. | reverse complement strand
GATTAAATCTCTCGACCGTCCATTGCCGCTCAAACTCCTCGGTCTCGCGTCTGAAGATCTCTCGCCCGTGGCGTCGCACGTCTGCCCTTGGCCCTTCTTCAGGTTCAGGTGCGGATTGGCGGCGGACTTTCTCTTCTTTGAGTGCCAAGGGGTGGGCGAGCTTGCATAGGAGGTCAACACTCCAGAGCGGCTCATTCTCCGGGTGATCAGTCATAACTACCCATTGAAGCCTCCCAAGCGATTCGAAATCCGGGTGACCCACATTCAGATACATCAGACCCGTCACCCTACCGAATATGCGCTTCCCCGAAACTCCCGGGACACGACCCCGCAGGTAGCCAAGCTCGGCGAGCCGGCTCATCTGCGAGGTCAGCTGGTCCTGGGATAGCCCTGCGAGCCTTCGCAGATGGGTAATGCCGAGATTGGCGACCACGCCGCTGGAATCCGCGTGAGCCAGCAGTACCCCCAAGAGGAGGCGATTGTAGGGCGTCAGCTTGCTTCTGCGGCGGGCCTTGGCCTTGTGATTGGGATTGGGAAAGTCGCTGGTTAAAATGTGCTCAATCAGTCCCGCGAAATGCGGACTCCCGGGGCCTGGTTTCTGCTGTCCCAATTCATCAAGAAACTTACCTTCCAACCACCGCTGTGTGCGAGGCCGCCCCCTCCCCTGTCTTGACTCCGGCTTGGAACGCAATATACGTTCATTCTCGAGTTGCGCTAGTGCGTTCCCGACGACTTGAGCAGTGACCAGCAAAGTCTGGCTGCCTGCAACGGATCGGAGCCGCGCCGTATTCCAACAGCAAGCGGGCGAGGAAATACCTGGTCGGCCCGCTTACCCGGGAAATCCCCCACCGGCCATCGAAGGCCTTTGAGGTCGACAGCAAGCGCAATACGTTTTCCATTCCTACGTCTCCCACCAGGACGTCTCCATTTTTTTGTAAAAATACCAGCTGTAATTTAGGAGCGCTATTGGTAGACTGCGACACATCACGTGATGTCACAAAATTACAGTTACGCGGAGGTACGTATGGCGGACCGCGTCCCCCTGGACCAATGGTTCAAGGACAAGCCCGAGATGTTGGAGTGGGCACAACGCTAC
>CAYPKI010000242.1:0-2299 GCA_964411265.1 uncultured Alcanivorax sp. | reverse complement strand
GAGGGCAAGCGCGTTCCGTTCCAAAACACGCAGCCCCCTTATGAGGGGTTACTCCGAGGACTGCAGCGACTGGTTGAGGAAGGCGGCACTGCGGCCGAGAAACGGCTCAAGGACGCGTGGCGGCGGGACAAATCCTCTCGATCAAACGTCACGATCAGCATATCCAAAGGGGCCAAAAGTAGGCTGGCGGGGCTGGCAAACGAATTCCAAAGGACTCGAAAGGAAGTCCTGGAAAAGCTCATCACGGAGGAACATGGCTTTCGCAAGGAACTGGAGGAGAAGCTGGAGGAGAAATACCTGGGGCGGGCCAGGCGAGCGGCTAATCAAAAGGGATCCCTGAAATGGCGATATCGTTTCCAACACCAGGGAAACAAACGACTGATGCAGGAAATAGCCCAGTATCTGGTCCTTTTGGAGGATAATGAGCTAAAAGGAGTTTACCTCACTGGCGAGCAAAAGGAGCGTGCTGCGGAAAAATACCAGAAGATGGTGGATCAGCCGGAGGAAAGACTTTTTGAATTTTTGTACCCGGAGGACGAGGGTGAAAGCAAAGACTGACCGATATACCCCGGGGACGCGATCATTGTAAAATGGTGCTATCGCGAGGAAGGATCTCACGGGTATATCGTCCACGCGGGACTTGAACCGAAGCCCTCACCGTACCAGATTGGCTTAGGGGTACCTGAGGGGGTACGTGGCGCTTTCACATCGCACTTTTCTGAGGAATTCCGGGAACCTGGGCGCCGAATGTGAGTGTCCCCCTCGGCACCAAGCATTCCTGATCCCGGACGTTCGCAAAGCTCAGGCCTTCGCCGGGGGCGCCGTGTCTCCCGGCACCTGTTCGGGGCCCCATGGTTTCCGAGCACCGCATGTCGTAAGCTGACAGCAAAATCATCCGCGCTTGCGGTGGAAACCGGCGCGGACGACCCCAGGGAGAAATGCCCCCATGAGCCTGAAAACCGTTCCGGAAATCGTCGCGGACGCGAAAAGCGGACTGCGTTGCCTGGACCCGGACACCGCCCGGACCTTGCTGACGTCCGAGCACGATCCCCTGATCCTGGATGTGCGCGAGCCGGGGGAAGTGGAGAAAAAAAGCGCCCGGGGCACCGTGAACATTCCGCGCGGTGTCCTGGAGATGAAGATCACCGAGCACACCACGGACCCGGACCAGCCCATCTATCTGCACTGCGCCAGCGGCGGTCGCGCCACCCTGGCCGGAGCGGCCCTGCAGCAGATGGGCTTTGAAAATGTGAATGTGCTGAATTTTGATTGTGACGAGGTGATTGCCAGTCTGGGTTCCGCCTGAGGAACCACCCGCCGAACCGCATCCCGACGCCGACCGCGAACCCCCCGGGCGTTTTCCGCTACAGCCGCCGTGCGCTGGAACTGGTCTGGAGCAGCAACCGCAGGCTGACGATCCTGCTGGCCGTGTGCACCCTTTTCGCCGGTCTGCTGCCCGCGGCCGCGGCCAAGGTGGGCCAGTGAATCGTCGACGGTGTGGTCGCCGTCATGGACGGCGACGGTTCGGCGGAAGAAGTGTTCGGGTTCGTGGCGCTGGAGGGCGTGCTCATGGCCGGCAGCGCGGCATTCAGCTGGGGCAGTACCTGAATGGCAGCGCTCTCCCGGGCTTGATCGAGTCGCGTGTCATCTCCGGTTTCCCAACCGGTTTAAAGGCATCATCAAGGTTGATACATCGCACTATGCTGAGCTCGAGGCCCGCTTTTTGGGGTTCTACTACGACCTCCAGCGGGCGTCACAGGGCATCTGAACCGCGATTGTCACTCGCCCTGCCCTCCCACCACAGCTTAACGACCAGGCCATGCGGCACGGTGAGTGCGGCCAGGGCCCAGAACATGACGCGTACGGCCTCCACCAGCAGACTGGAGGAGGGCTCCATCAGCACAATCGCGACCCATGCCCCCAGGGCGAGCGCAATCGCGCCCAGCGTTGCCGGTGCGGCTTTGCGCCCGAGAAACGCCAGAGTCGATGCCATCTCGGCGCGGCCAAGCCCCTGCTGGGCGACAGAGAGAAAGTGGCGGATGCTGTGAACAACGCAGAAGTAAAACGCAAAGGCCAGAAGGGGCGGCAATGCCACCAGCGCGGCTGCCACCAGCACCAATTCCGCCAGAACACGCGTACCCAGCTGCGTGTAATGGCAATAGGCCAGAACCGCGAAACCCAGTAGCCATAAAGCCGCGAACAAGGGCCCGGCTGGCTCAAGGATTGCGAGCACCCTTTGCGGCTCATACCCAATCAGCCAGGCGAAGAGCGCACTGGTCTGGCCGGGATGCCCGAGGAT
>CAYPKI010000241.1:0-3413 GCA_964411265.1 uncultured Alcanivorax sp. | reverse complement strand
CGGCATGGCCCGGGGGCTGCTGGGCGCCGAACATCCGCAGCTGTTCCGCCACAAGCGCACGAATGCCCTGGCCGAGGCGGACCTGGTGATCATTGCCGGCTTTCCCTTCGATTTCCGGCTGAAGTACGGACGCGGCTTTGCCCGCAACGCCGAGATTGTCTCCATCAATCTGTCTCGCGACGACCTCTATCTCAACCGCAAGCCGGATATCCCGGTGCTGGATCATCCGGGCGATTTCCTGGAGGCGCTGGCCGAACACGCAGCGCCGGGGGACTGGAACGACTGGTTCGAGACCCTGATCGAGCGCGAAAAC
Source organism: uncultured Alcanivorax sp. (assembly GCA_964411265.1). Classification (GTDB taxonomy): domain Bacteria; phylum Pseudomonadota; class Gammaproteobacteria; order Pseudomonadales; family Alcanivoracaceae; genus SLJS01. The sequence continues at coordinate 3,100 of CAYPKI010000241.1, read as the reverse complement.
GCCCGCGAAGCCGAAATCGACGAACAGGCGGGCGAAACCGGCGAAGGCGTCAATCCCCTGAAATTCTTCCGCAAACTGGACGGCGTACTGGACGAAACCGACATCCTGGTCGTGGACGGCGGCGACTTCGTGGCCACCAGCGCCTATACGCTCAAGCCCCGCCGGCCCCTGTCCTGGCTGGACCCGGGTGTGTTCGGCACCCTGGGGGTAGGCGGCGGCTTTACCCTGGGCGCCGGAACCGCCCGGCCGGATGCACAGATCTGGCTGATCTATGGCGACGGCTCCTGCGCCTACAGCCTGGCCGAGTTCGACACCTATGTGCGCATGGGCATGGCGCCCATTGCCGTGGTGGGCACGGACGCCAGCTGGGGCCAGATCGCACGCGAACAGGAAGCCATGCTGGGCGACAATATCGGCACTTATCTGCGCCACACGGATTATCATCAGGTAGCCGAAGGCTATGGCGGCAAGGGCATCCTGGTGACCGAGGACGAGCAGATCCCGGCGGCCTTGCAGCAGGCGCGTGAACTGGCCGCGCAGGGCACGCCCGTGTGCATCAATCTGATGCTGGGCAGCAGTGATTTCCGCAAGGGCAGCATCTCGATGTAATAACGCAATGGGCGCCCCCGGTCCATGCCGGGTGGACCGGAGAATGGCCGTCAAGGCCGATCAATCAATCACCAGGAACCAAAATACCACTTGACCCAAACGTGGAACTTCAGGGAAGAGACGTTTTCATGAACAGGAGTGACGCACAACACCCCTCCACGCTGGAGATCGGAAGCTCGCCGCTACGAACGACTGAATCGTCGATTGTTCTCCTGGTTACGGTTGCCTTTATAACAATCGTTCTGGGAATCCTTTTCCTGAATAACGTTAGCCCCGGTGAAGGCTAGCACAATTTGCTGCATACCCTATCCCGATTCTGGGGGAAACTCATGGAAGAGCCTGACACCCGCATGCTGGTGTGGGCGCTCATTGCCTTGATCCCCTTCACAATCCTCTTCTTCTGGTCCAGGATCCAGGCACGCGTCATGATTAACGACACCGGCCTGACTGTACGGATCCCCCGCTGGTTGAAACTGCTGGTCATGTTGCAAAGCAGTGGTAACCGGGACCTCTCCTGGGATCAGATTCACAAGGCCAGTCTCAAGCTACCGGGCGCCCGACTGAGGCAGGCGCAGGACCTGAACCTGGTACGCCTCACCCTGGAAACGGATCATGAAAACTTCTCCATCAATCCATGGCTATGGGTGGATCCGGACCAGGAAGATCATCGCCTGTCATTAAGTGAACTCGGGCGCCTACGTCACCTTGCTCCACAGAACCTGATAGAACGCACCCGGGTCGTACGTGCCTTGCAAGCACACGGGATCAGCATTCAACAGGAAGAAAGCACAGCACGCCCCTTTTCTGACGGCTACGACCTGACCAACCATAAGGGGCTTGTCATTCAGCTAGGCCTGCTAACGATCGCGGGCCTGTACGCTGTGGGCGACACTTTCTTTATCAACGCCTACAAGCCCCTGGAATCCATGCCCGTGGCCCCCTTTGTTCTCGCCGGCATCGTTGGCATCGCCATCGCCGCGCCCCTGGGCCGCGAGGCACCCCGTATGGAACGCATTGGCGTGGGTGCACTGACCGTGGCGGCCATGGTCGCCGCCACCTACCCGGGCCTGATCCGCTTCAATGCAGTGACTGGTGAAACACGCACGGTGCAGTATGAAGCAGTCGAGCCCGGTTTATTCCGGAGTCCGAATGCGCCGCTTCCGGATATCGACCTGCGCGACAAGAACCTGGATGCCTACTGGAAAGAATACCCGCCCGGCCGGCAACACCCGTTCGAACTGCTCAGCGGCGATGCCGGCTTCGTGCAGCTGGATCTGAAGCCGCTGCACAGAAGAACGCGGGCTTTTTATCAAGAGCGCCGTGCGGGTGATTGACTTTAGCAGGCTTTTGAAAAAACTTGCACTGGGCGGTCCGGCATTCAAGCGTTTTCCGGATCGGGCGTAGCAGCCCTCTTGGAGGGCTCTGATTCCTTCACTGGTTGGTCATCCCTGCTTGATTCAAGGTTCCGCCCGGCGTCATACTTTCAGTACCAGCGTGATATAAGATCCGGGAGTTTGCACTATGAAACCCGAAGAAACAGCCAAGGAAGAGGCCTTGAAAGCCATCCGGCAATTGCCGGACGACGCGAACACCGAAGAGATGATGTACCAGCTCTATGTGCTGGAAAATATCCGGCGTGGACAGCAAGACGTCGCAAACGGCAACACAGTAGCCAATGAGGAGGTTCTTCAGGATATCCAGCGATGGTGAGATGGACGGCTCACGCACGGAGCCAGCTTCGACGGATCCATGAACAAATCGCACAGGACTCACCCTTGTATGCCACGCGCGTGTGCGAGGCTTTGGTCCAGAAAACCACAGGTCTGGATGAGCTGCCCCGTAAAGGACGCATGGTTGCGGAGCTCAATGACGAAACCGTCCGGGAAATCAGCCTTTACTCCTATCGCATCCTCTATGAAATCCAGCCGGACAGCACCATCGCCGTACTCGCGCTGATCCACAAACGCCAGCATCTGGATCCGGACGAACTACCAGGCTAATGCCGGTAGCAGCGTTCCCCGTTCCCCGGAACGATCCCGATTCATCCAGTTCGAGGCTGGCCGGGGCTATCGATTTTTAAAGCTCCTGACGCGGCCCATACAATCTTGCCTCCGCAAGCACAAGGGTCCAGGGATGGGTATGATTGTTGTCCTGGTTCTCCTGCTAATTCGGCGCCGCTGTTGCCCTCGCACGCAGGGCTTTCGCCGAGGCCGGCGAACACACAACGGTGCTACGCCCGTCCAGAAAAGAGACAACCCCCCCGTCCAAACACGCTTCGAGCCCAAGCCGCCGTGGGTGCTGCGCGAAGTCATCCGGCTCAAGGCGCTCATGCCGCCGGACACCGGATGCCGGGCCATCGCGGAGCAGTTCAATCGCTTGCACGGCGAAAAAGCGGACGGCGATACGGTTGGACGGACCTGGGTGGCGGAGAATTTGAAAAAGCATCGCTACCAGGTGCTGCCCCTGAGGCGACACCTGAAACACCACAAAC
>CAYPKI010000240.1:0-3436 GCA_964411265.1 uncultured Alcanivorax sp. | reverse complement strand
GCACCGACAGCTTGGCCGAAGTCGGATAGGTGTGGTGGTTGTTGTGCAGCTCTTCGCCGCCGATCAACAGGCCCAGGGGGCCGATATTGCGCGAGGCATCGGCGCATTCGAAATTGCGGTAGCCCCAGTAATGGCCGACACCATTGATCACGCCCGCGGCAAACACCGGAATCCAGAGCATCTGCACAGCCCAGACCGTCAGGCCGATCACGCCCAAGCAGAGCAGATCAATGGCGAGCATCAAGACAATGCCGTGGCTCGGGAAGCGGCTGTAGAGATTGCGCTCCACCCAGTCGTCCGGGCAGCCGGCGCCATACTGCTCCAGCGTCTGCTCATTGCCCGCTTCGGCCCTGTAAAGCTCCGCGCCTTCGCCCAGCACCTTGCCGATGCCCAGAACCTGGGGGCTGTGCGGGTCATCCTCGGTTTCGCAGCGCGCATGGTGCTTGCGATGAATGGCGGTCCAGGCCCGGGTGTTCATGGCTGTCGTGAGCCACAGCCAGAAACGGAAGAAATGCCGGACCGCCGGGTGCAGCTCCAGCGAGCGGTGTGCGGAATAGCGGTGAAGATAGACCGTCACCGCTACGATGGTCACATGCGTCAGCGCCAGGGTAATCAATACCAGTTCCACCCAGGAGGGCGCGAATAAACCATCCAGTACCGTCATTACTGCGTCCAGCCTATCGTTTGATATTGATTAGAGGGTATTGATGTTAAACCCGCGTGAAGGGCCCGTACAGGTTCAAACGGGTCATTACCGGCCCCGGGAGAGTAAAAGGTGACCAGCGGTGTTCACTTCCAGCGACCACTGCGGAGCCAGCCAGGTGGTGGCGACCGGCTCGCAGATGAGCGCTGGTCCGTCCAGGCGCTGGCCGGGCGCCAGGCAGTCGCGCTCAAATACCGGGACGGGCTCCGGGCGTCCGGTCACGGATACATCAGCCGAGGCTGCGCCGACCGGACGTGGTGCCAGGCCGGGCAATTCGGCAATGCGCTGCCGCGCCCCCAGGCGCACGCGCACATGGACCCATTCCACGGGAAGCTCCAGGCGGTGGCCGTAGCGCTGTTCATGCTGCTCATGGAAGGCCGCTTCGGCCCGCTGCGGGTCGCCGTGCCAGGGAATGTCCAGGTGGAAGGATTGGCCCGGGTAGCGTAGATCCACGAACCAGTCACGGTCGATCACCTCGGTGACGCCTTCGCCCCGCAGCTCGTTCTCACCGGTCGCGGTCAATTCGGTTGCCAGCTCGTGCACCGAATTGGCATCGCCCCCCGTGGGCAGCGCCTGGATCAGTTCGCGCTGGCGGGGCGCGCGGGCCAGTCCCTGCGCCGAGAGCACGCCGCTGTTGATGGGCACGGCCGCGCGGTACATCCCCAGCGCTTCCGCCAGGGCGCAGACATGCAGGCCCCCGGCGCCGCCGAAGCTAACCAGGGTGAAATCCGCCGGATCATGTCCTTTCTGGATGGAGATCACGCGCAGCGCCTGGGCCATGTGATCATTGGCCAGATCCACAATACCCGCCGCTGCCTCCTCGGCACCGAGCCCGGACTGCTTCGCCAGCTCGGTTACAGCTCGCTCACCGGCTGAGCGGGACAGCTCCAGTCCGCCGCCCAGGGCGTATTCGGGCTGGAGCCGGCCCAGCATGAGGTTGGCGTCGGTCACCGTGGGTTCGTCGCCGCCGCGGTTATAACAGGCCGGCCCCGGGTCGGCGCCTGCGGACTGCGGACCGACATGAAGCATGCCGGCTTCGTCCAGCCGCGCCAGGGAACCGCCGCCGGCGCCAATGGTGTGCATCTCCACCATGGGCACCGCCACGGGCCAGGGGCCCACGCGACCTTCCAGGGTGCGCCGGAAATCACCGTCGATCAGGGCCACATCCGTGGAGGTGCCGCCCATATCGAAGGTCATCATCCGGTCCGTGCCCAGCTCGTCGCTCAGCTGCCGCGCCGCGCACAGGCCTCCGGCCGGACCCGAGAGCAACAGGTTGACCGCTTGTTCACCCGCCGCGGCCGCACCAATGGTGCCCCCGTGCGACTGCATAATGCTCAGCGGCGAGGCTCCCGTCGCCTGGTCCAGCCGTTCGATATAGCGCGAAACGCCTGGTACCAGACGCGCGTTCAACCAGGTGGCAATGCCCCGTTCATATTCACCGGCGAGCGGCAAAACGCGCGAGGACCGGCAGACGACCAGGCCCTCGCCTTCCAGTGCCTGGGTAAGCCGTTGTTCCGCCTCGGCATTGAGATAACTGAAGAGCAGACTGATCGCCACGGCCTCGGGCTCGCGCGCCCGGACTCGCTGTCGAAGCCTGTCCACCGCCTTGTCCGTGAGCGGCACCACCTCCGCACCCTCGGCGTTCACCCGGGTTTCCACGCCCAGCATCAATTCCGGTTCCAGCTCCCACGCGGGCGGCGGTGGGCACAAATCGTACAGTGCCGGCCGGGTCTGACGGCCGATCCGGAGGCTGTCTTCCAGGCCACTATTGGTCACGAAAACGGTGCGCGCGCCCCGGCCTTCGAGGACCGCATTGGTGGCCACGGTGGTGCCATGCACGATCACCAGCTCGCCGGCCTGCATGGCCGCCTCCAGGCCCATCTCGTGAACGCCGCGGAGAATCGCCTGCTCCGGCGCATCGGGCGAGGACAGGACCTTGTGGGTACGAACCTGATCGGCCTCGAGCAGCACGAAATCGGTAAAAGTGCCGCCCGTATCAATACCCAGACAGGCTGTCATGGCTCTGTTCTCACTGGCTGCGCTACAATCGGGACCCAATCCTAGCACCCGCCGCAGGCCTCATGCCCGAGCTACCTGAAGTCGAAACGACCCGCCGCGGTATCGCGCCCTGGCTCCAGGATCGGACCCTGGTCCGTGCCCGCATTCGAGCGCCGCGCTTGCGTTGGCCTATTCCGGACGAGATCCGGGCACTGCGCCACGCGCCGGGGCACGACGTGCGCCGCCGCGCCAAGTTTCTGTTGCTGGATCTGGCCTCGGGGCAGCTGCTGTTGCATCTGGGTATGTCCGGCAGCCTGCGTGTGGTGGCCGCCGACAGCCCGCCGGAAAAGCATGATCACCTGGATCTGGTGCTCGACTCCGGGCAAGCTCTGCGTCTGCGCGACCCGCGCCGCTTCGGTGCCGCGCTCTGGACGAGCGCGCCCGACAGCCATCCGTTGCTGGACAAGCTGGGTCCGGAACCCTGGGATGAAGGGGTCAATGGTGACTGGCTCTACGGCCGGGCGCGGGGTCGGCGACGAGCGGTGAAGGATTTCATCATGGATGCCGGTATTCTGGTGGGTGTGGGCAATATTTATGCACAAGAGAGTCTGTTTCGGGCCGGCATTCATCCGGCTCGTGCCGCGGGCCGGATCAGTCGTCGGCGCTATGCGGTGCTGGCGGACACCATCCGCGCCGTGTTGGACGAGGCGATCAAGGTGGGGGGCACAACGCTGC
>CAYPKI010000239.1:2769-3438 GCA_964411265.1 uncultured Alcanivorax sp. | reverse complement strand
CTCCGCCAGGTGCGTTACCAGCTCGGAGAAGCCCATACCGGAGAGTTCAATTTCCACTCCGACGCGGCGTTCAGCGCCGTTCGCGCCGGTTTGCCGGCTCGGCTTGCAAAGTTCGGGAAGCTCACGCATGTTCTGCTTAATCCCCAGAATGGATACCCCGAGACCCGGGCTCGACTCGAAGCTGCAGTTTACCGGCACAACATGAACAAGTGAACACAAGCCTTCACGCCAATGGCCACCAGCTGGCTGTTGACAAACCTCTTGCGTATCAGTGTGGTCTGAAGCGTACAGCTGGTGTGCTTTGTTGCGAAGGACAAGGCGATTCCCTTTGTGAGCGGCACAGTGCAGCAGAGGGCTGCTTGAGGTCTAGCAGGCTGGGCCGAAACAGGCTTTCAACAGTCTGCCGGGGTTGCGTTGTCCAGGCGGTCATGCAGATCGGTGACGGCCAACCAAGTCATCACGCCGGCGCATGGGAGTCTAATAAGTGTAGCCCCAAGACGGTGTTGACCCAGATCAACGCCGCCTCCCTCCGTTTTTGGTAGTGTCGCGCTGCCCTGATCTCCGGGAAGGACCAAACACGATGCAGAAAGCCGCCACGTCAGCACCCTACAATTACCGCGTTGTTCGCCAATTCACCACGCAACAAATGCATCGTCCTTTCCCTGGTTG
>CAYPKI010000239.1:0-2759 GCA_964411265.1 uncultured Alcanivorax sp. | reverse complement strand
CCCAGCTCGCCTGGCCCTGGTTCAATTTTGAAACGCCCTGGCTGAGCTTCGGTCGCATACGTCCGCTGCACACCAATGCGGTCATTTTTGCTTTTGGCGGCTCAGCGTTGATCGGCACGTCCTACTATGTCGTCCAGCGTACTTGTCAGGCCACCCTGGCATTTCCCCGGCTTGCCGGCTTTACCTTCTGGGGCTGGACCGCAGTCATTGTAGCCGCAGCGATCACCCTGCCCCTGGGCTATACCTCTACCCACGAATACGCGGAACTGGAATGGCCCATTGATATTCTCATTACGGTGGTCTGGGTGGCCTATGCGTTGGTGTTCTTTGCCACCATTGCCCGGCGCAAGACGGAACATATCTATGTAGCCAACTGGTTCTACGGCAGCTTCATCATCGCCATTGCGTTACTGCATATCTTCAACAATCTGTCCGTGCCGGTCAGCTTCATGAAGTCCTATCCGCTGTTCAGCGGCACAGTGGACGCCATGGTGCAGTGGTGGTACGGCCATAATGCCGTAGGCTTTTTCCTGACCGCGGGTTTTCTGGGCATGATGTACTATTATGTACCCATCCAGGCCGAGCGCCCCATTTATTCCTATCGCTTGTCCATTGTTCACTTCTGGGCGCTGATTGCGGTCTATATGTGGGCCGGGCCGCACCACCTGCATTACAGCGCGCTGCCGGACTGGGCCCAGTCCCTGGGCATGGTCTTTTCACTCGTGCTGCTCGCACCCAGCTGGGGCGGGATGATCAACGGCATCATGACCCTGTCGGGTGCCTGGTACAAGTTGCGCACGGATCCGATTATCCGGTTCCTGATCGTGGCCCTGTCCTTCTACGGGATGTCGACCTTTGAAGGGCCCATGATGTCGATCAAGACGGTCAACGCCCTGTCGCACAACACGGACTGGACGATCGGCCACGTCCATTCGGGCGCGCTGGGCTGGGTCTCCATGATTACCATGGGCTCGCTTTATGTACTGGTGCCGCGCCTGTACAACCGCGCGGCCATGTACAGCGTGGGGTGGATCAATACGCATTTCTGGCTGGCCACGATCGGCACGGTGCTGTACATCTCTTCCATGTGGGTATCCGGCATCATGCAGGGCTTGATGTGGCGGGCAGTCAATCCGGACGGCACCCTGACGTTCTCCTTCATTCAGGAAATGGAGGAGCGCTTCCCCTACTATGTTGTTCGCCTCGTGGGCGGGCTTATCTTCTTCGCGGGCATGTTGCTCATGGCCTGGAATGTCTACAAGACCATTCGGGAAGAGAAAAACCGCGATGGCGAATCCAATCTGGCGGAGGCCTGAGCTCATGGCAAGCGGACACGAGAGAATCGAAAAGAACGTGGGTCTGCTGATCGTGCTGACCCTGGTTGCTGTCAGCTTCGGCGGCATTGCGGAGATCGTACCCTTGTTCTGGGACAAGGCCGCTACCGAAAAGCTGGACACCGTAGAGCCCTACACCGCCCTGCAAATGGAAGGACGGGATATCTATGTCCGTGAAGGCTGCCATGTCTGTCATACCCAGATGGTGCGCACTCTGCGCTCGGAAACCGCCCGATATGGTCCCTATTCCATGGCCGGCGAGGATGTGGCCGAGCACCCGTTTCTTTGGGGCTCCAAGCGGACCGGACCCGATCTCGCTCGCGTGGGCGGCAAATACAGCGATGCCTGGCAGCGACAGCATCTGCGCGATCCGCGCTCCGTGGTGCCGGAATCCAATATGCCCGCGTATCCCTGGCTGGCGGAAAACCAGGTGGACTGGAGTCTGACGCAGAAGAAACTCCAGACCTTCGGGGGGCCGCTGGGCCACGACGAGATGTATTCGGATGCCTTTATCAAAAAGCAGATGAAAAAGGTCGAAAACGAGTGGTCAGATGCCACGGAGTTGGATGCGCTTGTGGCCTATCTGCAATCCCTGGGCAAGGATCGGACGCGGAGGGAGTAAACATGAGCGCTGCTACCGTCTTCCACATCATTCTGACCATTGTGTTCTTTGCCGCCTTTATCGCCCTGGTGATCTGGGTTTTCCGCCCCGCACGCAAGGCGGAACACGAGCGTCACGCCGAGCTACCCTTTGCCGAGGAGCCGGCCCGGAAGGAGAACAATCATCATGAGTGATTTCTGGAGCTGGTTCATCATCATCATTGTGGTGCTCAATCTGGGCGGCTGTGCCTGGATGCTGTGGACCAATCGCAAGATGTCCCCCGAGGAAGCCGAAAAGGAAACCACGGGGCATGTCTATGACGGCATTGAGGAGCGCAATCAGCCGCTGCCACGTTGGTGGTTATGGCTATTCTGGCTGACGCTCGCCTTTACGGTTATTTATCTGGCGCTTTACCCCGGTCTGGGTTCGTATGACGGGCTTCTGGACTGGTCGTCGCAAAAACAACTGGAAAAGCGCGTGGAAATGATGGAAAAACGCGCCGAGCCCATTTTTGCCGAGTTCGCCAAGGAGTCGGTCAAGGACCTGACGCAGTACCCCGATGCCATGGAGGTCGGTGGCCGACTCTTTGCCAACAACTGCGCTACCTGTCACGGCTCTGATGGGCGCGGCGCACGCGGCTACCCGAATCTGACGGATGACGCCTGGCTCTACGGGGGGTCACCGGAGGCTATCAAAACGACCCTGCACAATGGCCGCCAGGGCAACATGCCCGCCATGGCCAGCGCGCTCGGCGGTGAGGACGGTGTTCGGGACATGGCTGTTTATGTCCAAAGCCTGAGCAAGCCAAAGATTGCCGAGGATCC
>CAYPKI010000238.1:0-3498 GCA_964411265.1 uncultured Alcanivorax sp. | reverse complement strand
CCACGGCATGGCGTGTGCCCAGTTCCCGCGCCATTTCCTGCTCCAGCCCGTCCACATTGGGCCCCATGAGGTAACGGCCGCTGTCGAGGACCTGCTGGACAGCTTCATGGATTTCCTGGCGCAGCCTCTGGTGCTGCGGCTCGGGATTGAACATCGTCATCATGGTGTTGCTACTCCGCATGTGCGCCCTGGGTCGCCGGCGCATTCTGTTCCAGTAAACGGGTGATTTCGGAGGCCGCTTCCAGAGCACGCAGGCCGTCCGTGCCCGTAACCACGGGACCTCGGTTGCATTGCACACAGTCAACGAAAGACTCGATTTCGGCGAGCAGGGCGTCACCCTGTTCCAGGTCGCGGTCGTCGCTCTCGATATCGGGTACGCCCGGCCAGCTCTCGCCGCTGCCGCGTCGGCGGATCTGCAGGCTGTGCTCGCCCAGGTCCACCAGAAAGTAGGTGTCGCGCTGGAAAATGCGCATGGAGCGCTGGGATTTCTGACTTACCCGGCTGGCGGTGATATTGGCGACGCAGCCATTGGCGAAGGCCAGTCTTGCATTGGCGATATCAGTGTTGTCGGTGAGCACGGGTACGCCGTTGGCGCGGATTTCCTCGAGCGGCGATTTCACCAGTTGCTGGATCAGATCAATATCGTGAATCATCAGGTCGAGAATGACGTCCACGTCCGTGCCCCGTGGATTGAAGGGCGCGATGCGATGGGATTCGATGAACAAGGGGGTGCCGCCATATTCCGCCAGCGCCTGCATGGCCGAATTGAAACGCGAGGTAGTAGGCGAGGATCACGTTGAGGGTGTGAACGCCGGCATTGAGCAGGTCCCGCGCTACTTCATAGTGCAGTCCCGTGGGCACCACGACGCTGACCAGATCCACTTCCTGAGCCAGGGCCTGGTGATCGCTGAATACGACCGTGTCCCCCTCCGTGGCTACGGTTCGGGCGCGCTCCGGGTCCGCATCCGCCACGGCCGTCAATTCCACGCCGTCGAGGGCTTGATACTTGCGGGCGTGCAGGCTGCCCAGATGGCCGGTGCCTACCACGCCGGCGCGCAGGGTGGCGGTCATGGTTTCTCCTCGTCCGCGCCCGGGGTTGTAACGCGCTCAAGCTTAGCATATGTGCTCGAGGCGGCCATTCGGAAACGCGCCGACGTCGGTGCCGGAGGCCGGTTGCAGCGGTGTGAAGGCCGCGGGTCTTGAGCCTGCTGCTCGCATGGGCATAATGCGGTGCGCACTGATACGAGGGAGAACTTCATGAGAGCAGTCGGCTTCCGGCAACCGGGCAGCATTGAAGACGCGGTGGCACTGGAAGAGCGGGATCTGGTTAGCCCGGAACCCGGCCCCCGCGATCTGCTGGTGGCGGTGGAGGCCGTCTCCGTGAACCCGGTGGACGCCAAGCTTCGGCAGGGTGTGACACCGGAGGAAGGTTTCAAGGTGCTGGGCTATGACGCCGCCGGCCATGTGGAGGCCGTGGGCTCGGACGTCCACGATTTCGCCGTGGGTGATGAAGTCTTCTATGCCGGCGACGTGCGTCGACCGGGCAGTAATGCCGAATATCAATGTGTGGATGAACGTCTGGTGGCGCGCAAGCCCACACGTCTGGACATGGCGGACTCGGCCGCGCTGCCGCTGGTGACGCTGACCGCACGCGAATGCCTGGCGGATCATCTGGGTTTCATGCCGGACAACGCCGCCGGCCGGACCTTGTTGGTCGTGGGCGGCGCGGGCGGCGTCGGATCCATGCCCATCCAGATCGGTGCCCGCCACCTGAGCATGGATGTCATTGCCACGGCGGGACGTTCCGAGTCGGCTGACTGGTGTCGCAAGATGGGAGCGGCTCATACGCTCGCGTATCGTCAGGGGCTGGTGCAGCCGGTGCGGGCGCTGGGGCACGAGTTCGTCGATGGTATTCTGCTGGCGGTGCAGCCCGATCCCTACTGGCAGGATGCTTGTGAACTCATTGCGCCTTTCGCCGGCATTGCCGGCATCGTCGATGCCGACGCGCCGCTGGATCTCAATCGTCTCAAGCCCAAGAGCGCGAGCGCGCACTGGGAGTTCATGTTCGCCCGGGCTATCCACGGCTGGAACATGCAGCGCCAGGGCGAGATTCTGGCGGAAACGGCGCGTCTGGTGGACGAGGAGGTGCTGGGCAGCCCCATGACGGAAAACCTGGGCAGCATTAGCGCGGCTAACCTGATCGAGGCTCACAGGCGCATCGAATCCGGCAAGACCATGGGCAAGCTGGTGTTGGGCGGTTGATCACGGGTACCGGCGGACGCGCGGGTCCGCCGGTTACCACGGTCAGTTAATCACGAAGCTGACCTTCATATCCACGCGGTAGTGGGTGATTGTGTTCTCGTCCACCGTGACCTTCTGTTCCTTGATCCAGGCGCCCTTGACGCCGTCCACGGATTGGGCCGTCTTATCAATGCCTTTCTGAATGGCATCCTCGAAGCTGGTTTCCGACTCGCTGCTGACTTCGATAACCTTGGCAACGGACATCTTCGCTCTCCTTGTGTTTTCTATATGTAGAGGATCTATTGAATCCATTCTCATCCTTCCAGAAACACGGCGGCCGGATCTTGATGCAGGTCAATATCATGAAGTGCGCAACCAGGAAGGCGAGCGCTCTCAAGAAGAGCGACGTTGCGGTGTTTTACGCGATGGACTGGCGCATGGCTCTGTAAGTAGCCACGCGCCGGTGCTTGTTATTGCACGGGTATCCTGATCGTTCAGGGGTCTAGCAGGCTGTTGAAAAACCCCTTGCGTACTCAGCGTGGCCTGAAGCGTGCAGCTGTTGTACTTTGTGGCGACGGACAGGGTGGTTCCCTTTCCGAGCGACAAAGTGCAGCAGATGGGCGCTTCAAGCCGCGCCCTGCAGGCCTTTCAGGCTGGCCCGCACTTTTCGTTGCCCTTTTTCGACGGGTCGACACCCGCCTTCAAAAGAGCGCCTCGATTGCGAACCAGCCTGAAAGCCTGAGCACGCAAGGGGTTTTTCAACAGCCTGCTAGACCCTCTGACGGGCTCTTGGCGGCTTCGCCCTGCGGATATTTCGGTTCGCCGCTCATGCGGGCATACAGCCTCGACGCGGGGCCCTGATCCGGGAACCTCGGGGAACCCGGCTCGAGCCGATCTCCGGCTCTGCACAGGCATGCGCAACCGGGTTCCGGAAAACATCGGTTGACCCCCTCGTTGGGCCCTGCCGACAATTACTGTCTGTTTCGCCACCGGTCGTCACCTTGGACGAGTTACCCCCCAGCCTGCTCCTGACGGCACTGATTATCCTGATCATGCTGTCCGGTTTCTTCTCCAGCAGTGAAACCGGCATGATGGCGCTCAACCGCTACCGCTTGCGTCATTTGATGCGCCAGGGGCATCGAGGCGCGCGCCGCGTCGACCGTCTGCTGCAGCGCACCGATCGGCTGCTCAGCGTCATCCTGATCGGCAACAATTTCGTCAATATTGCCGCCTCCAGCGTTGCCACCCTAATCACCC
>CAYPKI010000237.1:307-3505 GCA_964411265.1 uncultured Alcanivorax sp. | reverse complement strand
GGGCTGGAGCATCCAGACCCCGACCTTCTGGCCGGACTCGCACTGGAACCGGGTGTGGAAGCGCGGCTGGTGCGCGGCTCCGAAGAACAGGGCTGGTCGCTGGAGCATGGGCCTTTTACCGAAGAGCAGCTGACCACCCTGCCGGAGCGTGACTGGACCCTGCTGGTGCAGTCCGTGGACTGTTACCTCACCGAGGTCTCCCTGCTGCTCGACAGCTTCGACTTCCTGCCCGCGTGGCGCCTGGACGACATCATGATCAGCGTGGCGGGCGATGGTGGCGGCGTGGGCCCGCATTTCGACCGCTACGATGTCTTTCTGGTGCAGGCCCGGGGCCGGCGGCGCTGGAGGCTGGGCCCGGTCTGCGATCCGGAAACACCCCAGCGTGACGCCGGAGGACTGCGGCTGTTGCAGGACATGCCGGTCACCGACGAGTTCGTGCTGGAGCCGGGCGATGTGCTCTATGTCCCGCCCTGGCGTGCCCACTGGGGGGTGGCCGAGGGCGGCGACTGCGTCACCTGGTCGGTGGGCTTTCGCGCCCCCGCCGCCACGGATGTGCTGGAACGGTTGACCGACACAGCCCTGAGCCGCGCACCGGAACAACTCTGGACCGACGCAGGCCGCGCCCCGCCGGATTCGCCCGCCCGTCTCGAAGACGACGATCGCCAGGCCCTTGCCCGAACGGGAGCATCCCTTCTGGACGACCCGGGCGTGCGCGCCGAGGCGCTGGGAGCGCTGTTGAGCGAACCCCGGCAGGCGAGTCTCGACTTCGCGGTCGATATGGGGCATATTCGCGCCGGCGCACCGGATACCGCCCTGGTACGCCACGGCGGCGTGCGACTGGTATTCCAGGATGGCCCGCAGGGCCCCGAGCTATGGCTGAACGGCCAACGACGAGTACTGGCCACGGACGAAACCGACCTGGCGGAACTCCTTGCCCGCAAGCGACGCATCACGGAGGCAGAGCTTGCCGAGGTGGTTACGCCGGGCGGAGAAGCTTTACTGGAGGCATGGATCAATGATGGCTATTTCGAACGCGCCTGACCCGGGCAACGCCGATGTCCGCATCGATCAGGTTTCCTGGGCCGACTCGGAATCGGACCTGACATCGGTCCGCCGGGCCGTCTTCATTGAGGAACAGGGCGTACCCGAAACCCTGGAATGGGATGGCGAGGACGCTGACTCCATTCACTTTCTGGCCCGGACGCAGGATGGCACGCCCATCGGCTGTGTCCGCCTGCTGCCCTCGGGCCAGATCAGCCGCTTGTCCGTGATCGAAGCCTGGCGTCACCAGGGCATCGGCAAGGCCCTGCTGGACGCTGTGGAAGACGAAGCCCGGCGGCGCTCCATGGCCGAGATCTATCTCCACGCCCAGACTCAGGCCACGCATTTCTATGAGGCCGCCGGCTTCAGCGTCAGCGGCGGCATCTTTATCGAAGCGGATATCCCCCATCGCCAGATGTTCAAGGACCTGCGATGAGCACGGAAGATCAGAACCATGCGGACGACGGACACAGACTCGACGACCAGCAAGCCCTGGCGGAGGCGGTCGACCGGGTGCTGGGCCAGGCCCGACGCACCGTGCGCATCTTCGCCCCCCGGTTGGAGCTGGAACTGCTCAACCGCGCGACCCCGCTGGAGGCGCTGGCGCGCTTGACGCGCAGTCGCCATGCAAGCGTGCGTGTGCTGCTGGAGGACTCCGGCCCGGCGGTACGTTCGGGCCATGGACTGATCGATCTGGCTCAGCGCTTCCCTTCATCCATCGCCATGCGCCTGCTCGGTCCCGAGGATCGCGGCCGCAGCGCGGCGTGGCTGGTGGCGGACGACAGCGCGGTGGTGTACCGGCCCGACCACCAGCGCCTCGCCGACGGCCACATGGACCTGCAGGACCCGCGTCGCGGTCCGAAGCTGGCCCGGGACTTTGACGAGTGGTGGGAACGCGGCGAGCCGGACCCGAATCTCCGCCGGCTCTATATCTAGCAGGCTGCTGGAAATCCCTGCTAGGCGCGTGAGAAGCCCTTCATGATCCGCTGCCTGGCACGCTCGTACCGTCGCCCGGAAACACAGCCACTGTCGTGCAGCCGCCGGTGCTCCGCCATGAGTGCAGCCAGACGGTCCCGCCCCTGTGGCAGCAGCCAGTGAGCCCCTTCAATGCGCTCGCTCAGTAGATCCGCGAATTGTCTTGCCGATCCGGGAATAAGCCAGCCCGGTTCCAGCGCAAAAACCGGAATTCGACCGACATACGTATAGAAAACCCATTGCAAGCGTGAGCGTCGCAGCGCCTGAAAAGCCGTGAGTATTCCCACGGCCAACACCGCAGCCCCCGCGAGCACCCAGCCCGAGCTGATCGCTGCCACGCCCGCGGCCACTGCCAAAGCGGTCAAACCGATCCAGCGCCAGGCAATAAACCGCTGTGGCAAGGGGCCCGCCTCCAGAAAGGCGAGATTCAGCACGGCCCGGCGCTGCTGCCCTCTGTACCCCTCCCGGACTTCCAGAAAATGACCGTTGAACAGGCTCAGGCTACGGCTATACCCCTTGATACGGCTCTGCTGCGTAAAACTCGACTCCAGGCGCCATCGATCCAGCGGCGGCAGCCGCACCAGCTCCTCCGGCATCCGCCGAACGCCCGGTGCCGCCTCCATGACGATCGCCGTATTCGCTTCCGCCAGTGCCATGAGTGCAACTCCTCCGTAGTACTTTCATACTATCCTAGGAGTTAACTCTAGGCTGATAATATGAACCAGCCGACAAAATCCGGAAAACGCAGCTCGGCCCCGGGCTCAGGGCGAGGCGGTAACCGCCCTTTCCCCGCCGAGATCACAGCGCAAACAGTAGAGCGGATGACCGCTGCGGTAATATTTGCGCTCGAAATCCGTCTGCACCAGGCCCGGGCTAAAGCGATGCGGCCCCTGCGGGCGTTGACCGGCCTGTGCCAGCGCCAGTGTCATTTCTTCCAGGTAAAGCCGCCAGTTGCTGCGCACTTCGAGCTTCCCGCCCAGCGCCAGCAGCTCCGGAAAAACCGGGTGCCCGTGCCAGCGTCGCCCGAGATGCGCCGGTCGCGGCCAAGGGTTGGGATACAACAGGTAATGGCGCGCGGGACGCCAGCCCGCGGCCAGGGCAAGGCGGAGAAAATCGGCGCATTCAGCCCTCAGGAGCAGGAGATTGGAAGGACGGTCAAAACGCGTCAAGCCTCGCTCCAAC
>CAYPKI010000237.1:0-297 GCA_964411265.1 uncultured Alcanivorax sp. | reverse complement strand
AGCGTCGGCTCAGGTGAGCCGGCTTGGGCCAGGGGTTGGGGTAAAGCAGGTAATGCTGTTCCACAAGCCAGCCGCGCGTTCGCGCCAGGCGCCAGAAATCCGCGCATTCCGCCTGGACCAAGAGCAGATTCCCGGGCAACCGGAAGCGCGTACCGGCCCGCGTTAATCGTTGACCGGATTGGTCCAAGCCCAGAATCAACGCATCCGGATTGCTTTCAGCCAGCTGAACCGACGACAGCCCGGTGCCGCAGCCCGAATCCAGAATCAGCGGGCGCCGCGGACTGGCATTCAAACGCC
>CAYPKI010000236.1:0-3521 GCA_964411265.1 uncultured Alcanivorax sp. | reverse complement strand
GAGCAGTGGATTGAAAATCCTCGTGTCGGTGGTTCGATTCCACCTCCGGGCACCAACCACCTTCTCTGTGATTTGATTCCCGTACCTTGATCAGCCTCTCAGGCGCGTCCGCGTTGGGAATCGAACCTGGTTAGGTTCGCGAAAGTTATCCAGGGCACTCGCCCTGCGGGTAGCGCTCCGTGCCAAGGCCAATTTGTGCCCGACATATTGGTCCTCCTCCGGCACCAGAATTACCCTTCAGAATTTCATCCGTTTCCAGATTCTCATTAGCAGGCTGTTGAAACTCCTTGCGTATTCAGCGCGCCGGGGGTTAACGCCTGTTTTAATCCCCCTCGGGCCTACCCTTTGGGGGTATTTCCGGGGGTATTTCCGGGGGTATGTCCTGCGGTTATAGTAGCGGTCATAATGAGTACATATACAAAACGGGGCTACACCAAGCGCAGCAGAAAATTTTATTGCGCGTATTCACGAAATACTTCCCCAGGATTGCGATAAGAATCAATTCTGAAAACGCAAGGGAGCGATTCGGCATGAGGCCTTTGCTAACGATAGTCACGACACTTCTTCTTCCTGGATGTTCTTTCCTTATGCCCTGGAACCAAGACTTAACGATAAATGCGGAACCTGATGACGCCAAGATCTTTATCAATGGTGAAGCCGAAGGTGAGGGGCAAGTTACCACCAGTGTAAGACGAAACAGGCCGTCTGAAATTCTGGTCACACATCCGGACTATGCCAACACCAATCGCCGTGTCGGCACGACCCTTGGTTCGACGGGGACCGCTGACCTGGTTGGCGGTTACATTCTTCTTTTACCCGCCATAGGGCTGCTCAGTCCCGGGGCATGGCGTCTCGAGGAGAATAACAAGACCATTGTGCTCGAAGAATAATGAGACAGACAGGAACAGCAGTCATAGCGCAACCAACACCATCCATCACTTTCGTTTCGCTTCTGAATCAGATTCTGAACCCTCTCCAACGTTGCAACGGTATTACTGCTATTCATCAGGCGCGAGAACTTCGTCGGCATCAACGGTGTTCACGCTTTTGCAACATCCTGACCGCCCTTTAGACCCGGACACAAGAAGACCCGATATGCCTCGCCGGCGCCTGTCTTCCAGACCTGTGTTTAACGTGCTGCGCCCGCGGAGAATCCCGCTTCGGCGCTACATGGTTCGCTCCGCCGTGGCGCTGATTTATCGGGTGGATGAGGCCGGCGAACAGCAGTTGTTGTTCATTGAGCGCGCACATAGACCAGGGGACCCGTGGTCCGGGGATATGGCGTTTCCCGGTGGACGGATGGAAGCAGGGGATGGGAGTCCGCGCGCCGCGGCCGAGCGGGAGACGCTGGAGGAGATCGGCCTGGATCTGACGGCGTACGGCTGCTTTGAGGGGCGATTGCCGGACCTGGTGACACGCCAGCACAGCCGCTGGCGGCCCATGGTGGTTACGCCCTATGTGTTTCAGTGGTGCGGCCCCGGGGATTCCGCCTCGAACCACGAGGTGGACAACGTCGTCTGGATTCCGCTGCCGGAGCTGGCGGCGTCGGAAAACCAATCAACGCTGCGCTGGCAAGCGCCGGTGGGCAGCATTCGTCTACCCTGTATCCGGTATCAGGACTACTGCATCTGGGGCCTTAGCTACAGTATGCTGAAAACCCTCTGGAAACATCTCCGGTAATCAAGCACCTCCGTGTTTTCAGGGCCTGCGCTTACGGTCACTGAAATGCAGGTTGCCATCCTCGTCCCGCCACTTGTGCACTTCCGTTGGTTGGCTTTGATCGCTTTTTTCACCCGAGCTCTCGCTGACTCCAGAAGATTTCGTTTGTCCGGACGGCTTCGGGGTGGGCTCCACAGGTTCAGCGTTTTGCACGAGACTGACCAATTCCTTGCTGCGGGGATCACTGAGCACCGCCCAGAGGTTGCCGGAGTTGAGTTTTTTCTGGAAACCCGGCTCGTCAACAATCGCGCGAAAGTCCGGATCGCCGCGCACGGCCTTCACACGCCGCCAGAGATCGCTGAGTTCGGTAGCCATGGCGCGATCCTGCTCGACGCGACTCGCATCCGCCCGTGCCAGGCCACTGCTGGTCATGAGTGACCGAAAGCGTTCATTCCCGCTGAGGCGTTGCCAGGCGGGCGTTTGCAGCGCCGCGTCGACGTCATCCCGCAGCAGAGCCCGTTGCAGCTGCGGGTCATACAGGCTCTCCTTGAGATCGTCGCTTTGCGCGAACGCCCGCAGATCCTGCAGCGTCCCGGTCGGGCGCGAGGCAATCTCGCCGGCCATGCGGGCATGGGCGGGGTTGTCGGGTTCCGCGCGCTCCGCAACCCGCGTGACCAGGTCGGCAATGGCGCGTTCCGAGAAACGCTGAATGGCCGAATCCCCGAAGCTCTCGCCGGGATACAACGCCGCGTGGGCCTGGGCTGACAGCCAGACAGCAACCACGGCCACGACAGTACCGAAAATGCCGTTAAGCCCGGCACCACTGGCACGACTGATGCGCCCTTGCTCGTCCCGGCGGATAAAGTACAGAACGACCGCGCCCAGGATGGACACCAGCAAGGTCATTAACAGGAACAGCCCGACCATCGCCACCAGAACGGGCGCGAACCCGTCCAGCGCCGTCTCCCGGGCCAGCCAGGCGCTGCCGGGCGACGTAAACAATATGGTCGCCGCATAGCCGGCGACCAGCGCCAGCAAACGCACCGTTACCCGGGGAAACCCGAGAAAGTACCCGCGAATCACGAACAGTAGCACCACTACGGCGAAAATCAGCGTTGCCATGGCCTCCAGCTCTCTTCCTTGCCGGTTCCCGCAATCATTCTAGCGAGCCAACCGCGTCACCGCGACCCACCGACGAACCGTTATCCAGTCGGGTGGCTTTGCTTAAGGATGGAGAAAAGACCTTGTGAATACTGCAACCGACACGCTGGCCGATAACCGCATGAATCTGTATCGCTCCCCCGTGCGAATCCTGGCGTTTTTCAGCCACCTCTTTTCACCGAGATTAGCGCGGTCGTGCAGCGGCATATCCCTGAATCCGGGCCTGTGATTTGCGCCGCCAATCATCCCACCTCCATTCTCGACGCCATTCTTCTGGCCACGTTGTCACCCACGGGCTTGATCACCCTGCGCTATCGCCGCGACATCCTGGTGTACGGGACAAGATTCTGGTGCGACGCTTCTTCTGCAATCATCAGGCGCCCGTTCAACGGCTTCAGTGGAAACGCCAGGCGCTGCTCGAGCGGCGGTCCGCCCTCGGCGCTCTGCGCGCCCTTTTTGCCGTCCTCCGCCTTCTTTCGGACGCTCTCTCCAGCCGCACTTCGCTTCTCGGCGAAGTGGTCGCGGATCGCGGCCCGTGCGGCGCTCAGCGGCGCGTCGCTCTTTGAGATGCGCTCCATGTCCTCGCCGAGGACGGACCGCAAGCGCCGCTTGAGCGCCCGGCGCTGCTGCTGAAGCATGTCTGCCTTCCAGCGCGCGAAGCCCTCGGCGTCGTGCGAGGCGAACTGCTCGATCTCCCCCGC
>CAYPKI010000235.1:0-3540 GCA_964411265.1 uncultured Alcanivorax sp. | reverse complement strand
ATCACCGGCCGCACGCCCGAACTGCTCACCACGGGCGGGACCTCGGACGGGCGTTTTATCGCCCCCACCGGCGCCCAGGTGGTGGAACTGGGACCGCTTAACGCCACCATCCACAAGGTGAACGAGCAGGTCGCCGCCGCGGACCTAGAGACCCTGGCCGCCATCTACCGGGATCTGCTAGGGCGGCTGTTGACGTAGGAACGGCATTCCCGCCGCGATTGTTCCAGAGCCTCTGGAGGCTGTCGGGGCGGGGACGCCCCTCCCACGGCTAGCCTATCCCTAGCCCCCCGCTCCTCGTTCCTCGCCCCTCGCTCGTGACCCCGTCCGCCTTGTACGGCGCAAGCCCGCTACCGCATACTGTGCGTCCCTCGGTGCCGCGAAACGCCGCTATGACGGAATATGTCCTGATCCTGATCAGCGCGGTTCTGGTCAACAACTTTGTGCTGGTTCAGTTCCTGGGGCTCTGCCCCTTCATGGGGGTATCCAACAAGGTGGAGACGGCCATGGGCATGGCCCTGGCGACCACCTTTGTGCTGACCCTGTCCTCGGTGCTGAGCTATCTCACCTATGCCTGGGTGCTGGAACCGCTGGGGCTGGAGTATCTGCGCACCATTGCCTTTATTCTGGTGATCGCTGTAGCCGTACAACTAACGGAAATGTTCGTCCGCCAGGCCAGTCCCTTGCTACACCGGGTGCTGGGGGTCTTTCTGCCGCTCATTACCTCCAACTGTGCCGTGCTGGGTGTGGCGCTATTGAATATCCGCCAGACGCAGCCGAGTTTTATGAGTTCGCTCAGCTATGGCCTGGGTGCAGCCCTGGGTTTTTCCCTGGTACTGGTACTCTTCTCCGCCCTGCGCGAGCGCATCGCGGCGGCCGATGTGCCCCTGGCCTTCCGCGGCTCCGCCATCGGGCTGGTCACCGCCGGCCTGATGTCGCTGGCATTCATGGGCTTTAGTGGATTGATCCGACCATGACCATCATTACAGCCATTATTGCACTGCTCGCCCTCGCGGCCGTCTTCGGCGCCGTGCTGGGCTATGCTTCGGACAGGTTCCGGGTCGACAACGATCCGGTCGTGGACCAGATTGACGCCATCCTGCCGCAGACGCAGTGCGGCCAGTGCGGACACCCGGGATGCCGCCCCTATGCCGAGGCCGTCGCGGCCGGCGAGGCGCACAACAAATGCCCGCCCGGCGGCGAGCAGACCATTCGGGAACTCTCGGATCTGCTGGGCCGTGACTTTATCCCCCTGGACGAGGAACACGGCGAGGAGGATGTCAAGCGCGTCGCCTATATCCGCGAGGACGAGTGCATCGGCTGCACCAAATGCATTCAGGCCTGTCCCGTGGACGCCATTCTGGGCGCGGCCCAGATGATGCACACGGTCATCGAGAATGAATGCACCGGCTGTGACCTCTGTATCGAGCCCTGTCCGGTGGACTGCATTGATATGGTGCCCGTGGAGGAAACGCTGGAGTCGTGGCATCGAGAGCGTCCCCCAGGCGTGGGCGGTCGTCCGGAAACGGTAGTGCCGGTGGAGACGCTGACCTGATGCTGGCCCCGCTGCGCAAGAAAAAGGGCCCGATTCACGACTTTCCCGGCGGCATCCACCCGCCCGAGAACAAGGCGCAGTCCACGGCCGCGCCCATCCGGCCCGGACCGCTGCCGAATGAGCTGGTGCTGCCGCTGAACATGCATGCCGGCGCCCCGGCCCGTCCGGTAGTGGCCTTGGATGAGACTGTGCTCAAGGGCCAGTCGATGGCCCGGGCGGAAGACCGGATGAGCGCGCCCGTGCACGCACCCACATCGGGCCGCATCGCGGCGATCGAGGACAGACCCGTCCAGCATCCGTCCGGCATGACCGCGCCCTGCATTGTGCTCGAACCGGATGGCCGTGAGGACTGGATCGAGCTTGATCCGTGGCCGGACTGGCCGAATCGGGACCCGGCCGAGCTGCGGGCGCATCTAGGGCAAAGCGGGCTGGTCGGGCTGGGCGGCGCCGGTTTTCCCACGGCGGTCAAGGCAGACCCGGGCGATGACACCCGGGTGGAACAGCTGATCATCAATGCCGCCGAGTGCGAGCCCTATATCACGGCCGATGATCGTCTCATGCGCGAGCGCGCCGCCAGTGTTGTTCGGGGTATCCGAGTGCTCGCCCATTTGCTGCGCCCGGACGAGATCCTGGTGGGCATCGAGGACAATAAGCCCGAAGCCCTCCAGGCTCTGCGCGCCACCGCGGACCCGGATATCGCTATCCGGGTGGTCGCCACGCGCTATCCCTCCGGTGGCGACAAACAGCTCATTCAGTTGCTCACGGGCAAGGAAGTGCCCACCGGCGACCCGCCGGCTCGGGTGGGTGTGGTCTGCCAGAATGTGAGCACAGTCTACGGTCTTTATCGCTACCTGGAGCACGGCGAGCCACTGATCCGGCGCATTACCACCCTGACCGGTGAGGCTCTGGCTCATCCGGGCAACTATGAGGTGTTGCTGGGCACGCCGGTGCGGACCCTCATGGCGCATGCGGGCATCGAGCCCGACTACCTGGGCAAGCTGATTACGGGCGGCTCCATGATGGGCTTTACCCTGCCCGATCCGGCCGCGCCCTTGGTCAAGACCTCCAACTGCCTGATCGCGTCCACCCCGGGCGAGCTTCCGGAACCGCCCGCGGAACAGCCCTGTATCCGCTGTGGCGCCTGCGCCGAGGTCTGTCCCGCCAATCTCCTGCCGCAGCAGCTCTACTGGTACGCGAAAAACGACGAGTTCGAACGCGCCCAGCAATACAACCTCATGGACTGTATCGAGTGCGGCGCCTGCGCCTGGGTCTGTCCCAGCCATATTCCGCTGGTGCAGTATTACCAGCACGCCAAGGGCGAGATCCGCAACCAGCAGGCGGAACAGAGCAAGGCGGACCGGGCACGGCAGCGCTTCGAGGCGCGCCAGGAACGCATCGAACGCAAGAAGGCCGAGAAGGAAGCCCGGCGGCGTGAGCGCATGGAGGCCCGGCGCCCCGAGGCATCCGCGCAAGCCGCCGAGGCGGAAGGCCGGGAAGACGCGGCGGAACTGCGCGCCCGGGCGGATGAACGCAGGCAGCACGCGGATACGCTCAAGCAAAAAGTGCGCGCGCAGCGTGAAGCGGGCTCGTCGTCCGATGCGGACAATGCCGGGGCGCCCGCGGATTCGGGCTCCGCCGGCGCGGCCGGCGACGACGGCTCCGACGACAACAGCGAAAGTGAGGCGGACGCCCGCGCCCGTCGGATGAAACAGCTCAAGGCCGCCTACAACAAGGCCAACAAGCAATGGAAGCAGGCGAAAGCGGCCTTCAACAAAGCGCAACGCGATGGCGCCGAAAATCTGGATCAACTCAACGCCAATGTGGACAAGCTGCGCGCCCGGGCCGATGAAGCTCGCGCGGAAATCGATGCCCTGGTACAGGAAGCCAAAACGGATGTGGAAGCGGCCACGGGACGGGATCTCAAGACCCTGAAAAAAGAGGCCACGGACGCGGAACTCGCGGCGCGGCGCAAGGCGAAGGAAGTCCAG
>CAYPKI010000234.1:0-3550 GCA_964411265.1 uncultured Alcanivorax sp. | reverse complement strand
TCCCTCGCGTTTGTGTGCCAACGACAAGCCAGCCAAACCCCCCGATCAGCGCAAGGACCAAAACAGCAACCGCGAGGCGCCTCCAACTACTGGTTAGTTGCGCCGCGCGGAAACTGAAAATCAGGGTTCCCAGAAAAAATGTCCCGAAAATCAGTCCTGTATGCTGGGCGTTTCGCAGTCCCATATCGATACGCTTACCGGCAATCAGGTGCTCCCACAGCGTCCAATCAGCGTGCAGAATCACGAACAGCAAGGCACCTGCCAGTGCTGTTACAGGGATCAGCCAGCTCGCCTTTTCGGACAGGGCTGCTATGTAAAAAGAAAGCACAATAATCATGACCGCCCGCAGGTAGTCCCTGGTATCGTTAGTCGTTGGTGTAACACCTGCGGGTTGCGCTACCGTCACAACAACCCAGGTTACAATCGTGAGAACCAAGAACACGCACCAAGCCTGGAATAAACGGTCGTTCTTAAGAAGTGCTATTGCTCGGGGTTGCCCAAAACCAAGAAGCTGGATCGTGAAAAGAGCCACGAGAAGGGATTCCGCAGCGCTATAACCTGGGCGTGAGACGAGAAAAATGCCCGCATAGATGCATGCCACGATAAGTCCAGACCGGTATACGATGTGCACTCGTCATCCTCTCCTGTACGGCGCTTTAGTCCCGGATAGCTGGCCTTGCGATGTGTTGAAAATTCTACAGGGTACAGCCTTGACCAGTGTCCATGTTTCCTTGAGTAAATTGAAGAGTGTTCTCAATAGGGTGACGGTTTTCCTTCCGGTTGGCGTTTGAAACGTCTGTGAGCCCAAAGATACTGCTCGGGCGCCCGCTGGACCGCTTGCTCGATGATGCGGTTGACTCGCGCTGCATCCTCCTGCTTATCGCCGGAGGGAAACTCCGTAAGTGCGGGTTCAAAAACCAGCCGATAACGTCCGTGCGGGAGCCGGTAATAGGCCATGGGAATGACCGGGCTGCGGCTTAAGCGGGCGATCCGGGCGGTGGCTGTAATGGTAGCAGCCGGCACGCCAAAAAAAGGGGCATAAACGCTGTGCTTTCGCCCGTAGTCTTGGTCCGGCGCATACCATATGGTTTCTCCGTTGCGCAGGCAA
Organism: uncultured Alcanivorax sp.; assembly: GCA_964411265.1. Classification (GTDB taxonomy): domain Bacteria; phylum Pseudomonadota; class Gammaproteobacteria; order Pseudomonadales; family Alcanivoracaceae; genus SLJS01. Next base: position 2,442 of record CAYPKI010000234.1, on the reverse strand, counting down.
TGGACCAGTCCGCGCAAGTCGGCGCGATCAATATAGTGGGAGACGTGCCGACCTCGGCCGCGTCGAATGATGAGATCAAGAAGCGGGTTGTCGTTGCGTCGGTAAACGGCTCCGTACGAACTGATGGTGCTCAGCAGATACCCGGCCACTTCAAGGGATGTGAAATGCATCCCCAGCAGAAGTACTCCACGGCCCTCCTGACGGGCCTTTTGCAAATGCTCCAGCCCCTCGATCTCCAAACGGCGGGTGAGGTTCAGGCGCCAGCGGAAATAGATCCCGACCATCTCCATCATGGCCACGCCGGCGCTGATCACGCTGTCGCGGGCCAGACGTTGTTGCTCGTCTCTGTCGAGCTCGGGAAAACACAGACGGATATTGGTTTCGGCAACGCGACGGCGTTCGCGGGCCAGGTGCCAGCTCAGTCGTCCGATACCCCGGCCCAAGGCCAGTAATCCCCGCCAGGGCAGCTGCGCTACCGGGACCAGCAGTATAAGACCCAGCCAGATGGGCAGGTTGGCCGGATGTGCGGGATGGCGATTGCGGGCTTTGTTGCGCGGCATGGTGTCCTACCTCCGTGACAGCAGCAGTGTACCGGGCCGGGTACCATCGATCCAGCTATGGTAGGATTCCGACTTTGTTTGACGGGGAGTTTTGATGTCTGGTCTTGCCTTTCCCGCCTTTGGCGGTGCCCGTGTATTGGTCGCGGGCGATGTCATGCTGGATCGCTACTGGCACGGCCCTACGGCACGGATTTCGCCGGAGGCGCCCGTCCCTGTGGTCCGGGTCTGGGAAACGGAAAACCGACCCGGCGGCGCCGCCAATGTGGCGTTGAACATGGCGGCGTTGGGGGCCGGCGCCGAATTGGTAGGAGTTGTGGGGGCCGACGAGGCTGCTGAGGCGCTTAGAACCGAGCTGGAGTCCACGGGTATCGCCTGCCGGTTCCAGACGGCCGAGCGTCAGCCCACCATTACCAAGTTGCGTGTGATCAGCCGCCACCAGCAGCTGCTGCGGCTGGACTTCGAAGAACCCTTTGACGAACTGGAAGCAGCACCTTTTACGCGGCTGGTGTCCGAAGGTCTACGCGGCGCCCGTGCGCTCGTGCTTTCGGACTACCAAAAAGGTGCACTTCGGGATCCCCGGGCGCTGATCCAGCACGCCCGTGATCAGGACGTACCCGTTCTGGTGGACCCCAAGGGCACGGACTTTGAGCGTTATCGGGGCGCTTCCGTATTAACGCCCAATATTGGCGAATTTGAAGCAGTAGCCGGTGTGGTCTCATCCGAGCAGGACCTGGTGGATCGGGGTGAGGCCCTGATGCGGGAACTGGATATTGGTGCCCTGCTGATCACGCGCAGCGAGCAGGGCATGACGCTGCTGCGGGCCGGTCGTACCGAACTGCATCTCCCCGCGCAGGCCCGGGAAGTCTACGACGTTACCGGGGCGGGCGATACCGTGATCTCCGTTCTGGCTTCGGTGGTTGCGGCTGGTGGGGCCCTGGAAGACGCCCTGGCCCTCGCGAACATCGCTGCCGGCCTGGTGGTGGGCAAGCTGGGTACGGCCGTGGTTAGTGCGCCGGAACTGCGCAGCGCGGTCTTTCAGGAAGGCGGCACGGGCCGCGGGGTGATGACCGAAGAGCAGCTGCTGCTGGCTGTAGAGGATGCCCGCGCCCGCGGTGAAAGCATGGTCTTTACCAACGGCTGTTTCGACATCATTCATGCCGGCCATGTGGGGTATCTGGAATCGGCCCGCGGGCTCGGCGACCGGCTCGTCGTGGCGATCAATAGTGACGATTCCATCCGGCGTCTCAAGGGCCCGGGTCGTCCGGTGAACCCCCTGGATCGGCGCATGGCTGTACTGGCGGCCCTGGAGAACGTGGACTGGGTGGTGTCCTTTGATTCGAATACCCCCGAACCACTACTGGAAAAGGTCCGCCCGGATGTGCTGGTCAAAGGGGGCGACTATAGCGTGGATCAGGTGGTGGGCGCGCAGATTGTCCGCGACCATGGCGGGAAAGTCGAAGTGCTGGATTTTATTGATGACGCCAGCACCTCGGCCATGGTCGACCGGATTCGCGATACCCGGGGTGAGCTATAGACCCACACGGCGGTTGCGTTCTCTGGTAATACCGGATGAGTGGGGCAACGCCAGATGCAGGAAATCGGTCCATGAAGATTGTCTATATAGGCGGCTGCATTCACAGCGGCACCACTTTGCTCAATCGCGTACTGAACGCGCACCCGAAGGTGATGAGTCTGGGTAGTCTCAAGAAGATTAATCGCGTACTGGCCGCTGACGCACCCTGTGCTTGCGGCGCGCCCACCACGACCGATTGCCCCTTCTGGTCCACCGTGGACTCCGCGCTTCGCGAGGAAGGGAGAAGTCTTCCAGAGCTTAATATCCGCAGCTCGGAGCGCAAACGATTCGAACAGGACAACCGCGATC
>CAYPKI010000233.1:0-3580 GCA_964411265.1 uncultured Alcanivorax sp. | reverse complement strand
GGCACACACCCGAAGGCTATGCGTTCCAGCAGGAGGCGGCAGAGAAAGGTTTCAAGGAAGCGGTGCGCGAGCGCGACGAACCCTTCGGGGATCAGGGCATGAAAACCTTCAAGGGCTAGCAGGCTATTCCTCCCACGGCGGAACGACGAGGGCCGCGCATATGCTCCGACCGCCACGAGGACCATTGTGAACGGTCGGGAAGATCCCGATACTGGTCGGACGAAGCTACTACCAGCGAGGAGAGGGACTAATCATGGATACCGTGCGCTTCGCCGACACCGATATCGAAGTCACACCTGTGGGCCTGGGCACCTGGGCCATCATAGGTCTGATCGATACCGCACCCGTCTACGGCTTCGGGCGCTCCGAGGAAATCGTGGGCAAGGCGCTCGCGGGTGACGCCCGCCGGGACAAGGTCGCGCTGGCGACGAAAGCGGCGCTCAATTGGAACGACGATCACAGCAAGGTCTGGCGCGAGGCCACTGCTGAGCGCATTCGTAAGGAAGTGGACGATTCGCTCCGCCGGTTACAGACAGACTCTATCGATATCTACCAGATCCACTGGCCCGACCCGGTTACGCCCATGGAGGAAACGGCGCGAACCCTGGAAACGCTTTATCGGGAGGGCAAGATCCGCGCCATCGGCGTATCCAACTTCAGTCCGGAACAGATGGACGCCTTCCGCGAGGTGGCGCCGCTGCACAGTGTGCAACCACCCTATAACCTCTTCGAGCGCGAGATCGAGAACGATGTGCTGCCCTACTGCTACAACAACGACATCGCCACCATCACCTATGGCGCGCTTTGCCGGGGCCTTTTGAGCGGAAGGATGTCTTCTGACCGGGACTTTCAGGGCGACGATCTGCGCAACAATGATCCCAAGTTCCGCGGCGAGCGCTTCCAGCAGTATCTCAACGCCGTAGACAAGCTCGACCAGCTGGCGCGCGAGCGCTTCGGCCATACCGTGCTCGAGCTGGCCCTGCGCTGGTTGATTGATCAGGATGTGGTTACCACGGCCCTGTGGGGTGCACGGCGCCCGGACCAGCTGGACCCGGTCAGCAATATCCAGGGCTGGCATCTGGACAACGATGCCTTCACCGAAATCGACCGGATTCTCGAGCACGAGATTACCGACCCTGTGGGCCCGGAGTTCATGGCTCCGCCGGCGCGTGAAACAGCCGCCTGATTTGCGGCCGGGGCTTGAGCTGGGCACTCGACCAACCTTCCGGTAGTATTATCCGGACTTCGGCCTGGCTCAGCCCGGGCCTGATCCGCGCAAGGGCTGTTCGCCATGTTTGTGCTGCGTTATCTGCTGCGATCCGGTCCCCACCGCCGGTTCGTCAAGCACCTGGATATCGACCTCAAATCCCGTGTCGAGCGCACGCTTCTGGTCCTGCTGGGACTCATTGTTCTGCACACGCTCGCCATGATGGCCTTCGAATCCCTGGGGGTGGACGAAGCGGTCTGGCTGACCATGACCACGCTCACTACCGTGGGCTACGGTGATCTCTCGGCCACGACACCCGCGGGCCAGGCAGCGACCATAGCACTGCTCTATATTATCGGCATTACACTGCTGGCCCAGCTGGCCAGCGACTACATCGACTACCGCATTCAGCGCAAAAGCAGAATGGTTCGGGGTCAATGGAGATGGAAGATGGACAATCATATCGTCATCGTGAATGCCCCCAAAGCCAACAGTGAAACCTACTTCCTGCGTCTGGTGGATCAGATCCGCGCGAGCCGCGACTACCACGACTGCTCCATACAGATCCTCACGCGCGATTTTCCGGATGGTCTGCCGCAGTCGCTGCAACAACTGGGGGTAGTCCACTATCACGGCTATCCGGACGATGACGACAACCTTCGCGCAGCGCGGGTGCACCAGGCCCGGGCGGTCCTTATTCTGGCGCGGGATGAATACCGTCGCTCGTCGGACAGCCTGACGCTGGATGTCGTCCATCGCGTCCGGGAGCAGATCTCCAACCCGAGCCCACGCGTGATAGCCGAGAGCGTGCTCGACAACAACCGCCGGCGCCTGCTCACTAATGGCGCGGATACTACACTACGCCCGGTGCGTTCCTATCCGGAAATGCTGGTCCAGGCGCTGGTGTCACCGGGCGCGGAACGGGTGCTCGAGAACCTTTTCACCCACCACAACGACCACACGGTGCGCGTCCCGGTTGAACTACAGGACCGGTGCTGGTCCGAGGTCGTCACCGCCATCATCAATGCCAATCTGGGCACGGCCCTGGCCTATGTAACACCGGATAACGACGTCGTAAGCCACCCACCGGCCGACCACCGTTTCGATGCACAGGCGCTGATCATGATCGTCCGGGAAGGCAGCGTGCCCACGGACACCGCGGTGAGCCGGGCGCTGGCAGCCCCCGGATGATCCGCCCTTCGTTCACTGCGTCAGGCGCACCGATGCGGAAATGCCTGTCGTCACTCCTACAAGCAATGAGCTTTTGTGTGTCGGCCGCTCCAGACGAGCCAACTACCGCAACAACTCCCCCGGTTTATTGGCGTCGCTGAACAGGATTTGTTCGTCATGTACCGTGCACCCTGCACCCGTAGCACAACTTAACCAGACAACCCTTCATCGGGAGGCCGTCATGCAACGTATCCACGCATTCGAGTTCACGGATCTGGAACCGGTTCCGGATTTCATCCGGGAGTCCATTGTGGAAGTTCTCGGGGACGCCCTGCGCCGAGCCGGCTTTTATGAATCCGCAGCGGATACCTTCCTGGAGTTCGTGGAGCAATCCGGGGCCGACACCCTGCTGGACCTGGGCAGTGGTTCCGGGGATCCGGCCGCTGCGCTGGTCGACGCCTGCCAGGCCCGCAGCGCCCGGGCCCCGAAAATGGTGATCACCGATCTTTTCCCCGACCGTTCCGCCATGGCGAAAGTAGCCGAACAGTATCCCGACCATATCGACTACAGCTCCACCGGCGTTGACGCCACGGCTGTCCCCGACCATCTGGATTACGACGCCTGTTCCATCATTTGCGCCTTCCACCATTTCCCACGCGAGCTGGCACAGCAAATCATCAGTGAACAGGTACGCAACAACCGGGCCATTTTCATTCTGGAAGGCATGCCTCGGGAACCGCTACGCGTGCTGCCCATGCTGGTTACGCTCGCTCCCTCCTATCTGGCCAATCCCGCGCGCTCGCGCAAGGATCGCTTGCGGAAATTCCTGGCAACATATCCATTCCCGGCCGTGGCTGCGCTGGGCATGTGGGACGCTGTGATCAGCGCTTTGCGCAGCTATGATGAAAACGACTTCCGCGCCATGGCCGAAAAAGCTGGCGGCGATTATAGCTGGACTTACCGGGAATTCCCGTTCGTGCTTGGTGGTAAGGGGGTGGCGTTTTATGGCATACCGAAACAGGCGGATTCGTAGCGATTCAAGGTCGCCACCGGAGCGACCCCGGAACCATGCCAAAAGGCGAACTGCGCCCGAATCAGGAAAACGTCACGACCATCCATCCCGAGTAATGACGCCCCGCCGTCGCCGGGTGGCGCTCTGTCGGCATAGTGGTAGGCTCGCCGTCAGGCTGATGCGACCCGGCC
>CAYPKI010000232.1:3373-3594 GCA_964411265.1 uncultured Alcanivorax sp. | reverse complement strand
TGCTGCCCCGACCACTGGCCATGGGCGACGACGTGCTCACCGTGGTACCCGGCACCATGGACGACGAAGCCCTGGCCCGTAGCCTGCAAAACGGCAAGGCGGTGGCTATCATGAAGGTAGGCTACAATCTGCCCCGTATCCGGGGCGTAGCGGAACGGCTGGGCCTGGCGGAACACGCCTGGTATGTGGAGCAGGCGAGCATGCCCGGCGAGCGCATGCTC
>CAYPKI010000232.1:1787-3357 GCA_964411265.1 uncultured Alcanivorax sp. | reverse complement strand
GACCAAAAGGCCCCCTATTTCTCCATGGTGCTGATTCCGGGGACCGGGGAGCGCCAATGAGCACCGCGCATCTGGACGTGGTGGGGCTGGGCCCCGCCGGCGAGCAGTGGGTTCACCCGGCCGCTGACGAGGCCGTGGCCGCGGCCACGGATCTGGTCGGCTACGGCCCCTATCTGGATCGCGTGGCCACAAGCGGGCATCGCCGCCACGCCTCGGACAATCGCGAGGAACTCGAGCGCGCGCGGCACGCGCTGGATCTAGCCGCCGAGGGCCGGCGGGTGGCGCTGATATCCGGCGGCGACCCCGGCATCTTTGCCATGGCCGCCGCCGTTTGCGAGGTGCTGGAACAGGCCCCTGAACTGGGCGAATGGCTGTCAGTGGCTATGCATCCCGGGGTGTCCGCCCTCCAGGCCGCCGCCGCCCGGTCGGGTGCGCCGCTGGGCAACGATTTCTGCGCCATTTCCCTGTCGGACAACCTCAAGCCCTGGTCAATCATCGCCCACCGGGTGCAGCTGGCTGCGCGCGGCGATTTTGCCCTCGCCTTCTACAATCCGCGCTCACGGAGCCGGCCCTGGCAACTGGGCGAGGCGCTGACGCTGCTGCGCGCGGAACAGCCGGGTACGGTGCCGGTGGTCTTCGCCTCCGCCGTGGGCCGTACGGACGAGGCCATCAGCATTACCACGCTGGCCGAGGCGGATCCGGACGCGGCGGACATGCGTACCCTGGTGCTGGTGGGCAACTCCCTCACCCGGGTGTTTCAACAGGCCGGCGAGACCCGGGTCTATACGCCCCGGGACTACCCCTTTCCGGCATCCGGAGCCGGCGCATGAGCAGCATGGTCTTCCAGCCATGCACGCACGGCCTCCGCTTCGTGGAACACCTGTTGTGCCGCCACCTCGGTAGCCGGCCGGTCCACCATGAGGACAGGCACGCCCAGCTCCCGGGCTACATCGAGCTTGGGACGGGAAGCCGCGCCGCCGGCGTTCTTGGTCACAAGCACATCAATGCCGTATTGGCGGAACAGTGTGTGCTCGTGCTCCGGATTGAAGGGGCCGCGTTCACGGAGCAGCGTCCATTGATCGAACGCCGGCGGGGGTTCCGGCGGATCCACACAGCGCACGAACCAGACCCGGTCCGGTACGGCTTCAAATTCAGGCAGGCTGGTGCGCCCCGTAGTGAGCAAGACACGCGGGCCCAGCTCCGGGCGCTCGGTGAGCGCCCGCGCGGCACCCGCCAGATCGGGCGCGTGATACCAGTCGTCGTCGGGTTCCGGCATCCAGGGTGGCCGCGTGAGCTGAGCCAGCGGCAGGCCCAGACGCCGGCAGGCAGCCACCGCGTTCGCCGACATCCGCGTGGCGAACGGATGGGTGGCATCCACCACCAACCGGACGCCCTCGTGCTGAAGGTAGTCGACCAAACCGTCGACACCCCCGAAACCGCCGCTGCGCAAGGGGAGTCCGGCGGGCACCGGGCGCAGGGTGCGTCCGGCCAGCGACAGCGTTGCCCGAATTCGGACATGACCGCTCAGCTCGCGGCCGAGCTCCAGGGCTTCACTTGTGCCGCCCAGAAT
>CAYPKI010000232.1:0-1777 GCA_964411265.1 uncultured Alcanivorax sp. | reverse complement strand
GTATGAGCGACCCTGCTTTGTCCGGTACCGAAGATCCCTGGCTGGAGCTGGTAGGCCTGAGCGAGCAGGGTTGGTCCGGTATGCCCGAGGACGCACAGGCGGCTGTAGCCCGCGCGCGGCTGGTGATCGGTGGCCAGCGCCATCTGGCATTGGTGCCGACCTTCGACGGTCAACAACGGCTGGTTTGGCCCTCGCCCATCCAGGAGGGTCGGGATGCCATTCTGGCCAGGCGCGGCGAGCCGGTCTGTGTCCTGGCCAGCGGTGACCCCTTCTGGTTCGGCATCGGCGGCCTCTTAAGCCACCACGTGTCACCAGCAGAAATGCGCGTCTGGCCGGCGCCGTCGGCTTTTTCCCTGGCTGCCGCGCGCCTGGGCTGGTCGCTGCAAGACCTGGAGTGCCTGTCCGTGCTGGCTCGGGATCCGCACCGGCTGCGTCCACGGCTGGGCCCGGGGCGGCGTTTGCTGGTTTTGAGTGAGGACGAAACCAGTCCGGCTTCCGTTGCCCGGTTGCTCACCGACGCCGGCTTCGGTGCCAGCCGGCTGGTTGTACTGGAAGCGTTGGGCGGGCCGGACGAGGCCTGTTACGAGACCACGGCCCGGGCCTGGAGCCGTGCCGAGTGCGCCCGGCTGAACACCCTGGCGATTGAGTGCCGCCCGGACAGCCCCGAGGCAGGCATGGCGCTGACCCCCGGACGTCCCGAGGTCGACTTCGACCACGACGACCAGATCTCCAAGCGCGAAGTGCGCGCTGTAATTCTGGCGCGGCTGGCACCGCGTCCGGGAGAACATCTGTGGGACCTGGGCGCCGGCTCTGGCTCGGTCGCGGTGGAATGGTTGCTGACCCATCCGGCCAACCAGGCCACAGCGGTGGAACAACACCCGGAACGGCTTGAGCGCGTTCGCACCAATGCCCTGAATCTGGGAGCGGGGTCGCTGGCGCTGGTGCAGGCGGAGACGCCGGAGGCGTTAGCCGGGCTCGAAGCCCCGGACGCCATCTTCATCGGGGGTGGTCTTACCGCGCAAGGCTTGCTGGCAAGCTGCTGGACGGCTCTGCCCGCCGGTGGGCGGCTCGTAGCCACGGCGGTCACTACCGAGGGCGAAGCGGTGCTCGCCCGGGCCCAGGACGACTATGGCGGCACCCTGACCCGGCTGGCGGTGGACCGCAGCGAACCCCTGGGCCGTTTCACCGGCTGGCAGCCCCTGCGGCCGGTCACGCTCTGGGCCGCCACCCGACCATCGACTCCGGACGAGACACCCTCATGACGGTACATTTTATCGGCGCCGGTCCGGGCGCACCGGATCTTATCACCCTGCGCGCCCGGGACCGGATCGCGGCCTGCCCGGTCTGCCTCTATGCTGGATCGATTGTGCCACCCGAGGTGGTGGCCCATGCGCCGGACGATGCCCGGTTGGTGGATACGGCGTCCCTCGATCTGGACGCCATTATTGACGAGATCCAGCGCGCGCATGACCAGAACCTGGACGTGGCCCGGCTGCATTCCGGCGATCTGTCGGTCTATTCGGCCGTCGCGGAACAGCTGCGCCGACTGCGCGCGCGAGCCATTCCGGTGGAACTGGTGCCGGGCGTACCGGCATTCTCCGCGGCGGCAGCCGTGCTGGGGCAGGAACTGACCCTGCCGGAGGTGGCTCAGAGCCTGGTGCTCACTCGCACTCAGGGTCGGGCATCGGCCATGCCCGAAGGCGAGTCGCTGGAAACCTTTGCCGCCAGTGGCACCACACTGGCCATTCATCTGTCAGTGCACGGACTGGAAGAGGTC
>CAYPKI010000231.1:0-3660 GCA_964411265.1 uncultured Alcanivorax sp. | reverse complement strand
AAAAGCCGGATCGCGGCCGAGCTGCTGGCATCACTGGGCGCGGTGCGTCTGCGCTCGGACGTCGAGCGCAAGCGGCTCTTTGATCTGGAGGCCGAAAGCGATAGCGGCTCCGGTGTGGGCGGCGGAATCTATGAGCGCGGCGCCAGTGAACGCACCTATGAGCATCTGGCGCAGCAGACCGACCAGATCCTCCAGGCCGGCTGGCCCGTCATTGTCGATGCCGCCTTTCTGCACCATTGGCAACGTGCACGCCTGGAGGCCGTCGCGCACCGGCGCGGTGTCCCCTTGCGGATCGCCGACTGCGCCGCCGATGCGGACGAACTTCGGCGACGCGTGGAAACCCGCCGGCGCGCCGGCGGCGATCCGTCGGAAGCTACCACCGAGGTACTCGAGCACCAGCTCCAGACCCATGATCCCTTCACACCGGACGAGCAACCCCGGGTGGTGCACTGCGACACCAATGGTGACGAGGCGACCAGCGTGGCCGCCTGCATCGACCGGGTACGTACCGCCCTCGGATACTCCTAGTGCGCCGTAGCGGGCTTGCGCGCTGTGTCAAAGGCCAGCCGCGTAAAGAACCACAGTGCCACCCCGAAGAGCGCATGCGGGATCAGCGATGCCGGGATCAGTTTGACGCTTACACCAGTGCCAGCAATGCCCCAGCCGAAGAGAGGGAAGAAAACGAGGAGCACGCCCAACCAGAGCACACCGGCCAGCGCTACGGCCGTAGCCAAACTGCGGCGGGGGAAGGCACCGGTAAACACCAGACTCCAGAAGAGGACATAAGCCACATGAAAGCCCAGACCCACTGGCATGGGCAGATTTTGCTGACCCAGCACGATTTTCGCGAACTCCAGCGACGGCGGTCCGGGCATGGGCGACAGTCCCAGTTTGAACATGGGCACCATGAACAGTGAGGGCACAATGGCGGTGGCGATACCCACGCCGATGGCACGCGCCCAGTCGCTTGTCCGCCAGTGATGCAGATGCATGCTTGCCTCCTTGTGTTGCCGAATGAATGCAACACAGGGATGCAGCATGCTCCGCTATATTACAGAGGCAGGCTCAAGGGGCGTCGACCGCGCAGCCCTGTAATGCCTCGAAAGGGATCTTGCTCAGCGTACGCTGATGCGTGGCTTCCAGTACGACAGCCGGGGCCTTGCCCGCCTGCCAGGCCTCGAACCAACGATCCGCGCAAAGACACCAGCGATCACCGGGCTGAAGGCCCTGAAAGCCGAATTCCGGTTTGGGGGTCATCAGGTCGTTGCCCCGCGACCGGGAATACTCCAGAAAATCTTGGGTCACTTCCGCGCAGACCGTATGCATGCCGTGATCCTGCGCGTTCGTATGGCAACAGCCATCGCGGAAAAAACCGGTCACGGGGTCGGTGCCGCAAACGGCCAGGGGCGAACCCAGCACATTGATGGCACTGGTTTTTGTACCGATATCACTCATTAGCCACTCCTGCAGGCGCTGCATTGCAATGGCCATGATACAACACCCTTTCGTCCGTGCGTGAAAACGCCGCGCCGGGCTACTCCGGTGCCGGTGCAAATCCCCTTGGGGTCTGGCCTGTCCACGGCGCGAGACAACAGCCGGGGCAAACCCGTGCGCTTTGGCGCCGTTGGCGCTGTTCATCATGCTGCGCGTAACCCATCGCGCGTAAAGACTCGCGATGGCGAAGACGGGACCACGAGGGAGGACGATCGTGAGCGAGATCAGCACCACTACCGGAAGGGGTAACTATTCCACCAGACCAGCTTCCCCGGGCTTTTCACCCTGAGCCTGGCTGCCACGGCCAGCACTGTCCAGCGAGACATGAGCCCGAGCAGGAGCTGGATTCCCCCCGACAGGTTAGCGTGGAAAATGGGGGGCTGGAATTTCGGATCATGAGCGTATGATCGCGAAACTGCCTACCCAGGGACTCCAGACCCTGGAAGACGTTGGACAATCGGTTCTCGGCAGTCAAACGGACACGCGCCTGGATCCGGGAAACCGAAAACGCCACCAGCTTCACGCGGCACTTACCCATGCTCGCCATGATGATGTCCGCCTCGTCGCACGCGGCCCGCGGTCATTGGGTATCGGTTCGGGCCTCGTATGGTTTTATCCTCCCGTCCGCGATCCCTGGAGCACCCCCCCCGGACCCTGAACCTCATCGTCATAGCGTCCCGGATTGATCGGCTGGAACTTCCCATCCGTCGCGAATGGGGCTGAAACGGGGGTACCGGATTGCCGGCGATGGCTCGCCGGATTGACAAAACCCGGTGCCGGGCTGGGCTACCATGCCCAGCATACCTTCGCGCCCGGGCTCACCAGAGTTCTGGTGCACAAAGAGACGCCGGAGGAACTTCGGGCCCTGGCGGTCAAAAGCCGTTACAGCTACGGATTCAGCTACGGCTTCCTGCGCGCGTGCCTGCTCTACCACCTTTTGCTTTAGCGGGGGCTATGCCAGGCCCAGCACCGGGCCGGGAAGGAGGGTCGGAGATCGGATCCGGTGTCCGGACCATGCCCGAGTAGACGCCGGAGGGCATCCGAAGCTGAGCCTTTCCCGGCATTTTTTCCAGCCCGGCGGACGAGCTGTGCCTCAGTCTTCAACCGGCTCCGCCAGCTCCCAGCGCGAATACTCCTTCCGTGCCTGATCGCAGTGCTTGAGCTGCAGGGGCCGCCAGCGATGATCCGGACTCCAAGTGGGGCGTGACTCGGCGCCCACGGTCACGCAAAGACCGCTGTCGGCCTGTTCCAGCCGTCCGTCGTCATGAAGCCGGAATTGCTGCAGCACTTCGTCGTCATCACAGGCCCGGGTTAATACGGTAGCGCCGGGCAGGCTGTCTTCCTTCACGCCCGCGGCAATCACGCACCGGTCATAGCCCGGAAAGCGGATGCGCTGATCGTCGAAAGTGATAAGTTCATCCTTCCAACGGCCGGGCTTGCAGTTGTGCGCGATCAGCGGCTTCCAGTGCATTGCGCCGTCGCCCACCCCGGGAACATCCAGACAATAGCCGTTCGGATGATCCAGCTCAGCGCGCAGCTTCAGCCACACGTCGCCATCCTCATCATCCGCGGCCCGAGCACCCGCAGCCGCGGTCAGCGCCAGGATGGCGCCAGCCACCAGAGTCCAGATTGTCGTATTCATCAGTGCCTCCCAGGCATGTAGACCACTTGCCTCGTTCCAGTCCCGCAAGAACCAAGGCACTCGCCCTTATCAACCATGTAGCTGAGGTTCGCGTGTCACAGGCCATGATGGTGTGCGTAACCGTTGCCCGATGCCTGTCCCCGCACCGGGAATTGCCCTCACAAAGGATCTCGACACGCAGGGGATCGAATTCATCGTGGGGAAAAATCTACCACGCGCGCCTGAGCGTCTTCACTTCCAGATTCCGGGCAAGTAATGCCAGCCCGCGTCAATGGTCACCTGCAGCGCGGACCCATCCATCGTCAGGCCGCGCTTGACCCGGAAGTTGTTTCGCCTGCGCTCCAGCCAGTCCGCTTCAATGGTAGGGGGATCCGGGGGCGCCTAAGCCGAGCGTTACGCTTGTCGTGGTGCTCATATACCGTCCGATAGAGCCGGCTCGGCCGGGACAGATAGTCAGCCGTGCCCCCTCCGGCACCCCGAGCACCCGGCCAGCGAGGCCACGCGGTGGGCCAAAGAGAACTCCA
>CAYPKI010000230.1:0-3674 GCA_964411265.1 uncultured Alcanivorax sp. | reverse complement strand
CAGGCTTCAGGCCACGCTGAGTACGCCAAGGGTTTTTCAACAGCCTGCCAGCACGAAACACTGAGGTTCGGAAGGAGCGAGGTGCGAGGAGCGAGGTGCGAGGAGCCAGGAGCCAGGAGCTAGGGGCGAGTACAGGATGTTCCATTGCCCGGGTTGTGATGAGCTATTCCAGAGGATCCGGGAAGTCGGCGCAGGGATGCGCCTCCCACAGTAAATAACGCGCTCGCCGGGATTGAATACGCTTGTGGGAGGCGCATCCTTGCCACGACGCCTCCCACAGGAGCCCCGCCGGGATTGAATAAGCCTGTGGGAGGCGCATCCCTGCGCCGACTTGCGGGACTCGACAACTCAGGAGTCCAGGACATCCTGGTGGGATTGCACAGCTAGCGACGCAATTCCAGGCGCGCGTCCGGCCTTTCACCCTTGCCCGTCAGCGGTTGCGGCGCGGCGCGCAGACCGGCCGCGCCTACACCGCCACCCGCATCGGTGCTGTAGCGTGCCCCGGCGCGCAAGCCGCTGCGATCATCGGGGCGCTGCTGTAGCCAGTCCTGAGCGCGCACGCGCACGGTTACCGGAAAGTCGTCGACGGGCATACGGCGCGCTGCCAGGGGCTTGCCGCCGCTTGCCGAGCCGCGCAGAAAGACAAAGACGGTACCGCCGGACTGGACACCCTCGCCCGCGTCAACCTGCACCACGATCTCGTCCGTACCAGCCGGCTGTTGTTGCGCCTCGGACCGGGCCGCGCGCGCCTCTTTCAAGCCCTTGCGCAACATCGACCCCACCTCGCCGTCGCCATGCCGCTCCAACAGATGCTCGAACGCCCGCTCGGCGAGCGCATGGCGCTGGGATCGGCTGGCCGCCATGGCCAATAGCGTCCAGGCGCCGTCGTGATTCGGCTTCGCCTCGATAATGCCGAGCAGCATCTGTTCAGCCTCCGGTGTCAGCTGGCCCTGGTTGGCCGCCACCAGACTCCGCGCCAGCAGGAGTTGCATTTGCGTGCGCTGCCGGCCCGTGGCGACCTCCAGCCCCTGCCGGGCTGCCTTGACGGCCATGGGCGGCTCTTCCAGCTGGTGATACAGCAGACCCAGCGCGTACCAGCCCGACACGGATTCCGTGCGGCGCACCAGCTCGCGCTGCAGGACCCGGGTGAGTGCGCCCGTGCGCGTGTCCTCGCCGGCTACGTCCCGCGGCGAACGGCCCTCGAGGATTTCCGTGGCCATGGGCCTGAGCTTCCGGTAATCACTGAGCCACTGGCCGGTTTCCTGGTCATAGCCCGCCACCCAGTAGAGGGCCCCACCCGGCACCACCAGGACCGCAGCCAGTATCCAGGCCGGACCGGCAGCCACGGTGGCGCCCTGACGCCGGCTTTCGCGCCGCCAGATGAGCGCCAGCAAAACCGTTACCAACAGGCAAAAAACAACCGCCAGCGCGATCAGCATCATTCATCCTCTTCAGTCGGCGCGCCCCGGGCGCGACGCAGCTGCACCAGCACCAGCATGGCGCCGGCCAGGAAAACCAGCACCGGACCCGCCCAGAGCAGCAACGTTTTGGCTTTCAACGGCGGATCGAAATTCACGAACTGACCGTAGCGCTTCACAAAATACGCAATAATTTCCTCGTTGCTGCGGCCTTCCTTGATCAACTCGGCCGTCTTTGTGCGCATATCCTGCGAAATGGGCGCATCGGAATCACCGATGCTCTGGTTCTGGCACTTGGGACAGCGCAACTGCTCGGTCAATTGATAAAAGCGCTGGCGCTGCTCGTCGTTGTCAAAATCATAGAGCCCCTGCGACGCCATCACGGGCAGCGCCAGCAGCAGCAACCACAACCAACCTTTACTCGTCATAGGGACTGGCCCCCTTCCAGACCGGTGCAAACTTGCGTTGCCAGACGTCGCGATTGAGCTCACCGGCGTGACGCAGCTTCACCACGCCCTCGGGATTGATCACCCAGGTTTCGGGGGCGCCATAAACGCCCAGATCCAGTCCATAGTCACCGTCCTGATCCACCAGGGTCAGCACATAGGGATCGCCGCCGTCCTGGAGATAGGTCCGCGCCTTGGGTTTTTCATTCTTGTAGTTGAGCCCCACGATGCGCACGCCCCGGTCGGCCAGCTCCATCAGATAAGGGTGCTCGACATAACAGGTGCGACACCAGCTGGCCCAGACATTCAAGAGACTCCACTGGCCCTCAAAGATGGCTTCCGTGCGCTCGCCATCCGCGTTCAGCGCAGGCAGGGAAAAGGCGGGCACGGGCTCACCCAAGCGTCCGGACGGCACTTCATCCCGATCCGGACGATTGAGCGCCCAGACAAACAGCAACGCCAGCGCCAGCAGCACCAAAGCGGGCACGAAACGCCAGATCAGCCCGCTACGGTTCATGCGGTTTCCCCGGATTGCGCCGGACGGCGATAGCGTTTATCAAACAGCGCCACCGCTCCGCCGATAGCCGTAATCAACGCCCCCAGCCAGATCCAGCGCACCCCGGGCTTGTAATAGATGCGTACCGCCCAGGCGCCCACGGTCTGACCTTCCTGCAGCGGCTCGCCCAGCGAGACATAGAGATCGCGCAAGAGTCCGCCGTCAATGGCCGCCTCGGTCATGACACGCCCGCTGGCACGATAGGTTCGCTTTTGCGGCTGTAACCGGGCTACCTCGGCGCCATCCCGGGTAACCCGGAACTCGCCCTGGAGGGCGTCATAGTTAGACCCCTCCACGGATCGGAGATCCTGGAAGTTGAAGGTATAGCCGGCCATCTCCACCGAGCCACCGGGCGCGAGCCGCATGTCACGTTCGACCTCGTGATTGCTGACCAGCGTGACACCGGCGACCGTCAGGGCCAATCCGCAGTGCGCCAGGACCATGCCCTTATAGCCGCGCGGCAATTGCACCAGACCGCGGACCGGCCCGGCGCCGGTCGCGCTGACACGCCGCACCACATCATCCAGATGCGCCAGCACCACATAGAGCGCCAGCACCAGCGCCAGTGTACCCGGCCAGGGCGTGGGCCCGGGCAGACGCGAGCCCCAGATACCGCCCACCGCCGCGGCGGGCACGATCCAGGCCAGACGCCGCAACAGCGGCCGCAGCTCCTGCGAACCCCAGCGGCTCATCATGCCCGGCACCATGGCCAGCATGAGCACCAGCGTCAGGGGCACGAAAAAGGCATTGAAATAGGGACTGCGCACGGAGATCTTCATGCCCATGGCCTCACCCACCAGCGGGAAGAGCGTGCCCAGCAGCACCACAAAGGCGGCGGTCAGCAGCACCAGATTGTTCACCATCAGAAAGCTCTCGCGCGAGCACAGGCGAAAGCCCGCTGAGGCCTTGAGCACGGGCGCGCGGAACGCGTACAGCGTCAGTCCGCCGCCCGCGGTGACCACCAGGAAACCCAGCACGAAAGCCCCGCGCGCGGGGTCCGTGGCAAAGGCGTGCACCGACGTCAGCACACCCGAGCGCACCAGGAAAGTGCCCAGCAGTACCGTCCAGGGCCGGAAGAGCCCGCGTTTTTCCGTCACCGCCAGCGAGTGAATCAGCGCCGTGCCCGCCAGCCAGGGCATGAAGGAGGCGTTTTCCACCGGGTCCCAGAACCACCAGCCGCCCCAGCCCAGCTCGTAGTAGGCCCACCAGGACCCAGCGCGACGCCCCGCGTCAGAAAACACCAGGCCACCGTGG
>CAYPKI010000229.1:2429-3681 GCA_964411265.1 uncultured Alcanivorax sp. | reverse complement strand
TCTCGTCGTCCCCAAAGGTGGTCAGCGTCAGCCGCGACAGGGTTTCGTCCTCCGTGGGCGCCACCGTCAGGGTTTCAATGTTGTAGCCGCGCTGGGAGAACAACCCCACCACGCGCGACAGGGCTCCGGGCTCGTTTTCCATCAGAATAGAGATGATGCGTCTCATTGTTCGCCCTCAGGTGCGTTCGGTCTTGGACAGCCACATATCATTGATGGCGCCCCCGGCGATATGCATGGGATAGACGTGTTCAGACGGATCCACGTAAATGTCGAGGAACACCAGCCGATCCGTCATGGCGAAGGCTTCGCGCATAGCGCTTCCCAGATCTTCGGCCTTGTCCACCTTCATGCCGACATGGCCATAGGCCTCGGCCAGGGCAACGAAATCCGGCAGCGAGTCCATATAGGACTGGCTGTGCCGGCCGCCGTACTGCATGTCCTGCCACTGGCGCACCATGCCCAGGGCCTGGTTGTTGATATTGATGATCTTGATCGGCAGGCCGTACTGCAGACAGGTGGACATCTCCTGGATGTTCATCTGAATACTGCCCTCGCCCGTTACACAGGCCACCATGGCATCCGGGTAGGCAAACTGCACGCCGATGGCCGCGGGGAAGCCGAAGCCCATGGTCCCGAGTCCACCCGAGTTGATCCACCACCGCGGATGGTCAAACTTGTAGAACTGGGCCGCGAACATCTGGTGCTGGCCCACGTCCGAAGTCACATAGGCTTTGCCCTCGGTCACCTGGTACAGCGTCTCGACCACATGCTGGGGTTTCATGGGCCCATCGGCGTCGTGGTCGTACCGCAGCGCGTGATACTGCCGCCAGCCCTGGACTTCTTCCCACCAGCGCTCGAGATCCTTTTCATCGGGCTGCTGTTCCGACTGCTCCACCATGTCCAGCATTTCCCCGAGCACCTGGTCCACCGGACCCACGATGGGAATGTTCGCCGGAACATTCTTGGAAATGCTGGCCGGGTCCACGTCGATGTGCACCAGGGTGGCATTGGGGCAGAACTTGTCAGCATCGTTGGTGACCCGGTCGTCCAGGCGCGCGCCGGCGCAGAGAATGAAATCGGCATGGTGCATGGCCATATTGGCTTCATAGGTGCCGTGCTGGCCCAGCATGCCCAGAAACTGCGGATCCGACCCCGGAAAGGCGCCCAGGCCCATGACGGTGTTGGTGACCGGGAAGTTCAGTTTGCGCGCCAGGGCGGTCAGCACCTCATGGGCCTCCCCCTGGATGGCACC
>CAYPKI010000229.1:0-2419 GCA_964411265.1 uncultured Alcanivorax sp. | reverse complement strand
GGCATTGACCGCCTTGCGGATCTGGCCCGTGTGGCCCTTCTTGACCGGATTATAGGAGCGCATCTGTACCTGTTCCGGATACTCGTACGGATACCGGTTGTGCGGCGCCGTCATGTCCTTGGGGATGTCGATCAATACCGGTCCGGGCCGCCCCGTCTGGGCGACATAAAAAGCCTTGCGGAAAATCCCGGGAATATCCCGCGGATCGCGCACCATCCAGCTGTGCTTCACCAGGGGGCGGCAGATACCCACCATGTCCGTTTCCTGAAAGGCATCATCACCAATCCAGTCAGAGATTACCTGGCCCGAAATGACCACCATAGGAATGGAGTCCATGGATGCGGTCGCGATTCCCGTTACAGCATTGGTAGCACCAGGGCCGGACGTTACCAGTATGGCGCCGGGTTTGCCGGTTGCACGGGCATAGCCGTCGGCGGCGTGCGTCGCCGCCTGCTCGTGCCGCACCAGGATGTGGTTCACCTTGTCCTGCTGGAACAGCGCATCATAGATATGCAGCACCGCCCCACCGGGATAACCGAACAGGAATTCGACATCTTCGTCCGCGAGAGCGCGAACGACCATTTCGCCACCGCTCAGTTCTTCCAACTCTTCACCTCGATTGTTTGAACGTCGTACACCGCCGCGCCCGAAACCGGCAACGCGGGACTCTGGAGCGTTCAGGAGGTCTGTCGTCCGGAGCGCCCTCTGGGGCGAATCCGGCGGATTCCCGACGGCGGTAGCCGCGGGTACAGACGTACGGAAGGGACGAATGCTGCAGGGTTGCTGCGCCGGACGCCGCGATAACGACGCCCCGGGTCCCGGCCTCACAGCCACCGATAAGCAGCTGTGGGTCCCGATCTCCGGTATTGTTCCGCGCCATCACGCGCGGATGTTTAGGAATTGTCTGGCAAATCTGTGGTCCGTGTCAAACAACAGTGCGCCGTTTTGGTTGCACCATAAACCTATTGCCACCATACTCAATAAAGAGAACACTACCGGAGCATGTCATGGACCTTTTGAACAATTTCAAGAACAAAGGCATTACATTTGCATTCGTGGTAGCTCTGGCACCGTTGCCTGCGCTGGCGCAGGAGTCGGACGGCCGAGATGCCCGGACGCAGAGGGACCTGAGCGCGGAGGAGTGCGAACAGTACATTGAGGAAAAGGAAAAGCTGGTAAAAACCAAGAAGTTTGTCCAGCATAACGAAGACCAGCCAGGCTCTATGCCCAAGGTGCCGGAGGGTGTGTCAGCGGAATGGAATGCAGAAAAAGCTGCGCGTCTTGAGAAAGTGAACAGGGTCATTGAAGAAGAGTGTGTATAGGCGGGTATCGTCCCGGCACTCAAGCCTGATCTCCCGGGAAAGAAGGTTTCACCATGCGAATCGCGTTGACGATGGTCTTGGCCCTGTCAGCTACGTTGTGCCCCACGCTATCGGCCGAGCAGTACTACAAATGGGTCGATGATCAAGGCGTAACGCATTATTCAGCCGAAAAGCCCGAAGACCGTGATGCCAACAGGGTTCGTGCAAACAACCCCCCTTCTTCTAGCCAAGACGAAGCGTTGGAACGGCTGAAAAACCAACGCCAGCAAACCAAAAAGGAACGTGAAGCATCGCAAGAAAATGAGGAAGAGGAGAAAAAATCCGAAAACGGCGACAAGGAGGCTTGCGAAAAGCACCGTAAAAACCTTCAAACCCTGAAAACGACAACGAATGTTCGGCGCAAGAACCCGGAGACCGGGGAACTGGAAACGATGGCGGAAGATGAGCGCGAGGCCATGATTGAAAAAACCAAGAAGGCCCTGGAGCGCTGCAACAAGGACGAAGCGGAAAACTAGCAGTCCGGACCTATTCCTGGCCCACAAAAAGGCCGGCGTTAAGCCGGCCTTTTTGTGTTTGCGGACAATGGGCCATCCGCTTATTCAGAACGGAACACAAAGGCCTCGTCTTCGACGTCCACCCGGATCGTGCTACCCGGCTGGAATTCACCGGCCAGGAGCTTGCGCGACAGCGGATTCTCGATCTGCTGCTGGATCGAGCGTTTGAGCGGCCGCGCCCCATAGACCGGGTCGAAGCCGGCCTCGGCGAGCCGGTCCAGCGCCGCATCGGTAAGCGGGATGTCCAGATCGCGCTCGGCCACCCGCTGACGCAGTCCTTCGAGCTGGATACTGGCAATGCCGCGAATCTGCTCGCGTGCCAGCGGATGGAAGACCACGGTTTCGTCGATGCGGTTGATGAATTCCGGCCGGAAATGCTGCCCCACGACCTCCATCACCTGGCTCTTCATCTTCTCGTAGTCGTCCTCTCCCGCCATGTTCTGAATCAGATCCGAGGCCAGGTTGGAGGTCATCACGATCACGGTGTTGCGGAAATCCACGGTCCGTCCCTGGCCGTCCGTCAGGCGGCCATCCTCGAGCACC
>CAYPKI010000228.1:1197-3725 GCA_964411265.1 uncultured Alcanivorax sp. | reverse complement strand
ACACCCCCAAATTCGTGCCCCTATTTCGAGGCATTTGATGTGTGTTAGCGCACACTCACAGGACGTCCACGTTACCAGGCAGGTGTATCCGTTACTTCAAATAACATGATATCCGTGATACCGTGTTTCCATGATTTCCGGCTTCAGGGATCGAGCCACTGAAGACATCTTCCATGGACGGGCCACCAGGGCGGCGCGAAAGGCCTTGCCCGTGAACCTGTGGAAGGTTGCCGGGCGGAAACTGGATCAGCTCGATTCGGCCGGCAGAATGGAGGATCTCAAAGTACCTCCCGGCAATCGGCTGGAGTCTTTGGTCGGCTCTCGCGAAGGGCAGTACAGCATCCGGATCAACGAACAGTACCGGATCTGTTTTCGCTGGACCGACGCCGGGCCGGCCGATGTCGAGATAACCGATTACCACTGAGGTGCATCATGGTGCGCATTCCGGACAACAGGCAGCCGACTCATCCCGGCGAAATGCTCGCCGAGGAGTTCCTCGCGCCCATGCACATCACCCAACGTCAGCTCGCCGACGCCATCCATGTCCCCTACCAGCGGATCAACGAGCTGGTGAACCAGAAGCGCGGCATCACGCCCAGCACGGCGCTGCGCCTGGGGCGGTTCTTCGGCGTCTCGGCGGAATACTGGCTGAACCTGCAACTGCGCTGGGAGCTGTATCAGGCGGAACGCGAGGAAGAAGACGACCTGAAATGCATCCAGCCGTACGATCAGGGAGCGGAAACGGTGCAGTGAAGGAATGAATGACTATGAATGCCC
The DNA here is from genome assembly GCA_964411265.1 of uncultured Alcanivorax sp. Taxonomy (GTDB): domain Bacteria; phylum Pseudomonadota; class Gammaproteobacteria; order Pseudomonadales; family Alcanivoracaceae; genus SLJS01. The sequence goes on along the minus strand of CAYPKI010000228.1, from coordinate 2,948 downwards.
GAATCATCGTACAAGCGCGCGAATTATTCGAGAAAGCCGGATATATTGCCCGTATCCAGAACCAGAGCGACTACGAGAAAGCTTTGGCCCTGATGGATGAGCTCATTGGGGACCGGAATCCGGGACACCCCCAAATTTACCTTTATGTCACGATAGTATTCTTTTTGAAATAGCCGATGGGTACAGGGAGGTCGCCGTATGTTCAGGATATTTATTGTCTTGCCGCTGATTGCCGTTTCGGTCTACCTCGCCGGCTGCGCCACTATGTTAGTCCATGACCGGTCCGGGGAGTGGAAACCTTCTACCGTTCGTATCGACGAGGTTGTGCGGGCAGATGGGAAGCTTTATGTGGAGTACAAGGTTTCCTATTATCATAGCCGTAGGGAAGCTCATATCAAACGGTCCCGAAAATGGGCAATCATCAACCTGGAAAAAAAGGAGAAGGATGGAAGTTACATCCGGAAGACGATCGAGCCCGGCTTTAGAAATATCCCGGATGGCGAAAACATAGTTAAAATTGAATCAGAAGCGTACAAGAACCACTTCCAGAACAATTTTTTGCCCGCGGCCAATGCGGTAGCCTTATACTCGAAAAATGACGATGAGGTTGTGGTCGTTGCAACCTACGATCAGGAAACCGGCTTGCCCCAAGGCTCAAGTTACAGTCTAGCACAAGTCGAGAAAACCCCCATTGCGTCGGCGTCCGCCGCCCTCCTTTATCCTCCAGCCTTGGCGTACGACGTTGTAACCTTTCCTTTGCAGGCCGGATTTGTTATTTCCGCTATTTTTGTGGGCGGATTCTGGCCGGAGTAACCGTGAATGGAATTGCAGTCATTACTTTCGATAAGCTCTGCTACGAAAAACCAGTTGAAAGGATTTCACTGTTTCAGGGAGATTAATATGCACAAAGGGAAAAGCAGTACTGAATTGTTTTGGAGGAAAGAGTGGGGCCGAAAAAATCTGGTAAAAGTCTTCCTGATTTTGGGGGTGGTTAGTCTCTCAGGGTGTCTTACGCCCCCGAGACCGTTCCATGTACAAGCAATTACCGTAAACAGGGAGCCCGTCGAAAATGCTACGGTCAAGGTTGAATCGTCTGTTGGCCCAATAAAAGGCAAGACAAACCAGGAAGGCGTTCAAACATTTTTTTGGTTTTTCCCGGATATTTTTGACATCGAGGTCAGCAAAGAAGGTTTTTACACAACGTATACGGAAGGATTTTATCGATCAAAAGCCCGAGTACCTGTTCGACCCAAGATTAACCCGGCCCTGACTCTTGATAAAGAGGTTTTTGTAGACCTTCCTGCGAAGGAGCATGTGTTCTACTATGATGTCATCGAAGCGGACCTGGTTGAGCCCTATGGCGAGGGCACCCACAAGGATTTTCGGTTTGACATAAAGGTCTACATGAGGGATTCTGAATACCAAGATGAAAAATTCCCTGCCATAAAGGCGACGTTCGAAGCAGTCGGCAAAAACAACGGATTTATCCCGCTTTTCATACCCAGAACGCGTCGGCCGCATTCTTTTCGTTTTCCGTATCGTGCCCCGATGAGTGGGTATTTTCCGTCGATTGCATTGGCGCACGAAAATGCGCCCCGGGACGAGGATGGCGATGTAATGACCTGGATCTGGAACGAACGCAAGTATATCGATTGGGGCGATACCGTGGACAAGAGCTATATTTTTCGCGTTCGTTCGGGATCGGATAAAGGGCCGATTTACGGACGCGTTTACGAATATCGTGGATTTGG
>CAYPKI010000228.1:0-1095 GCA_964411265.1 uncultured Alcanivorax sp. | reverse complement strand
GCTTTTCAATGGCCCGTTCGTCGCTTTCGAGGAACGGCGACAGCCCTTATTCCTGGTTGGCTATTCCCTGTCGATCCACTTTTCCGGCTGAAGGTACACAAACCAATACATGAAGCCCACGAGGACCCCGCCGCCGAGGATGTTGCCCAGGGTCACTGCCGGCAGGACCCGGAGCATGGCCGCCAGCGGCGGCCCGCCCTCGGTCGTCATGGTGATCCCTTCCCAGAAGGCGGGTTGGGCCAGCCATTCAATGAAGCAGGCGACGGGGAGGTAGAACATCACCGCTACAGCGTGCTCCAGTCCCAGCGCATAGAAGGCTACGACCGGGGGTGTCAGCGCCAGGATGCGGTCGGTGGTGGTGCGTGCGCTGTAGGTCAGCCAGACACCGAGGCAAAGCAGCGTATTGCCCAGAACACCCAGAAGGAGACCTTCAAAGAGGGTGTGGTTCTCGATACGCGCGGAGGCCATGAGCAGCGCCTCGCCGACCGCTCCACCGGCGAGCGTGTGGCGTCCCGCAAGAACCAGAAGGAAACCGGTTGCCACAGCACCGATAAAGTTACCGATAAACACCAGCGCCCAGGCCCTAAGCAGCCAGAGCGTGGACAACCGTCCATGGACCCAGGCCATGACCATGATCACGTTGGCGGTAAACAGCTCCGCGCCCCCCACGATGGCCAGGACAAAGGGCAGGGAGAAACGGAGTCCGCCCAGCAGGCTCCCGAGACCGGCGAAGGCACCATCGGCCGAACCCGCAGTAAGCGCGGCTGCGAAGGTGGCTCCAAAGGCCACGTAGGCGCCCGCCATGATCGCGAGCGCCAACAGCGTAGAGGTGTTCTGCTCGGCCTTCTCGGTACCGGCATATTCGGCGCGTTTCGCCATATCCTGGGGCATGATCGCGTTCACTACCCCGAATACGTCTTGTTGCTGGTCGTTATTCTTGGCCATGACGGGGTCTGCCCTGTGCTGGAAATAAGCCGTCTTGACGGACGAAACGGAAGGGTAACCGATGCCCGCGTGCGGGGTATATGAATCCGGGACACCCCCAAATTTGCCCGTAACCTGGCGGGCCAAAGATAAGTAAATACATACTGACAA